>NZ_JBBKZT010000006.1:0-453375 GCF_037889975.1 Variovorax rhizosphaerae | reverse complement strand
CGTCTGCGACGAACTCAAGGTGGTCATCGCTGGCATTGCCTTCCCGCATCGGATCTACCAGTTCGCGCTTGCCCACTCGGGCTGGCGCCACGCCGTCGTATTCGAGGGTGGCGAGAGCTTCATCGCGCTGTCCACCGGACTGCAATCGGCGCTATGGCGCCTGGGCGGCGTACCCGAGGAACATCGAACCGACAGCCTGTCGGCCGCCTTCAACAACCTGGCAGAGGAGCTGGAACTCACGCGCCGCTATGCCGCGCTGTGCAAGCATTACGAGATGCGCGCGAGTCGCTGCAACCCGGGTCAGTCGCAGGAGAACGGCTCGATCGAATCGCGTCACGATTCGCTCAAGACGGCGCTCGACCAGGCACTGCGCCTGCGCGGCTCGCGCTGCTTCGACGAGCGTGCGGCGTACGAGGCGTTGGTAGCGACGATCGTGGCGCGGCTCAACGCCCGCGTAGCAGTCCGCCTGGTGGTCGAGCGCGCCACGTTGCGCGCGCTGCCGCAGCGGCGTACCGCCGAGTACGAGGAGGTGCCTGCACGGGTGAGCAAATACGCGATCTTCACCGTGCGCGGCGCCCAGTACAGCGCGCCGAGCCAACTCGTCGGCCAGCGCATGACGGTGCGCCTGTACACCGACCACATCGAGTGCTGGCTCGGTGGCACGTGCGTGCTCGAGCGTGCGCGCTTGAACCACTGCGACGGGCAGCGCCATCCGCGCGACATCGACTACCGGCACCTTATCGCAGCGCTCAGGCGCAAGCCCGGCGCCTTCGCACGTTCGGTGCTGCGCGATGCAATGTTCCCGCGTGCGGTCTATCGCCAGACCTGGGAGCGACTGAACGCGCAGCTGAGTGAACGCGACGCCTGCAAGACCATCGTCGGTTTGCTCGCGTTGGCCGCCGACGGCCATGAGGCCCAACTGGCCACCGAACTGGAGCAGCTCATCGAGCTCGATCAATTGCCCGACCTGCTGGCGCTGACTACCCTGCTTGCGCCGCGCCCCGGCGTGCTGCCGGACGTGAAGGTGGAATTGCCCGATCTGGCGGGCTTCGATGCCTTGCTTGGAGTGCGAGCATGAGCGCGGCCCTGGAAGGCCGTCTGGGCCTCATCCTGACCGATCTGAGGCTGCCCACGATCAAGCGGCTCGCCCTCGATCTGTGTGCCCAGTCCGATCGTGAGGGCTGGCCTGGCAATCGACTGCTGGAGGCGCTGTTCGAGCACGAGATCAACGAGCGCGAAGTGCGCCGCATCGAGCGGCACCGCAACGAGTCGGGGCTGACCCCGGACAAGCAGTTGTCGAACTTCGACTTCGCCGCGGTGCCCAGCGTGTCCAAGGCTCAGGTGATGGCGCTGGCCGCAGGGACCGAGTGGCTCGATCGCGGCGCCAGCGTGCTCTTGTTCGGCCCGCCTGGCGTTGGTAAGAGCCACTTGATCAGTGGCCTCGGGCACGCTCTGATCGATGCCGGACGAAGGGTCCTGTTCGTGCGCTGTTCCGAGCTCGTGCAACGCCTGCAAACGGCGCGACGCGACCTGCGCCTGGCCCAAGAGTTGGCCAAGCTCGATCGTTTCGATCTGCTGGTGCTGGACGATATCAGCTATGTGCGCCGCGACCAGGCCGAGACCAGCGTGCTGTTCGAACTGATCGCCGAGCGCTACGAGCGAAAGAGCATTGCCATCACGGCCAATACGCCGTTCTCGCAATGGGGCGAAGTGTTCGTCGACGCCGCCATGACGGTGGCCGCGGTCGACCGCCTGGTCCACCACTCGACGATCCTCGAGATGAACGTCGAAAGTTACCGACGTCGGGCCGCTCAGGCAGCACAGGCGCCGGCAAAACGCGCCCTGGCGGCGACAACTATCGAAAGCATTTGAACAAACCTCGCCCGCCGTGGACAAGCCACCTGCCCACAGGCCAAGCCTGTGGACAGCCCCTGCGGGGTCCGTGACTTGACCACCGCTCCCCGAATGATGCCTCCGGCCTGACGCGCTTCGCTTGCCAAACAGCCATTTAAAAAGGAACTCGAGAAGAGACAGCCAAAGACAACTCAGACCATCAATAAATTCCCCCGCCTCCACCGGCCAGGATAGTTGTCGCCGGGCGGACAAGGTAGTTGACGCCGGCCACCCTTGCAAGCAGATGTCGCAGTCAAGACGACGCGTCGTGTCGCAGGCATGGCAATTCCTGCGCTTCGGCATCGCGGCAAAGTCGCTGCCTCGAATAGAGTGCGCCATGGCTGAAATTCGTCCTCCGCTTTCGCCCGCCATCGGTAGCGGTCAGTACCGCGAACACGACATGATCCGGCTGTTGGGAGATGCGCTTCCGGCAGCTTGCACCATCTATCACTCGTTGCAGATGTCGCAACTGCACGAGTCATTGCAGCGATTTGGCGAGTTGGATGTGGTAGTGGTCTTTCCAGGTGGGCATCTTGCGGTACTCGAGGTCAAGGCCGGCGCGGTCGAGCTGTCGGAGAGCGGGGTGTTCAAACGCTACGGTTCGGGCGGGAAGAACCTTGCCCACCAGGCGCACTCGCAATTGCAGGGCTTGATCTTCCGGCTGCGCGAGTCGCAGCTTGGCGAGGTGCGGATCGCGCATTTCCTGCTCCTGCCGGATTTCAGGGTGGCGCAGGGCAGCATCGGCTACCCGCGAGAACGGATCATCGACGCGGGCCAGCTTCACGAGTTGGGACCATTGCTGACCGATGCCTGCAGGCACATGCCGCTGGCGCCGGACAAGGTCGAACAACTGCACGCCTTTCTCGCCAACCGCTTCGCCGTCGTTCCGGATGCCGCCTGCCACCAAGGCCAGCGCCAGGCAGCCACGCGGCGCTTGGCGCAGGGGCTTGCGACGTGGGTGCCGCGCATCAGCGCGCCGTCAGGCGTCTACATCGTCGAAGGCACCGCAGGGTCCGGCAAGACGCAACTGGCGCTGACACTGCTGCAGCATGCGGCTGAGCGGCGCGAGCGAGCGCAGTACGTGTGCTTCAACCGCCCGCTGGCGGACCACATCGCGCGGATTGCCCCGGTGCGCGCCGAGGTCGGCACGGCCGATGAATTCGGGATCACCGCGCTGCGCGCGAGCGGCGTGGAGCCTGACTTCGTTGGTGATCCGGCAGTGTTTGGCAAAGGGCGCGCAGCGCTGGCTGCGGCCAATGCGTTGGCCGCGCCCACACTGGACATGTTGATCATCGACGAGTCGCAGGACTTCGATGGCGAATGGCTCGAGGCATTGCTGCCGCGCCTGAAGCCGCAGGGTCGCCTTTACCTCATGGGCGACCCAAGCCAGGCGATCTACCAGAAAGCGCCCTTCGACCTGCCCGAGGGCGTGCGCACAGTCTGTCCGGACAACTTCCGCAGCCCGCGGCGTGTCGTGGAGACGATCAACCTGTTGCGCCTGACCGCCGAGCCCATCGTCGCGCGTGGTCCGGACGAAGGCGACATGCCTGGCTTGCATGTGCATGAGCCATCCGATCTCGGTGGTTTGAAAGCCGTCGAAAAGATCATTGCGGATGTGCTTCGGGACGGCTTTGCGACCGACGACATCGCGCTTGTGAGCTTCTGTGGTCGCCAGCGTTCGGCCCTGTTGCAGCAGGACCGGTTGGGGTCACGACCGCTGCGCCGCTTCACGGGTCGATACGAGCCGTCGGGAGTGCCTGTCTGGACCGATGGAGAGTTGCTGGCCGAATCGGTCTACCGCTTCAAGGGCCAGTCGGCGCCCGTTATCGTGGTCTGCGAGATGGACTTCGAAGCGCTGGACGAGCAGCGGGCGCGGATGCTGTTCGTCGCGATGACGCGGGCGCAGTCTCGGTTGCACCTCGTGATGTCTCGAGCGGCGGAGCGGGCGCTCGCCGCGCGGCTCGATCCCGCCAGCGCCGCAGCCCAGGGTTTGCAGGACAGGGCGCAGCTCACATGAGCTGTTGAAAATGCAGGCGGATGATTCGGTCGTCACCAACATGACGTCGAGTGCATCGCCACCACGTTTGAGTCTCCCGTCGGAGTTCAGCCGCCCCAGGATGTTCGAGTAGATGACCTTCGCGGAGTCGCCGCTTCGTAGGTCTGGCTCATTGCGTCGAATGCATCGACGATCTGCGTCAGCACCGTAGGGGTCTTCTCTGCACCATCCTTGAACGAAGCGCCAGACTGATGGCAGGTGGCGCGATCAATGAAGACATAGCGATCGTGTCCGTTGGCGATTCGAACCCCCACTTGCGCTCCCGTCTGCTTCACAAACTGCGCAACTGCGGGGACGAGAACTTGAATCCCCTTCGAACACAAGATCCGGATCGTGACGCCGGCTGTGACCGCGGCAAGTAGCGAGACACGAACTCGGCTGACATGTGCGGATCGACGAACAGAATGTCTTGCCTGGCGCCTTCAATAATCTTCCGCAACTCATCAAAACAGCTGAAGACCTGCCCAGCGCCGAAAGCTGTCGAAGTCGGTCCAGCGGCCTGCAGACGCAGTTCGTGAGCGGCGCGTCGAAGTGTGATCTGCATGTCGCGCAGGTACGTGGCGGACACTTCGGGTTGAACCTTAGACCCGAGGCTGGTGGGCCTGGTTGTGGGAAAAGAAAGAAAAACGGGGCGCTAGGCCCCGTTCTTTACTCACTATCTGGCGGAGCAGGCGGGATTCGAACCCGCGGAGGGCTATTAACCCTCACACGCTTTCCAGGCGTGCGACTTAAACCGCTCATCCACCGCTCCGAAGCCCAAGATTCTAACCCGCAGAAGTGTTCGTTTTCCCGACCTGAATCATCCGCATCGCCGATGCGATCAACGCAGCCGTCTCGGTCATGTTGCTCGGCACGATCAGCGTGGTCTTCGAATCGGCCGCGACCTTGCCGTAGGCGTCCACCGCGCGCTCGGCCACCTTGAGCTGCACCGCCTGTTCGCCGCCCGGTTCGCGGATAGCGGCTGCCACGCGCGAGATGGCGCCTGCGGTCGCCTCAGCCACGGCAGTGATGGCTGCGGCCTCGCCCTGGGCGTTGTTGATCTGGGCCTGCTTCTCGCCCTCGGAACGGGCGATGAAGGCCTCGCGTTCGCCGGTAGCGATGTTGATCTGTTCCTGGCGACGGCCTTCCGACGCGGCGATCAGCGCGCGCTTCTCGCGTTCCGCAGTGATCTGGCGCTGCATGGCTTGCAGGATCTCCTTGGGCGGCGTCAGGTCCTTGATCTCGTAGCGCAGCACCTTCACGCCCCAGTTCAGCGCCGCCTCGTCGATGGCGGCCACCACTTGGGCGTTGATGATGTCGCGTTCCTCGAAGGTCTTGTCCAGCTCCAGCTTGCCGATCACGCTGCGCAGCGAGGTTTGCGCGAGTTGCGTCACGGCCACGATGTAGTTGGAGGAACCGTAGCTTGCGCGCATCGGGTCGGTCACCTGGAAGTAGAGGATGCCGTCCACCTGCAGTTGCGTGTTATCGCGCGTGATGCAGATCTGGCTCGGCACGTCGAGCGGAATCTCCTTCAGGCTGTGCTTGTAGGCCACCTTGTCGATGAAGGGGATCAGGAAGTTGGGCCCCGGTGTCATCGTGCCGTTGTACTTGCCCAGCCGCTCGCGCACCCACGCGTTCTGCTGCGGCACGAACTTCACCGACTGGCTGATGAAGATGATGGCGATGACGAGGATGACGGCTGCGACTTCCATGGTGCGGTTCCTTTGCTGCGTTCTCTGCGGGTTTCAGATCTTGTCGACGATGAGGCGGCTGCCGACCACCTCGGCCACGCGGTGCATGCCGGTGGTGGGCGTGACGCCGGGGCGGTGCATGGCCGTCCATTGCGCGCCGCGATAGCGAACACTCGCGGTGCCGTCGGTGTTCCAGGCGTCGACCTGCACGCTGCCTCCAACGTCGAGATTGACGTCGGCATTGGATTGCGCGGGCAACTCTGGCGGCCTGCGCTTGCGGATGACGTACCAGGCCAGCACCGCACCCACGCCGATCACGGCGGCCACGACCAGTTGCGTGGTCAGGCCCGCGCCCAGATGCGCTGAAACAGCGGCCGCCGCAAAGCCTCCGCCCAGCAGCAACAGGTAGACCGTGCCGGACATCAGTTCCAGCACGATGGCGGCCCCCGCAATCAACCACCAGACGGTGGAAAGCTCCATGAATTTGCTCCTGCACGTGAATCCGGCTGCATTCTCTGACATACGGTCCAACAGCGGGCTTTCGAATTCCTTACACTTCGCGCCTCTTTTCCCCATCCGGGCACGCCCATGAAATTCCGTTTTCCCATCGTCATCATCGACGAGGACTTCCGCGCCGAGAACACCTCGGGCCTCGGCATCCGCGCGCTCGCACAAGCCATCGAGAGCGAAGGCTTCGAAGTCCTTGGCGTCACGAGCTACGGCGACCTGAGCCAGTTCGCCCAGCAGCAGAGCCGTGCCAGCGCCTTCATCCTGTCGATCGACGACGAAGAGTTCACGCCCGGCCCGGACCTCGACCCCGCGGTGTTGAACCTGCGCACCTTCATCGACCAGGTGCGCCGCAAGAACGCCGAGGTGCCGATCTACATCTACGGCGAGACACGGACCTCACGCCACCTGCCCAACGACATCCTGCGTGAGCTGCACGGCTTCATCCACATGTTCGAGGACACGCCGGAGTTCGTGGCGCGTCACATCATCCGTGAGGCCAAGAGCTACCTGGAAGGCGTGCAGCCGCCGTTCTTCAAGGCGCTGATCGACTACGCGGAAGACGGCTCCTATTCATGGCACTGCCCCGGCCATTCCGGCGGCGTGGCCTTCCTGAAGAGCCCGGTCGGCCAGATGTTCCACCAGTTCTTCGGCGAGAACATGCTGCGCGCGGACGTGTGCAATGCCGTGGAGGAACTCGGCCAACTGCTCGACCACACGGGCCCTGTGGCCGCGAGCGAGCGCAATGCGGCGCGCATCTTCAACGCCGACCACTGCTTCTTCGTCACCAACGGCACCAGCACCAGCAACAAGATGGTTTGGCACCACACCGTGGCGCCAGACGACGTGGTGGTGGTGGACCGCAACTGCCACAAGTCGATCCTGCACGCGATCATCATGACTGGCGCCATTCCGGTCTTTATGAAGCCCACACGCAACCACTTCGGCATCATCGGCCCGATCCCCAAGAGCGAGTTCGAGCCCAGCGCAATCAAGGCCAAGATCAAGGCCAACCCGCTGCTGGCCGGCGTCGATGCCGACAAGGTCAAGCCGCGCGTGATGACGCTCACGCAGTCGACCTACGACGGCGTGATCTACAACACCGAGACGATCAAGAACATGCTCGACGGCTACGTCGACACGCTGCACTTCGACGAGGCCTGGCTGCCACATGCGGCCTTCCACCCGTTCTATGGCGCCTATCACGCGATGGGCAAGCGCCGCGTGCGGCCGAAGGAGTCGCTGGTGTTCGCCACGCAGTCCACGCACAAGCTGCTGGCCGGCATCAGCCAGGCGAGCCACGTGCTGGTGCAGGACTCGCAGAATCGCGCGCTGGACCGCGACCTGTTCAACGAGGCCTACCTGATGCACTCGTCGACCAGCCCGCAGTACGCCATCATTGCCAGCTGCGACGTGGCCGCCGCGATGATGGAGCCACCCGGCGGCACGGCGCTGGTGGAGGAGTCCATCCTCGAAGCACTCGACTTCCGCCGCGCCATGCGCAAGGTCGAGGAAGAGTTCGGCAAGAACGAATGGTGGTTCAAGGTCTGGGGCCCGGAGAAGCTGGTCGACGAAGGCATCGGCCGCGCCGAGGACTGGGTCATGAAGGGCGAGGGCAGCAGCGAGAAGAAGACCAAGAGCTCGGCCCGCAACTGGCACGGCTTCGGCAAGCTGGCCGACGGCTTCAACATGCTCGACCCGATCAAGTCGACGATCGTCACGCCGGGCCTGGACCTGCAGGGCAAGTTCGCCGAGACCGGCATTCCGGCCAGCGTGGTGACCAAGTTCCTCGCGGAGCACGGCGTGATCGTTGAGAAGACCGGGCTCTACAGCTTCTTCATCATGTTCACCATCGGCATCACCAAGGGCCGCTGGAACACGCTGTTGACGGCGCTGCAGCAGTTCAAGGACGACTACGCCCGCAACCAGCCGATGTGGCGCATCCTGCCGGAGTTCTGCCAGCAGCATCCCGGTTACGAACGCCTGGGCCTGCGCGACTTGTGCAACCACATCCACAAGCTCTATGCGCGTTACGACGTGGCGCGCCTGACGACCGAGATGTACCTGAGCGACCTCACGCCGGCGATGAAGCCCAGCGACGCCTATGCCCACATCGCGCACCGCAAGACCGAGCGCGTGGAGATCGACAAGCTCGAAGGCCGTATCACGACCAGCCTGATCACGCCGTACCCCCCAGGCATTCCGCTGCTGATCCCCGGCGAGGTATTCAACAAGAAGATCGTCGACTACCTGAAGTTCGCGCGCGAGTTCAACACCGAGTGCCCGGGCTTCGAGACCGACATCCACGGTCTCGTGGCCAAGGTCGACGAGACCGGCAAGAAGCGCTACTACGCGGACTGTGTGCGGGCCGACTGAAACTTGTGTCTGCCCGATGCGCGCTCATCCGGAGTCGCTTTCGGCTAGCGCTAGCGAAAGGTTGCAGCCTTGAACCGGCTTTCGTTCAGCACGCGCGCGTTGTTCCTGGTGGGTGTTCCCATCGGGATGCCGTCATAGAAGATGTCCGGGTTGGACCAGTAGTTCAGGCGAATGTTGGGGGCACCTGCCTCCAGGGTGCTCCATTTGCCGTTGTAGTTGTAGCCGTAGGCATAGCTTCCCTCCTTGGCCTCTGCAGTGTCATGGTTCGCGCCCAGGTTATGACCGATCTCGTGGGTCGCTGTTGAGCCGTTCGAGGCGCACGCCGCCCAGACGACACTGAAGGCCGCCGCACCGGATTGCGCAGCCAGGTACGCCTGGCCGCAGTATCCATTGTTGTTGGCCCACAGCTGGACGAGGTTGGCGTTGGTCGCGGCCCGTTGCGTATGAACGCCGTCGAGCTTGCCATCGCCCTTGGTGCGCAGGTCAAAAAGGATGGTGCTGAAGGTCTTGTCCTCGACATAGTCGGGATCCACCCATGTGCCGGCGAGTTCGAACTTGATCTTGACGTTGCTGTTCGTGAAGCTCTGATTCGCCTGCGCAATGACCAACTGTGCCTGTGCCTGGAGATCGGGGATGTACTTCTGGACGGCGTCCTTGGTCGCGACGATCAGGACTCGCAGCGTGGTGATGTCATCCACAGCGGGTGCGGGTGCGGGTGCGGGTGCGGGTGCGGGTGCGGGTGGCGATGGTGGTGGCGGGGGTGCTGGAGGTGGCGGTGCTGGAGGCGGGGGAGGCGGCGGAGGAACTGGAACTGGCGCCGGGGCCGGAGCGGGCGCAGGGCCCGGAGCGGGCGCGGGGGCGATCCCGCAGTCGCCCACCGGTTGCCAGACGCCATACGCGCCCGACGCGCTCGGGTCATCGCCCTGGGTCCACCATTTGTTCTCGTAGTTCTTGCCTTTCCAGCTGACCCGCGTACCTCCGGTGGCGTACACCACGCCGGATGACCATGTGGGGCCGCATGCGGAGGAAGGTGCAGGCGACGGAGCCGGAGCGGGAGGTGGTGCTGGTGCTGGGGCGGGCGGCGGAGGAACAGGCACCGGCACCGGCGCCGGTGCAGGAGCAGGCGCCGGAGCAGGCGCCGGAGCAGGAGCAGGAGCACCCGACCCGCACGCCCCTGCCCGCACTCCACACGCCCCATTGGCCGCTCAGGCTGGGGTCGTCCCCTTGCGTCCACCACTTGTTTTCGTAGTTCTGGCCGTTCTGGCTTGCGCGTTTGCCTGCGACGTCGTAGACCTGTGCGGAAATCCACGCCGGTGCGCAGGGCGGGGCGGCGGCGGTGCTTGCAGCGGCCACCGTTTCAGGCGGCGGCGGCAGCGCGTCATTGGTGTCGGGCGGCAACTTGTCCAGATCGACCTCGACCAGGGCATGCCCGCCGCCGGCCAGCGGCATGATGCTGTAGAGCTGACCGTTGTAGCGCACCGAGCCGGCGATGTTGTTGCCATGGCGAACGATGGTGACGGAGTTGAATTCATCCGTGGGCGCCTCTGATGATGAGCGCGTGCGCCTGGGTGAAAAGTTGCCGCGCCAGACCTGCGTTCCGTCGCGTAGCGTTTCGAACCCCTGCTTCAGCGCAATGCGCCCCGCCCCCGAGGGCAGGTCGATGGAGATGGACTGCGAGCCGTCCGACACCATTGCGGGATTGGGATTGATCACCATGAAACTGCGCGTGGACGGCAGGGTGGCGACCGGATCGTTGCGCCGGGTCTCTCGTTGTGCCGGCTGCACCGTGAACAAGCTGTTGCCCTGGGCCTGGGCGGGACCGACATGGCCCAAGCCGCTACCGACCAGCGCAAGAAAAAGGGCTGATGGACGATTCATTGCCTCAATCCCCGCGTTTCTGATGAGAGGGCGCACTTGTACATCCGCAGAGGTGCGTGGATGTCGACCTATCGGACTAAAGAGTTGCCACCGGTATCGAAGTTGGTTTTCTTGGTGACAATCGAAAGGGATGATTGCTTCGGTGCGTGTAAAGCCGAATTCGATGGCAAATCAGGCTGCGGCGGGGCGCTCCGCGGAATCGTTCCGTCGTCGATCTGCCCGCCGCTCGTGGACAAGATCGCGCGAGCGCTGAGGCAGGACTGGATGCCCCGACACGTCAGCCCGGCGCGTCGGCGCGCACGCGCATGAAGCGCGCGAACCGGGGCAGGCCACTCGGATTCGTGCCGTTGTAGCGGTAGGTCACCCAGGCACCGATCGCCGGAGGATCTTCGCGTTGCGCGTCGGTGAAGCCTCCGCCGAGCTTGAAGCGATGGCCATCGGGCGTTTCGACCAGCAAGGCGCCGAGCCGACCGGTGTGCTTGCCCTTGCCGGGCACGATGCCGATCACGCGCGCATCCGCATCGTCGAAGGGCTTGAACTTCAGCAGGTCGGTCGTGCGTTCACCGCGATAGAACGACGTGCCCTTGTGCAGCATCAAGCCTTCGCCACCGAGCTTGATGGTCTTGTCGAGCAGGGCTTGCAGCTCGGCCTCCGTGGTTGCGCGTTGCTGCGCCACGGGCAGCACCCACGGCGCCGCCGGGAGCGGAAGCAGCCTCCGCAGGGCAACGAGCCGGGCATTGAAGTCGCCCGGTTGCATCGGCAAGTCGAACACCATGAAGTGGATCTCGCGCCATGCCGCATCGTTGGGCGTCTGGCTACGCACCGTGGACATGGCCAGGTTGAACTTGCCGCGGCCGGCCCAAAGCTCGCCATCCATCGGCGTGCTCGGCATCGCTGCGGTGAACCAGGTGGGCGCCGTGATCGGCTCGCCGTTGCGGGTCCAGAACTGCTTGCCGTCCCAGTAGCCGCGGACGCCATCGAATTTCTCGCTGACCCAATAGCCATCGAGCGGCATGCCATGCCGGTACACCTCGGCAAGCATCACGGCCCGCGGCGCCGCGAAGGTTGGCGTGCCGAGGCCGAATGCCAGCACGCCCAGGGCGAGGAGTTTTCGCCGATTCAACATACTTCCCTTTGGATACGCTGGCCGCTTTCGCCCTCTTTCCGGGGCGGTGCGGCACTTGTGAAAAGAACCGAATGACAAGCTCAGGCGGCAGGTTCCGAGAGGCCCCCCACGACTTGGCTGAAGCCGCCGTCGACGTAGGTGATCTCGGCGCTGACGCCGCTGGCCAGGTCGCTCAGCAGGAAGGCGGCCACGTTGCCGACCTCGTCGATCGTCACGTTGCGGCGAATCGGCGAGGCCTTCGCCACACCCGACAGCATCTTGCCGAAGTCCTTGATGCCGCTCGCTGCCAGCGTCTTGATCGGGCCGGCGCTGATGCCGTTGACCCGCATGCCCTTGGGGCCGAGCGAATCGGCCAGGTAGCGCACCGAGGCTTCCAGCGAGGCCTTGGCCAGGCCCATGGTGTTGTAGTTGGGCAGGGCGCGCAGTGCACCGAGATAGGTCAGCGTCAGCAGGGCCGACTTGTCGTTGAGGTAGGGCAGGGCCGCCTTGGCCATGGCGGGGAAGCTGTACGCACTGATGTCGTGCGCGATCTTGAAGCCTTCACGCGACAGCCCTTCGAGAAAGTCGCCGGCGATGGCCTCGCGCGGCGCAAAGCCGATGCTGTGCACGAAGCCGTCGAACTTGGGCCAGGTCTGGGAGAGGTCGGTGAACAACTTGTCGATCTGCGCATCGTCGCCTACGTCGCAATCGAAGATCAGCTTGGAATCGAAGTCGGCCGCGAATTCGGTGATGCGGTCCTTGAAGCGCTCGCCCACATAGCTGAAGGCCAGTTCCGCGCCTTGTGTGTGGCATGCCCTGGCGATGCCGTAAGCGATCGAGCGGTTGCTCAGCACACCGGTGATCAACAGTTTTTTCCCCGTGAGAAAGCCCATGGATGTTGCCTCTTTGAAATCTTGGGCAGAATTCTCGCATGCGAGGTTGGCTGTTCTGTGTGTTGGCTCTCTTGGCGGCCCCTTCGTGGGCTGCCCATGCCTATGCGCAATTCGGCGACATCAAATACGCGCCCGGTTTCACCCACTTCAGCTATGTGAATCCCGATGCGCCCAAGGGTGGCGAGATCCGCCTCGTCCCGCCCACGCGCCCGACCAACTTCGACAAGTTCAATCCGTTCACGCTGAAGGGTACGCCGCCCTATGGCCTGGGTGGGCTGATGTTCGAAAGCCTTCTCACCGGCAACTCCGAAGAGCCAACGACGGCCTACGGTCTGCTGGCCGAGGATGTGGAAGTCGCGCCCGATCGCAAGTCGGCCACTTTCAGGATCCACCCGAAGGCACGATTCAACGACGGCTCGCCGGTACAGGCTGCCGATGTGGTGCATTCGTTCACCATGCTGACCAGCAAGCTCGCGGCCCCGCAGTTCCGCACGATCTATGCGGAGGTGCAACGCGTGGTGGCCGTGGACGATCGCACGGTGCGCTTCGAGTTCGCCAGTCCCAACCGCGAACTGCCGCTGGTCGTGGGCGGCATGGCGGTGTTCAGCCGCAAGTGGGGCGCAGGCAAGCCCTTCGACCAGATCACCAGCGACGTGCCGATCACCTCCGGCCCCTACCAGCCCGCGAAGGCCGGACTGGGTCGCGACATCACCTATGTGCGTGACCCCAAGTACTGGGGCGCCGAACTGCCCGTGCGCCGGGGGCAGTTCAATTTCGACCGCGTCACCTTCAAGATCTATCTGGACGACACCTCCCGCTTCGAGGGCCTGAAGGCCGGCGAATTCGACTTCATGCGCGAGTTCACCTCGCGCAACTGGGCCCGTCAGTACACCGGCAAGCAATTCAGCTCGGGCGAATTGAAGAAGCAGGCCTTCCAGAACCACAATCCGGGCGACTTCCAGGGTTACGTCTTCAACCTGCGCAACACGAAGTTCAAGGACATCCGGGTGCGTCAGGCGATTGGCCTGGCGATGGATTTCGAATGGCTCAACAAGCAGCTTTTCTACGGGCTCTACAAGCGCGTCCAGGGCTACTACCCCAACAGCGACTTCCACGCGGAGGGCGAGCCCAAGCCGGATGAACTCGCGTTGCTCGAACCCCTGCGCGACAAGCTCCGTCCCGAGGTGTTCGGCCCCGCCGTGATTTCACCCAGCACCGCGCCGCCCGGCAGCCTGCGTGAGAACCTGCGCAAGGCGCGGACCCTGCTCGAGCAAGCCGGCTGGACCTACCGCGACGGTGCGTTGCGCAATGCAAAGGGCGAGCCTTTCACCATCGAATTCCTGAACGACCAGCCCTCGCTGATCCGGGTGGCGACACCGTTCCAGACCTCCTTGCAAAAGCTCGGAATCGCCATGACTTTCCGGACGGTCGACTTCTCGCTGTCGCAACAACGGATGGACAACTTCGAGTTCGAGATGACCTCGATCCGCTTGCCCGGGAGCACATCGCCGGGAGGTGAGTTGCTCGAGTTCTTCGGCTCGAAAGCGGCCGACACCAAAGGCTCGTCGAATATCTGGGGCATTGCCGATCCGGCCGTGGACGCGCTGTTGCAGAAGGTGGTGAGTGCCACGACACGGCCGGAACTGGGCGCCGCCATGCGCTCACTCGATCGCGTGCTCTCGCATGGCTACTACTCGGTGCCGCAGTACTATGGCGACGCATTTCTCATCGGCTATCGGCCGGCGCCTTTCGTGCTGCCGCCGACCGTGCCGCCGTACTACCAGCCGGACAACTGGGCGATGAGCACCTGGTGGGCATCGCCTTCCAACAAGTAATGGCCAGCTACATCCTCAAACGCCTGCTGCTGATGGTGCCCACGCTCCTTGGCGTGTTGCTGGTCACCTTCGCGGTGATCCAGTTCGTGCCGGGTGGACCGGTCGAGCAGATGGTGTCGCAGCTGCAAGGCCGCGATTCCGGTGGCGAGCGTGCGGCGTCGAGCGGTGCCGGCTATCGCGGGCGCCAGGGCCTCGACGAAAAGCGCATCGACGAAATCAGGCAGCTCTATGGCTTCGACAAGCCGGCGCCGGAGCGCTTCTGGCAGATGCTGAAGTCCTTCGCGCGCTTCGACCTGGGCCAGAGCTTCTACCAGCGCAAGGCGGTGTCGCAACTGGTCGTCGAGAAGTTGCCCGTGTCGATCAGCCTCGGGCTCTGGACCTTCTTCATCAGCTACCTGATCGCAGTGCCCCTGGGCGTGGCCAAGGCGGTGCGGGCCGGGTCGCGCTTCGACTTCGTGACCACGCTGATCGTGCTGGTCGGCTATGCGATTCCGGGCTTTGTGCTGGGCGTGGCCTTGCTCGTGGTGTTCGGCGGGCAACTGCAGTGGTTCCCGCTGCGCGGCCTGGTCTCGGCCAACTGGGACACCCTGAGTTGGGGCGCCAAGGTGACGGACTACCTCTGGCACATCGCACTGCCGGTGACGGCGATGGTGCTCGGCAGCTTCGCGGTCACGGCCATGCTGACCAAGAACTCGTTCCTGGAGGAGATCCGCAAGCAGTACGTGTTGACCGCGCGCGCCAAGGGTCTCGCGGAGCGGCAGGTGCTATGGAAGCATGTGTTCCGCAATGCGCTGATCCCGATCATCACGGGCTTTCCGGCAGCGTTCATCGGGGCTTTCTTCACCGGGTCGCTGCTGATCGAGACGCTGTTCTCGCTCGACGGACTGGGCCTGCTGAGCTACGAAAGCGTGATCCGGCGCGATTACCCCGTGGTGCTGGGCACGCTCTACCTGTTCACGCTGATCGGCCTCGTGACCAAGCTGATCAGTGATCTGTGCTACGTCTGGGTCGATCCGAGGGTGAAGTTTGACTAGGCCGGTGACCGTTTCATTGAGCCCGGGCCAGCGCGCCTGGCAACGCTTCAAGCGCAACCGGCTCGGCTTCTGGAGCCTGGTCATCTTCACCGTGCTGGTCGTGCTGAGCCTGTTTGCCGAGTTGCTGTCCACCGACAAGCCGCTGGTCGTGCGCTATGAAGGCACAACCTACTTCCCGGTGGTGCGCGACTACTCGGAGAAAACCTTCGGCGGCGACTTCGAGACGCCTGCCGACTACCTCGACCCGTTCATCCGCCAGCGCATCACGCAGGGCGGCAACTGGGCCCTCTACGCGCCCAACCCCTATGGCCCGAAGACCCTCAACTACTTCGCGACCTCACCGAATCCAGCGGCGCCCTCGCGCGAGAACTTCCTCGGCAGCGACGACCGCGGCCGCGACCTGCTGGCGCAACTGATCTACGGCTTCCGCGTCAGCGTGCTGTTCGGCCTGGCGCTGACCGTCATCGGCGTGGTGCTGGGCGTCATCACCGGCGCAATCCAGGGCTTCTTCGGCGGCAAGACCGACCTGGCTTTCCAGCGCTTCATCGAGATCTGGGGTTCGATGCCGGAGCTATACCTGCTCATCATCTTCAGCGCCATCTTTGCGCCCAGCGTGGCGCTGCTGCTGGTGTTGCTGAGCCTGTTCGGCTGGATGGGACTGTCGGACTACGTGCGTGCCGAATTCCTGCGCAACCGGCAGATGGATTACGTCCGCGCCGCACGTGCGCTCGGCGTCGGCAACCTGCAGATCATGTGGAGGCACATCCTGCCCAACAGCATGGTGCCGGTCGTGACCTTCCTGCCCTTCCGCATGAGCGCGGCGATCCTGGCGCTGACCTCGCTCGACTTTCTCGGCCTCGGCGTGCCGCCCGGGACGCCCTCGCTCGGCGAGCTGCTGAGCCAGGGCAAGGCCAACATCGACGCCTGGTGGATCTCGCTGTCAACCTTCGGCGTGCTGGTCGTGACGCTGATGCTGCTGACCTTCATGGGCGACGCATTGCGCGATGCGCTCGACCCCCGGAAGGCTGACAAATGACTGAGCCCGTATCCCCATGAACCTGCTCGACGTCCGGAACCTGCGCGTCGCCTTTGGTGGCAAGGAGGTGGTGCATGGCATCGACTTCCAGGTCGCGGCGGGGGAGAAGCTGGCGCTCGTGGGCGAATCGGGGTCGGGCAAGACGGTGACGGCTTTGTCGCTGCTGCGGCTGGTGCAGAACGCCGAACTGGGCGGCGTCGCGAGCTTCCACGGCGAAGGCGGCGAGGTGCGCGACCTGCTGTCCCTGCCGGAGCAAAGCTTGCGCGGCATCCGTGGCAAGGAGATCGCCATGATCTTCCAGGAGCCGATGACCGCGCTCAACGCGCTGTACCCGGTCGGCGACCAGATTGCCGAGGTGCTCGAACTGCACGAGGGCCTGTCGAAGCGCGATGCGCATGCCGCGGCGGTGAAGCTGCTCGCGGAAACCGGCATCCCCGAGCCCGAGCGTCGCGCGCTGTCCTTCCCGCACCAGCTTTCTGGCGGACAACGCCAACGGGCCATGATCGCGATGGCGCTCGCCTGCAAGCCACGCTTGCTGCTGGCCGACGAGCCGACCACGGCCCTCGACGTGACCGTGCGCGCACAGATCCTGGCTTTGCTGGCCGACCTTCAAGCCAAACATGGCATGGCGGTGCTGCTCATCACGCACGACCTGAACCTGGTGCGCCACTTCGCCGATCGCGTGGCCGTGATGGAGAACGGGCACATCGTCGAGCACGGGCCGGTGCGGAAGGTCTTCGACGCGCCGCAACACCCCTACACCCGCAAGCTCATCGACAGCCGCCCCGAGCGCGACGTGGCGCCGGCACAAGGGCAGGGGGCCGACGCGGTGTTGCAAGCCGAGGGGCTGCGTGTGACGTATCCGGTGCCGGTGGCGGGCGTGCGCGGCTGGTTCAGCAAGGGCGCCTTAGTCGCCGTGCAGGGCGCGGACCTGGCGATCGCGCCGGGCCAGACGCTGGGCGTCGTGGGTGAATCGGGTTCCGGCAAGTCGACGCTGGCGCTCGCAGCGCTCGGCCTGTTGCGCCATGAGGGCACGCTGAACATCGCCGGTAAGGCGTGGGTCGGCAACGGCAACGCCGACCGCGCCTTGAGGCGCGTGATGCAGGTGGTTTTCCAGGACCCGTTCTCCTCGCTCTCCCCCCGCATGACCGTCGAACAGATCGTCGGCGAGGGCCTGAAGGTGCATGAGCCCGCCCTGGACACCGCCGCGCGCCGCGTGCGCAGCCTGGCCGCCCTGCACGACGTGGGCCTGACCGAGGCGCAGTTCCCGGCCTTGCTCGACCGCTATCCGCACGAGTTCTCTGGCGGCCAGCGCCAGCGCATTGCCATCGCACGGGCGCTGATCGTCAATCCACAACTGCTGGTGCTCGACGAGCCCACCAGCGCGCTCGACGTGACCATCCAGAAGCAGGTGCTCGGCTTGCTTCAGCGCCTGCAGCGCGAGCGCGGGCTGAGCTACCTGTTGATCACCCACGATGTCGAGGTGATCCGCGCGATGGCGCACGAGGTGATCGTGATGAAGGATGGCGCCATCCTTGAATCCGGTCCGGTCGATCAGGTTCTCGACGCGCCGCAGCATCCCTACACCCGGCAACTGGTCGCTGCGGCGCTGATCGATCCATGAGCGCCGCCCGGCCGCCTGAAGGCGCTCGCACCGCAGCGCGAAGGTTTGCTGTGAGCGCCGCCCGGCCGCCCGAAGGCGCTCGCACCGCGGCACGCAGCGCGAAAGTGACCCGGTGAACGTTGCATGACCGACGACGAAAACAGGCGCGGTGCCTGGCGCGCCGCATTGGCCTGCATGGTGACCTTGGCGGTGGCGCTGGGCATCGGGCGCTTTGCTTTCACCCCGATGCTGCCGGTGATGCTTGCGGAGGGAAAGCTCGATCTCCAGGGCGGCGGCCTGCTGGCTTCCTTGAACTACCTCGGCTACTTCGTGGGTGCGCTGTCGTGCGCGGCGATCCGCCTGCCGCCGATCGTCATGGTGCGCGGTGGCTTGATTGCGACGGCGGTGCTGCTGCTGGGCATGGGCCTCCTGAACGACTTCGCAGCCTGGGGTCTGCTGCGCGGCGCCGCAGGCGTCGTCAGCGCATGGGTATTCGTCTTCGCTTCGGGCTGGGGGTTGCGGCGACTCGCGGAGACGGGCGCACCGGCGCTGGGTGGCGTGATCTATTCCGGGCCCGGCATCGGCATCGCGGCCACCGGCCTGCTCGGCGGTGTGGTGGGCCGCTGGGGCTCCACGGCGGCCTGGATCGGCTTTGGCCTTGCCGCGCTGGTGCTGGTCGCGGTGATCTGGCGGATCTTCGACGATGGCGCCGTCGTTGCCCCGGCGTCTGCGCTGCCCGCATCGCCGCCAGCCGCCGGCGCCCTGGCCGCCGCGCGCAGCGACGCACGCTGGCTCGTCGCGCTCTACGGCATCGCCGGCTTCGGCTACATCATCACCGCTACCTTCCTGCCGGTGATCGCCCGGCAGGCCCTCCCGGCCTCGCCCTGGCCCGACTTGTTCTGGCCACTGTTCGGCCTGGCCATCGTGCCCGGCGCCATCATCGGCGCGCGCGTGCCCTCGCATTGGGACAACCGCCTGCTGCTGGCGGCCGGATGCGCGCTGCAGGCGCTCGGCGTGTTGCTGTCGGTGGTCTGGCCGACCGTGCCGGGCTTCCTGCTGGGCAGTGTCTTGCTGGGCCTGCCGTTCACCGCCATCACGCTGTTCGCGGTGCGCGAGGCACGGCGCCTGCGCGGCAACGCGGCGGCCGGCCTGATCGGTTATGCGACCGCTTCGTACGGGGTCGGCCAGATCGTCGGCCCGCTGTTCGCCGCGCCGCTCGCGCATGCCACCGGCAGCTTCGCGGTGCCACTGCTGGCGGCCGCGGCGGCGCTGATGGTCGGGAGTGCGTTGTTCGTGCTGGTGTGGTGGAGGAAGGGCTGAAGCTGCCGGAATTCCTGCTGCGCGATTCAGGCAAGGCGAGCGCGGCTTGGCCTTAATTGGAAACACAATGTTTCAAAGCTGGGTTGCCGGCTGCGGTTCACCCAAATCGTCGCGTGCCGTGCGCCTTACCTGAGCTATTCCGTCGCAACTGAAACATAACTGGCATATAATTCGAGGCTCACGACCAAACGGGCGGGTACCAACCGCCCGTTTTTTTTGGTCGATCGTTTATCGACACTGCTGCACGGACAGGGCGGCGCCCGGGGCAGTGTCAGGCACAGACACACAACTCAAGGCGAATTCGAACACGTGGCATTGCAGCAGACAGTGGAACAAACCGTTGCCGGACTCGGCTACGACCTGGTCGAGATCGAAAGATCCGCCGGGGGATTGCTGCGCGTCACGATTGATTTGCCCTGGACTGGCCCCAATTCGGAAGGTGTGGCCGGCGCGCCCGAACCGTTCGTGACGGTCGAGGATTGCGAGAAGGTCACGCGGCAGTTGCAGTTTGCGCTGGAAGTCGACCAGGTCGAATACAAGCGGCTCGAGGTGTCCTCGCCCGGTATCGACAGGCCGCTGCGACACGAGAAGGATTTCGAGCGTTTCGTCGGCGAGGTGATCGACCTGACGCTCAAGGCGCCCATGGGGGCGGCGGCGGGTGGCCAGGTGTCGGCCAGCCGCAAGAAATTCAGGGGCACGCTGGAGCGTGCAGAGGCGGGTGGCTGGCAGATCGTCTGGAGCGACGAACCCGCACCCAAGCCAGGACAAAAAGTGAGCAAGAAGCGCGCGCCAGCAACGTTGCAGGCGCTCGGCTTTGGATTGGACGAACTGCGCGACGCGCGGCTCGCTCCAATCGTGGATTTCAAGGGCCGCAAGGCCAAAACCGGCGGGTCGCCGGACTGATCGAGGAGCGTAGTGGCATGAATCGCGAAATGTTGATGTTGGTGGATGCGATCTCGCGCGAGAAGAACGTTGAACGCGACGTGGTTTTCGGCGCCGTCGAATCCGCGCTGGCGCAAGCTACCAAGAAGCTTCACACGGGTGATGTGGACATCCGCGTCGCCATCGACCGCGACAGCGGCGTCTACGAAACCTTCCGCCGCTGGCACGTCGTTCCCGACGAGGCCGGACTGCAGCTGCCCGACCAGGAAATCCTCCTGTTCGAAGCCAAGGAAGAAATGCCCGACATCGAGGTGGACGAGTACATCGAGGAATCGGTGGAATCGGTGCCGATCGGCCGCATCGGCGCGATGGCCGCCAAGCAAGTCATCCTGCAGAAGATCCGCGACGCGGAGCGCGAGATGCTGCTCAACGACTTCATGTCGCGCGGCGACAAGATCTTCGTCGGCACAGTCAAGCGTCTGGACAAGGGCGACATCATCGTGGAAGCCGGCCGCGTCGAAGGGCGCCTGCGCCGCAGCGAGATGATCGCCAAGGAAAACCTGCGCAATGGCGACCGCGTGCGCGCCATGATCATGGAGGTCGACCTGACGCTGCGCGGCGCGCCGATCATCCTGTCGCGCTCCGCGCCCGAGTTCATGATCGAACTGTTTCGCCAGGAAGTGCCCGAAATCGAGCAGGGCCTGCTGGAAATCAAGAGCTGCGCCCGCGACCCCGGTTCGCGCGCCAAGATCGCCGTGCTCTCGCACGACAAGCGTGTCGACCCGATCGGCACCTGCGTCGGCGTGCGCGGCACGCGTGTCAACGCCGTCACCAATGAACTGGCCGGCGAGCGCGTCGACATCGTGCTGTGGAGCGAAGACCCGGCGCAATTCGTGATCGGCGCCTTGGCCCCGGCCAACGTGTCGTCCATCGTGGTGGACGAGGAAAAGCACGCCATGGACGTGGTGGTCGACGAGGAAAACCTCGCCATCGCCATCGGCCGCGGTGGCCAGAACGTGCGCCTGGCTTCCGACCTCACCGGTTGGAAGATCAACATCATGGACGCCAACGAATCGGCACAGAAGCAGGCCGTCGAAACCGACGCCAGCCGCAAGCTGTTCATGGAAAAGCTCGATGTGGACGAGGAAATCGCCGACATCCTGATCTCCGAAGGCTTTACCAGCCTCGAGGAAGTGGCCTATGTGCCGATCTCCGAGCTGCTCGAAATCGAGAGCTTCGATGAAGACACCATCAACGAGCTGCGTTCGCGCGCCAAGGATGCGCTGTTGACGATGGAGATCGCCAAGGAAGAAAACGTCGAGACCGTCTCGCAGAACCTGCGCGACCTCGATGGCCTCGATCCTGAACTCATTCCCAAGTTGGCCGAGGCGGGTGTCCACACCCGTGACGACCTGGCCGACCTCGCGGTCGACGAACTCACCGAGATCACCGGCCAGAGCGCCGATGACGCCAAAGCCCTCATCCTGAAAGCCCGCGAACATTGGTTCGCCGGCCAGGCTTGACGGTCATGGAGGCTCAAAGCATATATGTCCAGCACCACAGTCGCCGAGTTCGCGAACGAACTCAAAAAGACCCCCGAAATCCTTCTTGACCAGCTCAAGAGCGCAGGCGTGCCCAAAGCGGCCGCGTCCGACGCGCTTACCGAGCAGGACAAGCAGCGCCTGCTCGGCCACCTCAAGGCCAGCCACGGCACGGTCGAGCCCGAGCGCAAGAAGATCACGCTGACGAAGAAGTCGACCAGCGAGATCAAGCAGGCCGACGCCACCGGCCGCGCGCGCACCATCCAGGTGGAAGTGCGCAAGAAGCGCACCTTCATCCAGCGCGACGAGCCCCATGCGCCCGCGCCCGAGGCGCCCCAAGCAGTCGCACCGGTTGCGCAGGCTCCTGCCGCACCCCAGATCGACGGCGCCGAACTGGCCCGCCGCGAGGAAGAAGCGCGCCGCCAGGCCGAGTTGATCCGCCGCCAGGAGGAAGAACTCGCCGAGAAGCGCCGTGTCCGCGAAGAGGCTGAAGCCCGCGAACGCGAGCAGGCCGAGCGCGCCGAGAAGGCTGAAAAGGCCGAGCAAGCCGCCAAGGCGGAAGCCGCCGCTGCTGCTGCCGCCGCTGCCGCCAAGCAGAAGGAAGCCGCGCCACCGGCCCCGCCCGTCAAGGTCACGGCCAAGGCTGTCGCGGCCGAAGAGGCCGCCAAGGTCGTCGCTGCCAAGGCTGCCGCCGACAAGGTCGTCGCCGACGCCGCCGCTGCGCAAGTCAAGGAAGACGCCAAGGCCAAGGCCGCCGCCGATTCGAAGGCACGCGCCGATGAGGAAGCCGCCCGCGCGGCTGACCTGAACGAGCGCCGCCGCAAGGCTTTGGCCGAGGCCGAAGCCATTCGCGCCATGATGAACGCACCGGCCCGCGTGCTGGTGCCGCACAAGGCGCCCGAGAAGGAACAACCGAAGCCAGCGGTCAAAGGCACGTTGCACAAGCCCGCCACGCCGCCGGCTCGTCCGGGCGCGCCCGCCGCGGCCCCCGGCGCTGCTACCGCCGCCGCACCTGGCAGCAAGGACGTCAAGTCCGCCAAGCTCTCGTCGAGCTGGGCAGGCGATCCGGCCAAGAAGAAGGAAATCAAGACCCGTGGCGACGCCAGTGGTGGCGTTGGACGCGGCAACTGGCGCGGAGGCCCGCGCGGCCGTCGCGGCAATGACCGCGGAGGCCCGGAAGAGCATCAGCAAGCCGCGCCGGTCGAGGCACGCATTCTTGAAGTGCATGTGCCCGAAACCATCACCGTGGCCGAGCTGGCGCACAAGATGGCCGTCAAGGCGCAAGAGGTCATCAAGCAGTTGATGAAGCTCGGCATGATGGCGACCATCAACCAGTCGCTCGACCAGGACACCGCCATGATCGTGGTGGAAGAACTGGGCCACAACGCGGTGGTCGCCGCGCTGGACGATCCGGAAGCCTTCACCGACGACGACGTCTCGGCACAAACGGCAGAACTGCTGCCGCGCGCCCCGGTCGTCACCGTCATGGGTCACGTCGACCACGGCAAGACCTCGCTGCTGGACTACATCCGCCGCGCCAAGGTCGCTGCGGGCGAAGCCGGCGGCATCACGCAGCACATCGGTGCGTACCACGTCGAAACCGAACGCGGCATGGTGTCCTTCCTGGACACCCCGGGTCACGAGGCGTTCACCGCCATGCGTGCCCGTGGCGCGCAAGCGACCGACATCGTCATCCTCGTGGTGGCGGCGGACGACGGCGTCATGCCGCAGACCAAGGAAGCCATCAAGCACGCGAAGGCTGCGGGTGTGCCGATCGTGGTCGCGATCAACAAGGTCGACAAGCCCGATGCCAACCTGGACCGCGTCAAGCAGGAACTGGTGGCCGAAGAAGTCGTGCCCGAAGAGTATGGCGGCGACGTGCCGTTCGTGCCGGTGTCCGCCAAGACGGGCCAGGGCATCGACGAGCTGCTGGAACAAGTGCTGCTGCAAGCCGAAGTGCTAGAACTCAAGGCGCCGGTCGATGCCGCTGCCAAGGGTCTGGTCATCGAAGCGCAGCTCGACAAGGGCCGCGGCCCGGTCGCAACCGTGCTGGTGCAGTCCGGCACGCTGAAGACCGGCGACGTGGTGCTGGCAGGCTCGACCTACGGCCGCGTGCGCGCCATGCTCGACGAAGACGGCAAGTCCATCAAGTCGGCGGGTCCGTCGATCCCGGTGGAAATCCAGGGCCTGACCGAAGTGCCGCAAGCGGGCGACGAGTTCATGGTGATGGCCGACGAGCGCCGTGCGCGCGAGATCGCCACCTACCGTGCCGGCAAGTTCCGCAACACCAAGCTGGCCAAGCAACAAGCCGCGAACCTGTCGAACATGTTCACGGACCTGTCGGCGGGCGAAGTGCAGACGCTGCGCATCATCATCAAGGCCGACGTGCAAGGCTCGCAGGAAGCCCTGGCGCAGTCGCTGCTCAAGCTGGCGACCGAAGAAGTCAAGGTGCAGATCGTCTATGCAGGCGTCGGCGGCATCAGCGAAAGCGACATCAACCTTGCGATCGCGTCGAAGGCTGTCGTCATCGGCTTCAACGTGCGGGCCGATGCCGGCGCGCGCAAGCTGGCCGAAGGCAATGGCGTGCAACTGAACTACTACAGCATCATCTACGACGCCGTGGATGAGGTGAAGGTGGCGATGTCCGGCATGCTGGCGCCCGAGCGTCGCGAAGAGGTCATCGGCGCGGCCGAGATCCGCACGGTGTTCGTCGCGTCGAAGATCGGTACCGTGGCGGGTTCGTACATCACGGCCGGCCATGTCACCCGCAGCTCGCATTTCCGCCTGCTGCGCGACAACGTCGTGGTCTACACCGGCGAAATCGACTCGCTCAAGCGCATGAAGGACGACGTCCGCGAAGTCCGCGAAGGCTTCGAGTGCGGTATCAAGCTCAAGAACTACAACGACATCAAAGAGGGCGATCAGCTCGAATTCTTCGAAGTCAAGGAGATTGCGCGTACCCTGTAATCGGAACACGGACAGTCGGCCGCGAAGGCCGCGAAAACTGCGCGAAGAATGCGAAAGAGACACCCGGTTTCTTTCTCTTTCGCGTGCTTTGCGCAACCTTCGCGAACTCTGCGTCCTTGACCCCGATTCCGCATTTTGACATGCCAAAACGCAAAGCAGCTGCCCCCAACCGATCGTTCAAGATCGCCGATCAGATCCAGCGCGATCTGACGGAGTTGATCGGGCGCGAATTGAAGGACCCGCGGGTTGGCATGGTGACGCTGCAAGGCGTCGAGGTCACGCCGGACTATGCGCATGCAAAGGTCTTCTTCAGCGTGCTCACCGGCGATCCGGTCGAGACCACCGAGGCACTGAACCAGGCGGCGGGCTTCCTGCGCGCCGGTCTCTTCAAGCGCCTGCACATCCACACCGTGCCGACGCTGCACTTCCTGTTCGACCGCACCACCGAGCGTGCCGCCGACATGAACAAGCTCATCGCGCAAGCCGTCGCCTCGCGCTCGAAAGAGGAATAGCCATGCACGCGCCACGCACAAGGGTGCAGCGGCGCCCTGTGCATGGGGTGTTGCTGCTCGACAAACCGCTGGGGCTTTCCAGCAACCAAGCCTTGCAGAAGGCCAAGTGGTTGCTGCGTGCCGAGAAGGCGGGTCACACGGGCACGCTCGATCCATTGGCGACTGGCGTGCTGCCGCTGTGCTTTGGCGCGGCGACCAAGTTCAGCCAGTTGCATCTGGATGCGGACAAGACCTATGTCGCGACGGCGCGGCTGGGGGTGAAGACATCCACTGGCGATGCGGAAGGCGACGTGATTGCCGAGCGGCCTGTCAGCGTCACGCCTGAGGACCTGGCGCGCGTCGAAGCGCAGTTCACCGGCCCGCTGCGGCAAGTACCGCCGATGCACAGCGCGCTCAAGAAAGACGGCAAGGCACTCTACGAATACGCCCGCCAAGGCATCGAGGTCGAGCGCGCGGCGCGCGACGTCGTGATTCATTCGCTGAAGGTGGCCGCCATGGACACGCCTTCGGACATCCGCATCACCGCCCGCGTGAGCAAGGGCACCTACATCCGTACGCTCGGCGAAGACATCGGCGAGGCGCTCGGCTGCGGTGCGCATCTCACTTCGCTGCGTCGTACCGCAACGGGCGACTTCACCGAATCGCAATGCATCACGCTCGAGGCGCTCGAAGCCATGAGCGAAGAAGAGCGCCTCGCGCAACTGTTGCCAGCCGAAGCGCTGGTGGCGGGCCACAGCCGTGTCACGCTTGGCGTGGAAGATGCGGCGCGTTTTCTGTCCGGGCTGCGGCGGCGTGGGCAGTGGGCTGATGCGAGCGAAGTCGCAGTGTTCGGCTCCGAGCCCCAGGCCTTTCTCGGCACCGCCCACATCACCGCCAACGAACTGATCCCGGGGCGCTTGCTGAACCCCATCGAAATCCAGCAAATCCTTTTGAACGCAACTTCTTGCGAGACGACACCATGAGTACCAACCAAATCCGCAACATTGCCATCATCGCCCACGTGGACCATGGCAAGACCACGATGGTCGACCAATTGCTGCGCCAGTCCGGCACCTTTGCCGAACACGAAAAGGTGGTCGACACCGTGATGGACAACAACGCGATCGAAAAGGAACGCGGCATCACCATCCTGGCCAAGAACTGCGCCGTGACTTGGCAAGGCACGCACATCAACATCGTCGACACCCCGGGCCACGCGGACTTCGGCGGTGAAGTGGAACGCGCGCTGTCGATGGTCGACGGCGTGGTGCTGCTGATCGACGCGCAGGAAGGCCCGATGCCGCAGACGCGCTTCGTGACCAAGAAGGCGCTGGCCCTGGGCCTGAAGCCCATCCTCGTCGTGAACAAGGTCGACAAGCCGGGCGCGAATCCCGACAAGGTCGTCAATGCCGCCTTCGACCTGTTCGACAAGCTCGGCGCCACCGACGAACAGCTCGACTTCCCCGTGGTCTACGCCTCGGGCATCAACGGCTGGTCCTCGCTGGAAGAAGGCCCGCAGGGCGAGCAGTGGGGCCCGGACATGTCGGCCCTGTTCGACACCATCCTGAAGCACGTCCCCTCGCAGAAGGGCGATCCGGACGCGCCGCTGCAACTGCAGATTTCCGCACTCGACTTCTCGACCTTCGTCGGTCGCATCGGCGTGGGCCGCATCAGCCAGGGCACGCTCAAGCCGATGATGGACGTGGTCGTGATGGAAGGTCCGGACGGCAAGCAGGTGAAGGGCCGCGTCAACCAGGTGCTGACCTTCCAAGGCCTGGACCGCGTGCAGGCCACCGAAGCCGGCCCGGGCGAGATCGTGCTGATCAACGGGATCACAGATATCGGCATCGGCGTCACCGTCACCGACCCGACCAATCCGGCGCCGCTGCCGATGTTGAAAGTCGACGAGCCCACGCTGACGATGAACTTCTGCGTCAACACCAGCCCGCTGGCCGGTCGCGAAGGCAAGTTCGTCACCAGCCGCCAGATCTGGGACCGCTTGCAGAAGGAACTGCAGCACAACGTCGCGCTGCGCGTGAACGAGACCGACGAAGAAGGCATCTTCGAAGTCATGGGCCGCGGCGAACTGCACCTGACCATCCTGCTGGAAAACATGCGCCGGGAAGGCTATGAAATGGCCGTGTCGAAGCCGCGCGTGGTGTTCCGCACCGTCGACGGCGAGAAGCACGAACCGATCGAACTGGTGACGGCCGACATTGAGGACCAGCACCAAGGCGGCGTGATGCAGGCGCTGGGCGAGCGCAAGGGCGAACTGGTCAACATGGAACCGGACGGCCGCGGCCGCGTGCGCCTGGAATACCGCATCCCGGCGCGTGGCCTGATCGGCTTCACCAACGAATTCCTGAACCTGACGCGCGGCTCCGGCCTCATCAGCAACATTTTCGACAGCTACGAGCCGCACAAGGGCGAGATCGGCAGCCGCAAGAACGGCGTTCTGATCTCGATGGACGACGGTGAAATCTTCACCTACGCCCTGGGCAAGCTGGACGACCGCGGCCGCATGTTCGTGCGCGCCAACGATCCGGTGTACGAAGGCATGATTGTCGGCATCCACAGCCGCGACAACGACCTGGTCGTGAACGCCACGCGCACCAAGCAGCTGACCAACTTCCGTGTGAGCGGCAAGGAAGACGCGATCAAGATCACGCCGCCGATCGAACTCACGCTGGAATACGGCGTGGAATTCATCGAGGACGACGAACTCGTCGAAATCACCCCCAAGAGCGTTCGCCTGCGCAAGCGCTTCCTGAAGGAACATGAACGCAAGCGCGCTTCCCGCGAAACGGCCGCCTGAGTCGGAGGCGTCGGCAGGGGACGCCTCGGTCGCTGCCCTGAACGGGTGGCGATGGCTTGCGCTTGTCTGGATGCTGCTCGTGCTGGTGGCGCTCGCGCCGCTTGCCCGCGCCGGGTCCGACTTGCCCCTCACCGCGCATGCCCAGGCCGGGCACGCCTTCGACGGGCTGCGCTCGTTGCGCCCCGATGAGATGCCGCGTCTGGCCGATGCACAAGGCGGGGTCGTGCTGCGCCTGCTCGGCGATTCGACGCGCTTTGTCGACAACGTGAAGTACGAGCCGGAGGACCTTGCGGCCCTGTCGCAGGTGTGCGACCGCACCCGGGCCGCGATCACGGCGTACACAAGCTTCAACGCCCTGCAGCAGGGCGTTCCCGATGCCAAAGCCGTGGTGCAGAACGTGGTCGACTACCAGGGCGAAATCGCGGTGCTGCAGCCCTTCGTGGCGCGCTGCATCGCCCGGCAGGTGCTGCTCGCCGAAGCCATGTTGCAGAAACTGGGTGCAGCGCAAACCTCGCAGTTGCGGCTTGGCGGCTTGAAGCGCGCCCAGAACTCGTTGTTGCAACTCTATGCGGGCGTGGCCTCCTTTTTTGCAGATACCCGCTTCGGCGCTTCCTACTGCGCGCTGCTCGACACGATGTCCGATCTCGCGCGGGTGCATGCGCGCGGCCTGCCGCTGGTGTCGCGCGCCTTTGCATTGCGCCTGTTGCCCCAGCCGGCGCAGGTTCCTGCAGGTCGGCAACGTGAGGCGTTGCAGCGCATCGTCGACGCGCTGAGCGATGTTCGATGCACCGCCCTTTGCTTGCTCGGATCGAACGACGGCCAGTCCCCGGGTGGGGGCAAGTCTTGAAGCTGCCGCACACGCGCGCGGTCTGGTTGATGGTGGTCGTGACCCTGATGTGGGCCACGGCCGGGGTGGTGACGCGGCATCTCGAAGCGGCGCGCAGCTTCGAGGTCACGTTCTGGCGCAGCCTGTTCACGGTGCTGGCGCTGCTGGTGATCCTGCCGGCCTGGCAAGGACGCGCGGTCTTCACGAAGATCCGGCGCGGCGGCGTCGACCTCTGGGTGTCCGGCCTCTGCTGGTGCGTGATGTTCACCGCCTTCATGGTGGCGCTGACGATCACCTCGACCGCCAACGTGCTGGTCACGATGTCGGTCGGTCCCCTGTTCACGGCCCTGGCGGCGCGCATCTTCATTGGCCACAAGCTGCCGGCGCGCACCTGGGGCGCCATTGCGGTGGCGGGTGTCGGCATCGCATGGATGTACGGCCAGCAGTTCGGCCAGGGGTCGATGACGGGCACCTTCGTCGCGCTGTGCGTGCCGCTGGCGCTCGCCTGCAACTGGACCGTGGTGCAGCATGCCCATGCCACCGGTCACGATGTGGACCTGGTTCCGGCCGTGCTGATCGGTGCGGCGCTGTCGGCGCTGGTGACCTTGCCGCTGGCCTGGCCGTTCCAGGCCAATGCGCATGACCTGGGGTTGCTGGCGTTCCTGGGTTTGTTCCAGCTGGCGATTCCCTGCGTGCTCTCGGTGCTGTGCGCCAAGGTGCTGAAGGCGCCCGAAGTGGCCTTGCTGTCGCTGCTGGAGGTGCTGTTCGGAATTGCGCTGGCCTGGGTCGGCGCGGGTGAAACGCCTGCGTCCAGCGTATTGACCGGTGGTGCGCTCGTGATGGGTGCGCTGGTGGTCAACGAATGGTTGGGTTGGCGGCAGCGCCAGTGAGTTGACGCTGCCGCGCGGCCCAGCGACGCAGGAAAGCTGGCGCGCAATGCCTGCTCGTGGGCACCCGCGGAACCGGCTTCGCCGGGCCGCCAGGTGCGCCCCCTTGAGGGGCTGAGGGCCGCGGCTCCAAGCCTGCCTGTGCAGGCTTGGACGGCCCGTAAGAGCAGCCGCATCTGGCGGCCGCCCGGGCGCCGCAGGCGCTGCGGGGGTGGGCTTTACGTCAGGGCCGCGCCACTGCCCAAGCCTTGTCGGCCATGCCGTCACCCGTCTTGTCGCCCGGCTTGGCGTCCTTGGCCCAGTAGTAGAGCGGCCAGCCCTTGTAGGCCCACTGCTTCTTGCCATCGTCACGCGTGACGATGGTGTAGGGGCCCATGGGTTGCTTGGGCGAGTCGGGCGCAAACAGCGGGGGCCAGTTGGTGGCGCAAGCTGCGTTGCAGACCGACTTGCCGCTGTTGACCGCATCCTTGTTGAAGGTGTAAAGCGTCATGCCGTTGGGGCCGATCAGCACGCCGTCGGAGGTGCGGGTCGGGGCGTCGGGAGCCTTGGACATGCTGCCGCAGCCGGAAAGCAGGGCGACCGCGACGACGGAAGCGCTGAACAGTTTGGTGATCATGATGAAGTTTCCCCTTCAGTTAAGAAAAATCGACGCAACGAAGGTATTCATTGCGACACGGCAGTTTATGCGGGCGAACTACCTGTTGCGGCTCTTCATGGCGCGCTCGACTTCGCGCTTGCCTTCTCGGTCCTTGATGGTGTCGCGCTTGTCATGTTCGGCCTTGCCCTTGGCCAATGCGATCTCGCACTTCACCTTGCCCGCTTTCCAGTGCAGGTTGAGCGGCACCAGCGTGTAGCCCTTCTGCTCGACCTTGCCGGTGAGGCGGCGGATCTGCTCCTTGTGCAGCAGCAGCTTCTTGGTGCGGATGGAATCGGGCGTGGTGTGCGTGGAGGCGCTGCGCAGCGGGTTGATCTGGCAGCCGACGATGAACATCTCGCCGTCGCGGATCATCACGTAACCATCGGTGAGTTGCACTTTGCCCTCGCGCAGGGACTTCACTTCCCAGCCTTCCAGCACCATGCCAGCCTCGAAGCGCTCCTCGAAGAAGTAGTTGTACGCCGCCTTCTTGTTGTCGGCGATGCGGGAGGAGGGGTCTGCTTTTTTCTTGGTGGCCATGGTGCTTGATTTGGGGTCTGCATGGCTTCAATACAATCCGTCGCGCACGCTCGTACCCATTCTATGAAAACAGTCCACAAGTCCGTCCTGATCTGGTACAGCGCCGAGGAGATGTATGCACTGGTGACGGACGTGGCCAGGTATCCGGAGTTCCTGCCTTGGTGCGATCGCTCGAAGGTGATCGACCAGGACGAGCACGGCATGACGGCCGAGGTCGGCCTCGCATTCGGTGGCATCCACCAGAGCTTCACGACCCGCAACACGCAGGTGCCGGGCCGCGAAGTGCGGCTCAAGCTGATCAGCGGGCCGTTCTCCAATCTCGATGGCGTCTGGAAGTTCCAGCCGGTGGGCGGGGAGGGCGAACGGGCCTGCCGGGTCGACCTGAACCTGAGCTACAGCTTCAACAACTTCGCGCTGGAGAAACTCGTCGGTCCGGTGTTCGACAAGATCGCATCCAGCCTGGTCGAGGCCTTCGTGAAGCGCGCCGAGCAGGTCTACGACAAGCCGCCGGGATGATGCAGATCACGCTGGTGTACTCGCCAGCGCCGCGCGAGGTCTTCGAGCAGGCGCTGACGCTGCCCGCGCAAGCGACGGTCCGCGATGCGGTGCTCGCCAGTGCACTGCCTGCGCGCTTTCCGGCGCTGGATTGGGCCGCGATGGCGTGCGGGGTCTGGGGCCGGGCGGTCGAATGGGACCAAACCCTGAGTGAGGGCGACCGCGTCGAGTTGTGCCGCCCGCTCACGGTGGATCCGAAGGTGGCGCGCCGTGAGCGCTTTCGTCGGCAAGGGGCGCGGGCGACCGGACTGTTCGCCAGGCGGCGAGAGGGCGGCAAGCCGGGCTACTGAAGATTTACTTGCAGTCGCGGTCGATGGCCGCCTGCGCGCGCTTGACTTCGGCGGCGCGCTGGGCGTCGTCCAGGATCTCGCGTTCGCCGCTGGCGTTGACGCGGGCGACGCGGATGCCGCTGTCGAAGGTGGCCTTGCTCTGGCGGGCCTGGGCGCAGTTGTCGGCCTTGGCCTTGGCGACTTTGGCTTCCTCGGCGGCCTTCTTGGCTTTCTCGGCCTCCGCGGCCTTGCGTGCCTTTTCCTCGAGTTCTTTGTCGATGCCGGTGGGCTTGGGCGCGCTGGCGGCCGCAGGCGGGGGCGTGGCGGCCGGGGCATCCGCGCCGGTGGGGGGCGCGGCGTCCACGTTCACGCGGGGGGCGCTGCGGGCATTGGCGGGACGTCGAAGAACGTTCTTCTCCGGCACGTCGAGTGGCGGGGGCTGGTCGCTGAAAACCGTCTTGCCCGCGTTGTCGACCCATTGCCATTGCGCGTTCGCGGCCAACGGCAGCGCACAGGCGAAACCAAGAATCAGGGCGTGCGCTAGTTTCATGGGTGGCAGTTCAGGGGTTGCGTGAAAATTGTTACGGATGTGTTGTCGGAAATTAACGAATGACGACCGCTTTTAAACATTGTAGGGAAGCAACGCAGGGACAACGCTACGCGCGTCCGGGTAACTACGCACCCATCGTTACAATCCATCTTTTGGAGCCTCACCCATGCGCCTTCTCGGCAAAGCGCTGACCTTCGACGATGTGTTGTTGGTGCCAGCGTTCTCCCAGGTCCTGCCCAAGGACACCTCCCTCGCCACCCGACTCTCCCGCAACATCACGTTGAACATCCCGCTCGTTTCTGCGGCGATGGACACCGTGACCGAGGCGCGCCTCGCGATTGCGATTGCCCAGGAGGGCGGCATCGGAATCGTGCACAAGAACCTGACGGCCCAGCAGCAGGCCGCAGAAGTCGCGCGGGTGAAGCGCTACGAATCCGGCGTGCTGCGCGACCCGGTCGTGATCACGCCGACGCACACGGTGCGCCAGGTGATGGCGCTGTCGGACCAACTCGGCATCTCTGGCTTTCCAGTCGTGGATGCGGGCAAGGTGGTTGGCATCGTGACCGGGCGCGACCTGCGCTTCGAGAATCGCTATGACGCGCCGGTGACCGAGATCATGACGCCGCGGGACAAGCTCATCACCGTCCCCGACGGCACGACGCTGGCAGACGCCAAGGCGCTGCTCAACAAGCACAAGCTGGAGCGCTTGCTGGTCATCAACGGCGAATGGGTGCTCAAGGGCCTGATCACCGTCAAGGACATCACCAAGCAGACCAGCTTCCCGAACGCGGCGCGTGACGGCTCGGGCAGGCTGCGCGTGGGCGCGGCGGTGGGCGTGGGCGAGGGCACCGAGGAGCGCGTCGAGGCGCTGGTGAAGGCCGGCGTGGACGTGATCGTGGTCGACACGGCGCACGGCCACAGTGCCGGCGTGATCGAGCGGGTGCGCTGGGTCAAGAAGAACTATCCGCAGGTCGACGTGATCGGCGGCAACATCGCCACCGGCGACGCGGCGCGTGCACTGGCGGATGCGGGCGCGGATGCGGTGAAGGTCGGCATCGGGCCGGGCTCGATCTGTACGACGCGGATCGTGGCGGGCGTGGGCGTGCCGCAGATCATGGCGGTCGACAGCGTAGCTACCGCGCTTCAAGGGACCGGCGTACCGTTGATTTCCGACGGCGGCGTGCGCTATTCGGGCGACATTGCCAAGGCGATCGCGGCCGGGGCGAGCACGGTGATGATGGGCAGCATGTTCGCTGGTACCGAAGAGGCGCCGGGCGAGATCGTGCTGTACCAGGGCCGCAGCTACAAGAGCTATCGCGGCATGGGCTCGATCGGCGCGATGCAGCAAGGCAGTGCCGACCGCTACTTCCAGGAATCGACGACCGGCAACCCGAACACGGACAAGCTGGTGCCTGAGGGCATCGAAGGTCGCGTGCCGTACAAGGGCTCGATCGTGTCGATCGTCTACCAGATGGCCGGCGGCGTTCGCGCGAGCATGGGCTACTGCGGTTGCGCGACGATCGCGGACATGCAGAACAAGGCGGAGTTCGTGGAGATCACCTCGGCCGGCATTCGCGAAAGCCATGTGCACGACGTGCAGATCACCAAGGAAGCGCCGAACTACCGGGCGGAATAGGCGATAATCTGGCCTGATTTTGAAATAAGGCCAGATCATGCAATCGATCGCCATTCATCAGGCAAAGAACCAGCTTTCCGCGCTGATCCACGCTGTGGAACAGGGCGAAGAGGTGGTACTCACGCGCCATGGCCGGCCCATTGCGCGCATCGTCCGAGAGCCCGGCGAGGAACAGTCGCCCGATGCGCTCGAAGCGCTCGGCCAGCAAGCGCTGGACGAACTGAATGCCTTTCGCGCATTGGTCAAGCCCGACCCGGATTACCAACCTGGTGACTGGAAGAAACTGCGCGACGAGGGGCGCCGTTTTTGAAGCCCGTCATCGTCGACGCCTCCGCTGCCGCGGCTTGGCTCATTCCGGATGAACGAACCGACGCGGCGGACCAGCTCTACAAGCAGGTGCGCGTGCAGCCGGGACGTTTCCATGCGCCGTCGCTGTGGCATTGGGAAACGGGCAACCTGCTGCTGATGTCCTTGCGCCGGGGCCGTCTCGACCCCGAGCAGGTCGAGCAGGGCATGAAGCTGCTGGGCGCATGCCAGATCGAATTCGACCCGCCGCCCGATGCACGTCGCCGCAGCGCGATCCTGCGGATGGCCGGCGCCCATCAACTGACTTTTTACGACGCTGCGTACCTGGAACTTTGCGTGAGGCTCAACGGCCAGATCGCATCGACCGACAAGGCACTCCTGCGCGCCGCCCAAGCTTGCGGCATCGAGCGCATTGCACTGGACTGAACGAAACATGCAACACCAGAAAATCCTCATCCTCGACTTCGGCTCGCAAGTCACGCAACTGATCGCCCGCCGTGTGCGCGAGGCGCATGTGTTCAGTGAGGTTCATCCTTGCGACGTCAGCGACGAATGGGTGCGCGAATACGCCAAGGACGGCACGCTCAAGGGCGTGATCCTTTCTGGCAGCCATGCGAGCGTCTACGAAGACACGACCGACAAGGCGCCGCAGGCGGTGTTCGAACTGGGCGTGCCGGTGCTCGGCATCTGCTACGGCATGCAGACCATGGCGCATCAGCTGGGCGGCAAGGTCGAGAGCGGCCACAAGCGCGAGTTCGGCTCGGCGGCGGTGCGCGCGCATGGCCACACCGAACTGCTGAAGGACATCGCCGACTTCACCACGCCGGAAGGCCACGGCATGCTCAACGTCTGGATGAGCCACGGCGACAAGGTCACCGAAATGCCGCCGGGCTTCAAGCTGATGGCGTCGAACGACAGTTGCCCGATCGCCGGCATGGCCGACGAGACGCGGCACTTCTATGCGCTGCAGTTTCACCCGGAAGTCACGCACACGGTGCAGGGGCAGGCGATCCTCGATCGCTTCGTGCTCGGCATTTGCGGCGCGAAGCCGGACTGGGTGATGCGGGACCACATCGCCGAGGCGGTCGAGCAGGTCCGCGAGCAGGTGGGTGACGAGGAAGTGATCCTGGGCCTGTCGGGCGGGGTCGATTCGTCGGTGGCGGCGGCGCTGATCCATCGCGCGATCGGCGACCAACTGACCTGCGTGTTCGTCGATCACGGCCTGCTGCGTCTGAACGAAGGCGACATGGTGATGGACATGTTCGTCGGTAAGCTGCATGCGAAGGTGATCCGCGTCGATGCGAGCGACCTGTTCCTGGGCAAGCTCGCGGGCGTGAGCGACCCGGAGGCCAAGCGCAAGATCATCGGCGGCGAGTTCGTCACGGTGTTCAAGCAGGAAGCGGCGAAGCTGACAAGCGCGGGCGCGAAGGGCGCGAAGTGGCTGGCGCAGGGCACGATCTATCCGGACGTGATCGAGTCGGGCGGCGCGAAGAGCAAGAAGGCCGTGACGATCAAGAGCCATCACAACGTTGGCGGTTTGCCTGAACAGTTGGGTCTCAAGCTGCTGGAGCCGCTGCGCGACCTGTTCAAGGACGAAGTGCGCGAACTGGGCGTGGCGCTGGGGCTGCCGCCCGAGATGGTCTATCGCCATCCGTTCCCGGGCCCGGGCCTCGGCGTGCGCATCCTCGGTGAAGTGAAGAAGGAATACGCCGACCTGCTGCGCCGCGCCGATGCGATCTTCATCGAGGAGCTTCGCAACTTCAAGGATGCGTCCGGCAAGACCTGGTACGACCTCACCAGCCAGGCTTTCACGGTGTTCCTGCCGGTGAAGAGCGTGGGTGTGATGGGCGATGGGCGCACGTACGACTACGTGGTGGCGTTGCGCGCGGTGCAGACCAGCGACTTCATGACGGCCGATTGGGCGGAGCTGCCCTATGCGCTGCTCAAGAAGGTGTCGGGGCGGATCATCAATGAGGTGCGCGGGATCAACCGCGTGACTTATGACGTGAGTTCGAAGCCGCCTGCGACGATTGAGTGGGAGTGATCGGGTCGTAGCAGCGAGCCGGCGATCGTGAGGTCGGCCCGGTCCTGGCCCGGTTGACCGCGATGCGCCTCACGCCGGCATGCGGTTCGGAAAGAGCGCCTTGAGCCGCGCATGGAACAGGGCGGCGAACTTGTCGAATCCCTGCCGGGACGGATGCAGCTCGTTGTGCCAGCTCGCCGCCGCCGGCGCCAGCGTGCCCTGACCGTTGATGAAGGTCACGCCCTTGTGCGCGGTGGCCAGCGCTTGCAGCAGCGAGGCCAGGTCCGACAGCATCAGCTTCACGACCTCGGCGCCGGCCTGTTGCGTCGGGAACCCGCGCAGGTCGAAGGTCGGCTTGAGCCAGGGCCCGAGATGGCAGACGCCGCGCCCGTCGGGCAGGGCGAAGTCATACGCATGGAAGACCAGATGTGTGCGCGGGCTCAGCGCATCGCGCAGGGCGATCAGGTCCTCGTAGCCGGCGCGCACGATGGCCAGGGCCGCGTCGAAGCGGGGCCGATGGATCAGTTGAGCGGGTGGCTTCCCCGCCACGAAGTCCCGCACCCAGAGCGCCATCGGATTGGAGACGATGTCGTTGCCGCCGCCGGAGAACAGCAACACCTCCCATTCACCGCCCGTGGGGCAACCCGCGCTGAGCTGCTCGGCCATCAGCTTGCGCTCGTCCACGCCCATCATGAAACGCACTTCGTCGCCAGCCTTGGCCAGGTTCAGGATGGGGATGCCCATGCGCTTTTCCAGGCGTGGGATGATGCCGCCGCCGAACAGCGGATAGGGATAGTCGAACCAGGAGTCGCCTTCCGCGAACACGCGCAGCGGGCCGCCCGGAGCGGCCGCCGTGAGAGGCACCCTGGCGCCCGGGCGTGCGGCCGCGGCCGACGGCTGCTCCTCTGGCGCCATGTTCTGCACGCCGCGCTGCTTCATCACCTGCATCACGGCCTTGTAGTCCTGGATGCGCTGTTTCTGCTCGCGTCGCTGCGCTTGCGCCATCTGCTTGCGTTCACGGGCGACATCGCGCAACGATGTCGCGGCGGGTGGGGGCAGGGGGCCGGCTGCTGCGCCCGCAGGGGCAGGCGTGCGCGCACGCGCGCGTGCCGCGACGATGGCTTTGGCCTGTTCGAGCGTGACTGCGCCATCATCGTTCGTCTCGGCGGCAGCCGTTGGCGCGGCGGACCGCTTCACTGCCGCCAGTCGGGCAGCCTTCCTGGCAGGCACTTTGGCCTTGGGCATCTTGCGAGGCGGGACCATGGGTCGGTTCCTGTAGTGCGTTGATGGCGCTCATGCACCATGGGGCACGGCTCGGACCAAGCAGTATGGTGCGGCCGAGGATATCCGTGCTCCCCAATCTCCCTTACCATCGGCCGGCGGCGCCAAGGTCGCAGCCGATGAGATGGTCCGGCTGCGACCGCCCAGGCGCGCTGATCGCCATCCGACGAATCTGGAGGCTTGTATGACACCTGTGTCGCGCTACGCTGCTTCGTCCCGCTTGTTGCACTGGCTGATGAGCGCGCTGGTGCTTCTCGTCGTCATTCCAGCCGGCATCTGGATCGCCTTCTTCGAGCCGGCCGACGAGGCTTTCAAGATGCGGCTCTACAACATTCACGAGAGCTTTGGCGTGCTGATCTTCGTGCTGGTGCTGATCCGCATCGTCAATCGCCGCCTGAACCCGCCGCCGCCGTTGCCGCTCGACATGCCGGCATGGATGCGCTTCGTCGCGCATGCGAACCACATCGGCCTTTACGTGCTGCTGGTGCTGATGCCGATCATTGGCTTCCTGGCCACCAACGCCTGGGGCTTTCCGCTGTCGGTCTTCAACGTGTTGCCGATCCCGTCACCGGTGGGCAAGGACGAGGCGCTCGCCAAGGTGCTGTCCTTCCTGCACTTCTGCGGTGCGATCGCGATCGGGCTGCTGATCCTGGGACATCTGGCGGGCGTCGTGCATCACACCTTCATCCGACGCGACGGGCTGTTGCGCCGCATGCTGTGAAGCCTGACGTCGTCGTGAACGCCGGCCTGCGCTGGCGACGCGCTGGCTTTGCCCTGGCCGTCGCAGCCACGGTGCTCGGCCTGGTCTGGCTGATGGCTGCGACGCTGTTCGTCGGAAGGATCGACGCGCTGGGCCTCGGGATGCTGCTGGCTTTCGCGGTCACGCTGCCGTGGACGGTGGTCGGCTTCTGGAATGCGGCCATCGGCCTGGCTCTGATGGGCGCCAGCCGCCATGCGGCCGGCCTGGTCGCACCGCACATCCATGCCGCCGAGCCGCTGCAGCGCATCGAATCGTCCACGGCACTGCTGGCCTGCATTCGCAACGAGGACACGGGCCGCCTCTCGCGCAACCTGGCCTGGATGCTCCACGGCCTCGTCGACAGCGGGCAGGCGGCGGCCTTCCATCTCTACGTCCTGAGCGACAGCGACGAGCCCGGGATCGTGGCCGCTGAAGCCCGCATGGTGGCTTCACTGCAGGCGCGCTTCGGCACGGCGATCGCGCTGAGCTACCGGCTGCGCGAGCAGCACCATGGCTTCAAGGCCGGCAACATCCGCGACTTCTGCGAGCGCTGGGGCACGCTGCACGACTACGCCATCGTGCTCGATGCCGACAGCCTGATGACGCCACAGGCGATGCTTCGGCTGGTGCGCATCATGCAAGCGCGGCCCGCGATCGGCATCCTGCAGACGCTGGTGACCGGGCTGCCCAGCGCCAGCGCCTTCACGCGCATGTTTCAGTTCGGCATGCGGCTGGGCATGCGTTCGTACACCTTGGGTGCGGCGAGTTGGCAGGGTGACTGTGGTCCTTACTGGGGCCACAACGCCATCTTGCGCCTGCAGCCCTTCATCGCGCATTGCGAGTTGCCGGAGTTGCCCGGTCCGCCGCCGCTCGGCGGCCCGGTGCTGAGCCACGATCAGCTGGAGGCCGTGCTGATGCGGCGCGCTGGCTACGAAGTCCGCGTGCTGCCGGACGAGGAGGGCAGCTGGGAAGAGAACCCACCGAACCTGCTCGAGTTCATCCGGCGCGATCTGCGCTGGTGCCAAGGCAACATGCAGTACCTGCAATTGCTCACCTTGCCGGGGCTGTTGCCGGTGAGCCGTTGCCAGTTGCTGCTGGCGATTGCGATGTACCTGGGGGCGCCGGCGTGGCTTGCTTTCATGATGCTCGGGATGTGGCGTGAACAGCCCTTCCGGCCCGATTTCGCAGTCGTGCTGTTCGTCGCCGTGATGGGCATGAACCTGGCGCCCAAGCTGGCCACGCTGGTCGACGTGATGCTGCGCGGTCCGCTGCGCCGGGCCTATGGTGGTGCGCCGCGTATCGCTTGCGGCGCTGTGCTGGAATTCGGTTTCTGGCTGCTGACAGCGCCTGTGGTGGCGGTGGCCGTGACCCTGTTCCTGCTCGGGCTGCCCTTCGGCCGGCGCGTCGGCTGGGCCGCGCAGCAGCGCGATGTGCAGCGCATCGACTGGAGGGTCGCACTGCGCGGGTTGTGGCCGCAGACGTTGCTCGGGCTGGTGCTGGCCGGCCTTGTTTTCTTGCGGACGCCGGGTGCGATCTGGGTCTGGTCGCCGGTGCTGGCGGGCCTGATCGGATCGATCCCGTTCGCATGGCTGAGCGCGCACGAGGTGGTCGGCCGATGGCTGGTGCGTTGGGGACTGTGCCGCATTCCGGAGGAGGCGCCGAAAGCTACCGGCCTGGCGTCACACGCCCTGCCGGTACACGCGCCGGTGGTGGCGCCCGTGGTACCGGCGGTTGATTGAAGCGCGCCACGGGCGCCGCTGGGTGGGCTTCGTTCAGCTCCAGACGACTTCGTGTTTCCACACCAGCGGCCCGATGCGCGCGCCGACATCCTGCGCGAGCCGTTCCCGCTCGCCCTCACCGACGCCTTCGAACCTGACCTTGATCAGATTGCCGTTCACCGGGCAGGGTCCGGCGGTGACGGACATCTGCTTGCCTGCGGGAACCAGGTCCGCCAGCATCTGCGTCACCGTGCGACCCGCGGCATCCCAGCGCAGCGCCGGCTTGAACACCTTGCCCACGGCGGTCAATGGAATGCTGTCGACCAGGTACAGGTTCACCGGCACCGCGGCGCGCTCGGGCGTGCGCTCGGCGATGAAGGCGCGCAGTTCGGCCGCATCGGCGGTCACGCCCGCCTTGAGTTGCACGTAGGCGACTGGCAACTCGCCCGCATACACATCGGGCTGCCCGACGACCGCCGCCAGTGCGATGGCGGGATGCTGGAAGAAAACTTCCTCCAACGCCATCGGATCGATGTTGTGGCCGCCGCGGATGATCAGGTCCTTGGCGCGCCCGGTGACCCACAGATAGCCGTCCTCGTCGAGGCGGCCCAGGTCACCCGAGTTGACCCAGCCAGGTTCCACGAAAGCGCCCTTGTTGTGCTTGTCGTTCAGGTAGCCGGAGAACACGCCCGGCCCGCTCATCGTGATCACGCCGATCTCGTTGACCTCGCAATCACGCACCACGCGGTCCTGTTCATCGAGCTGCACGACACGCACATGGCTGTAGGGAACGGGGTGCCCCACGGCGCCGATGCGGATCGGCCGCGTCTCGTGCGAGATGACGTGCACGCTGGAGGTCTCGGTCATGCCATAGACCTCCATCACCGGGATGTTGAAGCGCTCCGCGTACGCCTTGCCGACCGGCACCGGAATGGCGGAACCGCCGCCCGCGGCGCGCCGCAGGCTGGACACGTCGGCGCCATCCACAGGCACGTTGAGCGCTGCCGCCATGACGGTGGGCACGCCGCCGAAAACCTCGGGCCGATAGCGTTCGATGAGGCGCCACACATTGCGAATCGACGCCGGATTGCGCCAGCCGGAAGGCGACAACACGACGAGCGCGCCGCCGCCGGACAGCGTCGCCAGCCCCTGCGTCAGCGCGCCGCCCACATGGAACAGCGGCAGGCCGAACAGGAAGGTGCTGCCGGGCTTGAGCTTGAGGAGCAGGTCCATGGCCCACGCCTGGTAGACCTGGTTGGCATGGGTATGGCGCACGAGCTTGGGCAGGCCAGTGGTGCCGCCGGTGTGGAAGTAGGCCGCGATGTCGCTGGAGGCGATGCGTCGGCCACTGGTGAGTTTGTCGGCGGGCTGGCGCGCGACGGCGGTGTCGAGGTTGTAGACCCCGCGCGCAGCATCGTCGGCGCCGCCCACCACGAAGACCGTCTTGAGCTCCGGCATCAACTCGCGAATGCGCTCGACCTTGGTCCAGATGTCGGTGCCGGGGACCGGGCCCAGCGCGACCAGCACCTTGGTGTTGGCTGCACGAAGGATTTCCGCGAGCTGGCCCGGCTCCAGCAGCGGGTTCACCGGATTCGCGATGCCCGCGGCCTCGGCGCCGAACAGCGTGAAGAAGGCCTGCGGCACCAGCGGCAGCAGGAAGCTCACCACGTCGTTGGGCCCGATGCCGGATTCGGTGAAGAGGTTGGCCGCCTGCGTGACGCGGCCGAGGAACTCGCGGTGGGTGACGCGAACCGGTGTCTCTTCGGGATCGGCATTGGGCAGGTACAGCAGCGCCGGCGCATCGGGGTTGCAGGCCGCGCCGAGCTGCAAGGCCTCGTAGGTGCTCGCGGCGGCGATGCGTTCGTCGTAGGGCACGGTTTCGAATTCGCGGATCTCCGCGTCGTTCGCGAGCGTCGGCCAGGTGTCGCCGATGAATTTGTCCAGCGGATGAATGTGCGCCATGGTGTGTCTCCCTTTCTGGGTTGGAGGATCGGTTTGTGCTTGAAGTGCAGTCACGACAGTGCCTTGCCGGTTCGTGGGTACCCGCGGGACCGGCTTTGCCGGACCGCTGGGTGCGCCCCTCGAGGGCGCGCGCCGCAGGCGCATTCGGCGGTGGGTTTCATGTTTCTCGTGCTGACTCGACGACGTTGACGTACCCGGGACGCAGGACCTTGGTGGGATGCGACGCGGTCACATGCCCCATGAACGGCGCCATGATTTCGTAGCCCAGCAGCGTCTGCATGCGCGGCGACATCTGGCGGACCAGCGCGGGCGGAATGCCGAGGAAGAAGTTCTCCTGCGTGCGCGCCCAGGGTTCGCAATACTGGTTGGAGAAGGCGAGGCGCTCGGCATGGCTGCGGTTGGCGCCGCCGCGGTGGAGCAGGGTGCCGTGGAAGACGACGCAGGCGCCTGCGGGCATTTCCATCGGCACCAGTTGGCGTTCAAGTTGCGGTGGCATGTCGGCATCGGCGTCATGGCCGTCGTAGGCGCCAGCGATCTGCGCGTCGCTCCAGCGATGGCTGCCGGGAATCACTTCGGTGCCGCCGTTCTCCGCGGTGAATGCGTCCACCGCGACGATGGTGCTGATGCTGATCGACGGCCGCGGTCGCGGGATCGGATAGAAGGAATCGTCGAAGTGGATCGGCTGCGGTGTCTCGCCCGGGTAGATGCAGATCGCCTGGCTGGCGGTGAGCAGGTAGCCGGGCGCCAGCAGCTTGTCGAGCAGCGCCAGCACCCGCGCGTCCTCGGCGATGTCCTCGAAGCAGCGGCCCCGGCCTGCAAGCGTGTAGACCCGCTCGGTCTTGAAGCCTTCGAAGTTGTTGCGCCCGGCGTGGGTGCTGAGAAAGGGCGCGAGGCCGGCGCGCACGCGCGCGATGTCGTCGGCCTTCAGGAAGTCGGGGATGACGGTGTAGCCCTGCGTGTCCAGTTCGTCGAGGTGACGTTGAACGTCCATCGGTGGAAGCTCCCATGCGCTGCGTGGCGCGCTCAATGTTGCTCGGATCGGCGCCGGGAAGTCCGGCCCGCAAAGGCTATCGTGCTTGCTTGCCGGCGCGATTCTCGTTATCCATGACCCGGTGCGCGGGCTCGGGATGCGCGGGCACAATCCGCGCCATGAATCAACGGTTGCGCGCGCTCGCTGGCTGGTGGCTCGCGTGGCTCGTGGTCAGCGCGGCGGGCGCGGTGTGGCTGGCACGCAGCGAGTTGCAGCAACTGCAGGAAGCCTTCGAGACGGATGCCCGCATCGCGCACCGGCTGTTGAGCCAGCAGGTGGTGCAGTACGACGCGGTGCTGGCGACGCTGGCTTTGCTCGGCAGGGCAGGCGCGGCCGATGCGCCCGAGCAGCGGCTGACCTCGGTCTATCCCTCCATCCTGTCCGTGGAACGCCGCGAGCGTGGCGGGACGTGGACCGATCACGAAATCGCCCAGGCCGAGGCGCAATCGCGCAGCCAGCACCGGCCCGCACTCGCGCAGGTCGACTTCGCGCGGGGCCGCTACCGGCTGGTCATCGGCGCGGAGCCGGTCAGCTATGCGCTGGACATCGACCTAGCCGCGACCGTGCCCTGGCGCGACTGGCCGATGGACCCCAAGACCAGCCAGAGCCGCGTCACCGTCGAACAAGCGGCGCAGCAGTTCGTCGTGCAACCGGGGCGCATCGGCATTGGTGGTTGGCGCTTCGACTTCCGCAAGGTGCTGGCCTCGGAGAGCCAGGCCTTCGACGTGGTGGCGCAGCGCAACGTGGCCTGGCGGGAATTGCCCTGGATCCTGATGGCTACCTGGGCCTTGGCCGTGGGGGTGGTGCTCGGCGGCGTGCGGATGTTGATGCGCCAACGCGAGGCGCGACGTCGCGCCGAGGAACTGTTGCGGCTTGGCCAAGTCGCCCGGCTGAATGCGTTGGGCGAACTCGCGGCCGGCATGGCACATGAACTCAACCAGCCGCTGACCGCCATGCTGGCCAACACGCAGGCGGCCAGGCGCCTGCTGGCCGACGATCCGCCGGAACTGGACACGGCCCGCGACGCGATGGGCAAGGCGGCCGAGCAAGCCCGGCGCGCTGCCGAAGTGGTGGCCCGACTGCGGCGCGCGATCGAGCGGCCCGACGGCCACGGCCGGCGCGAGCCGGTGGCGCTGCAGGACGCAGCGCGCAGCGCCTTGTACCTGCTGGAGCCGGAATGCACGCGACGTGACGTGGGCATCAGCTTCGACCCGGGCGCGCCCGTGCGTGTGCTGGCCGACCCGGTCGCGCTGGAGCAGGTCGTGCACAACCTCCTGATCAATGCGCTGCAGGCGCTGGACACGATGCCGCCCGGCCGGCGCCGCATCGAGATCGAAGTCCGTACGCAAGACGCGATGGGCCAGCTCGTCGTGAGCGACAACGGTCCCGGCATTGCCGAGGAAGCACTGCCGCGCCTGTTCGAACCTTTCTACAGCACCCGCGAAGGCGGCCTGGGCCTTGGCCTGAGCCTGAGCGAATCGCTGGCCAGCGACATGGGCGGCTCGCTTGCTGCCGATGCCTCGATGGCGGGCGGTGCGCGCTTCGTCCTGAGCCTGCCGCTGGCACAAACGCCATGAATCCACCACTGTCGCCCCTCATCCATCTGATCGACGACGACCAGGCCGTGCGCGACAGCCTGGCGCTGCTGATCGGCACGGTGGGACTGCGCGTGCAGACCTGGTCCGATCCGCAAGCCTTCATCGAGCAGTTCGACCGCGGCGGCATCGGCGCGATCGTGCTCGACGTGCGCATGCCGGGCATCAGCGGGCTCACGGTGCTGGACCGGCTGGTGGCCCAGCAGGTGGACCAGCCGATCATCATGCTGACCGGCCACGGCACGGTGGAGATGTGCCGGCGCGCGTTCAAGTCGGGCGCGGCGGAGTTCCTGGAGAAGCCGGTCGACGACGAGCAACTGCTCGAGGCGCTGCAGCACGCGGTCCGTCAACACGTCAATTCGCGCGAGCGTGCGCAGGTCGATCAGTTCGCGCGCGAACGCTTTGCGCAACTCTCGGAGCGGGAGCGCGAAGTGCTCGGCATGATCGTCGCCGGACTCACCAACAAGGAGATCGCGCGGGCGCTGACGCTCTCGCCGCGCACGGTCGAGACGCACCGTGCCAACCTCTTCGCCAAGCTCGATTGCGACTCGCTGGCGCAACTGATCCGCCGCTATGCCGCGTTGGCGGAACGGGCCGCTCCGTAGAACTACGGAGCACCGCGCGTAGCCCTACGAATAGCGGCCGGGCAGGGCGTTTTCTACAGTAGCGACGCGGTTGGCGCTTCTGCCAGCACGGTCATTCCTCACTGGAGATTTCACATGCATTCCACCCTTCGTCTCGGCGCCATCGCACTGGCATTCGCAGCCATCGGCGCGCACGCACAACAAGCGCAACAACCAGCGCAGCCCCTGGTCCGCACCGAGAAGAACATGTCGCTCGAACTGGCCACCCAGATTGCCTCCGCTGCGGTCGCCGCTTGCGCGGCCAATGGCTACAACGTGGCAGCCACGGTGGTCGACCGCGCCGGCACCGTGCGTGCCGTCCAGCGTGCCGACAACGCCGGCCCGCACACGCTGGCGTCGAGCGAGCGCAAGGCCTGGACCTCGGCATCGGCCAAGTCGCCCACGCAAGCCATGATGGAAGGCTCGCAGAAGAACGCTGGCGCCGCCAACCTGGTCTACCTGCCGGGCATGCTGCTGCTGGGTGGCGGCGTGCCGGTGAAGGCGGGCAATGACGTCATCGGCGCGGTGGGCGTCGGCGGTGCACCCGGCGGCCACCTCGACGAGCAATGCGCCAACGCAGCGCTCGACAAGGTCAAGGGCCTGCTGGGTTGATGAGCATGCGTCGCCGCCTGTTCGCGCTGCTGGGCGTGCTGTTCCTGTGCGCTGGTCCGGCCGTGGCGCAGGTGGGACCGTCCTCCACGGAAGTGCAAGCCTACGAGGCCCTTCACAAGGCCGCCTGGCGAGGTGACCTGGCCTCGTTGAACAGCGAGTTGAAGGCCGGCGCCGACACGAAGGCGCGCGACGCCCATGGCCGCACGCCGCTGCATGTCGCGACCTTTGCGCGCCACAGCGACGTGATCCGCGCCCTCGCACAAGCCGGTGCGGACCTCAATGCCCTGGAGAACGACCGCTATGACGCGGTCACCATCGCATCCGTGGCCAACGACCCGGCCACGCTCGCGACCTTGTTGTGGCTCGGCGCGAGCGCAAGCCAGGTCACCAGCCGATATGACGGCACCGCGTTGATCGCGGCGGCACACCTGGGCCATGACGAAGTCGTTCGCCAACTCATCACGGCCGGCGCACCGCTTGACCATGTGAACAACCTGCACTGGACGGCGGTGATCGAATCGATCGTGCTCGGCGATGGTGGCCCGCGGCACCAACGCACGCTGGCGCTGCTGGTCAAGGCCGGCGCCAACCTGCAGTTGACCGATCGGGAAGGCAACACCCCGTTGCAACTGGCGACCATGCGCGGCTATGCGCCGATGATCGCCATGCTGAAGGCGGCCAGCGCCCGCTGAACAAGGTGTGAAGACTTCGTAGCGGGGGCGCCGAGCTCGGGTCAAGCACCGCAACCGCACTTCGGTACGGCGAGGAGCGCAGTCCCGGGATCGGTGGCCGCAGTAGAAAGATTCACACCTTCCAGGGTGAGCCCCTAGAATTTGCCGCTGGGGGGTCACGCCTGTTCCGAGAGGATCGAGCCGCCATGCACTCCGTAGTCATCGTCGACGACCACCCCGCCATCCGCGTTGCCGTCCGTTCCGTCCTGGAAGGCAGCGGGCTTTTCAAGGTGGTCGGCGATGCCGATTCCGGGCCGGCCGCGCTCACGGTCATCCGGGACCTCCAACCCTCGCTGGCGATCCTCGACCTCGACCTGCCCCGCATGAACGGCCTGGAGTTGATCGAGCGGCTCAAGGCGTCGAATCCCATGCTCAAGCTGCTGGTGCTCTCGGGCCAGCAGGAGTCCATCTTTGCCACCCGTGCCTTGCACGCCGGCGCCAACGGTTTCCTCAGCAAGTCGGAGGACATGGCCTCGATCGTGCAGGCGGCGCAATCGGTGCTGTCGGGCTACAGCGTCTTTCCGAGCGGTGCGTTGACATCGCTGACGGGCACCGTGGGCGCGACGCCGGCCGACCTGGTCAAGACCTTGTCGGACCGGGAACTGAGCGTTCTGCAACACCTGGCGCGCGGCCTGAGCAACAAGGAGATCGGCGACATGCTGCTCATCAGCAACAAGACGGTGAGCAGCTACAAGACGCGCCTGTTCGAGAAGCTGAACATCTCGACGCTGGTCGAACTGGTGGACTTCGCGCGAGCCAACGGCCTCATCACCTGAAGGTTCGGCATCGTGGCCACGCTCGGTCTGGTTTGGCGTTGGCAAGTCTGGAAGGTGCTGGGCCTGCTGGTGCTCCTGGGATGGACCGCGACAGTCGCCAGGGGCCAGGAGGCATCGCCCGCGCCACCGCCAAACCTGGTCGGCTACACCCACCTGCCCAGCCTGCCGCTGTCCTTCAGCGCCGGCGACAAGCGATGGCTCGCGGCGCACCGAACCCTTGTCGTCGGCGTGCTGCCGAATGACCTGGCCCCCTTCGACCTGATCGGGCTGGACAACGAATACAAGGGCATCTCGCCCGACTACCTGGACGCCGCTGGCACCGCCTTGGGCATCGCCATGCAGGTCAAGACCTTCGGTTCGATCCAGGAGGCCACCGCGGCCTTGGCGAGGGGCGATGTCGACATCCTCCCGACGGTGCCGCGGATGCGGTCCGGCGGCGGGGTGGCGCTCACCGTGCCGTACTTCGTCAGCCGCCATGTGGAAGTCACCGCGCTGAATGGGCCGATCGACCGCGGCGCGCCGATCAGCGTGGGCTACATCCCCGGCCACGTCCCGCTGGAGGCGCTGCGGGCGGCGTACCCGTCCGCGAAGCTCGTTCCCTACGCGGGCGTGTTCCTCGGCCTGACCGCCGCCTCCGACGAGAAGGTTGCCTTGTTCGTGGAGAACGGTGCCACGGCCGGCTACCTGATCGACCAGTACCAGTTGAGCAAGCTGCGTATCGCCAATTTCGGCGAGGAGCCGGTCTACTCGGTGCACTTCGCCGTGCGTTCGGACGACACGGTGCTGCAGCGGCTGATCAACCAGGTGCTGACCTCGCTGCCGCCGCGGGTGCGCCAGGACATCAAGGCGCGCTGGTCGCCCACCTACGAGCCGACCGAGCCGGCGGAGCGCGTCAACCTGTCCGAGGAGGAGCGCAAATGGATCGCCGCGAACCCGGTGATGCACTATGCCGCGGTGCCCGACCGCATGCCCTTCATGTTCGTCGACCAGTCGGACCGGTACGCCGGCCTGACCGTGCAGGTGATGAGCAAGATCACCAGCGAAACCGGCCTCAAGTTCGAGCCGATCCAGACGCGGGCCGGCAGGATCGGTCGGGCGGACCTGCTGCCGGTCATGATCACCGGCCAGCAATCGGAGATCGACGTGCTGCCCTCCGCGCCGTACTACCGGGGCTACTGGGTGCTGGTCTCGCGGGTCGACGGCCCCGATATCCTGCGCATCGACAAGCTGGCCGGCAAGCGCATCGCGTACCTCGCGCCCAACAGCGTCGCGGAAGCGTTGAAGCAACGCGTGCCGGGCGTCGAGCTGGTGCCGGTCGACTCCATTGCCGAAAGCTACGAATACGTGGCCGGCGGCAAGGCGGACGTGACGGTGGGCAACGTGAACACGGCGAGCTACCTCATCCGGCAGCGTTACGCCAACCAACTCAAGGTTGCAGGCGCGATCAACGATGCGCCGGTCGACGTGTCCTTCGGCGTGCGGGCGGACAACCCGGTGCTGCTCTCGATCATCGACAAGACCCTGCAGAGCATCTCCCCGGAAGAGATGCGGCGCCTGCGCACCAACTGGACCTTCTCCAACCATCCGTCCACGGGCTGGAGCCACTACGCGCACTGGCTCTACCCCATCGGTGCGGCCTTGCTGCTGTGCCTGCTCCTGGTCGCCGTATGGAACCGTGCACTGAAGAAGCAGGTGACCCGGCGGCTGGAGGCCGAGGCGGAACTGCGCGACCAGCTCACTTTCCAGCGGGCCATGCTCGAAGGCATACCGCATGCCATCTGCGTGCGCGACATGCATGCCCGGCTGATCTTCTGCAACGGCGCCTTCGAAACCTTCTTCCATGTGGATCGGCAGGACGTCCTGGGCAAGACCTTGCCTGAATCCAGCGTGACCGAAGCCACGCCCAAGCAGGTGCGGTCGGTGCACGCCCAGTACATGCAATTGGTCGCGGAGGGGCGCAGCATCAACGAGGACATCGATGTGGTGCTGGGCGGCGAGATCAAGCACATCAACCACTGGGCCGCGCCCATCTCGCTGGTCGAGGGCGGGGCGCGCGTGGCTTTCGTGAGCGGCGCCATCGACATGACGGAGCGCCAGCAGATGGTGGCGCAGATCGAGACGGCCCGGGAAAAGGCCGAGGCGGCCAATCGGGCCAAGTCGAACTTCCTGGCCACCATGAGCCATGAGATCCGCACCCCGATGAACGCGGTCCTGGGCATGCTCGAGCTGATGGTGCGCGAGGGCCGGCTCTCCCGCGAGGACCTGGCTTCGGCGGACCTGGCCCGCAAATCTGCGCAAGGGCTGCTGGGCTTGATCGATGACATCCTCGACATCTCCAAGATCGAGGCCGGTGGCTTGGAGGTGATTCCGCGGCCGGCGCAACTGCGGCCGCTGATCCGGGAAGTGGCGAACGTTTTCGCCAGCATGGCTCGACAGCGCGGTCTCGACATCACCGTGAAGATCGACGAACGGGTGGCGCAGTGGCACGCGGTGGACGGCGTGCGCTTTCGGCAGATCGTCAACAACCTGGTCAGCAACGCGATCAAGTACAGCGACGAGGGCGGCGTCACGATCCGCTTGCGGCATGTGATGCGGGTCGATGACGTGGAGCATGTCGAACTCGAGGTGGAAGACACCGGCATCGGCATCGGCGCGGCCGACCTCGCCAACCTCTTCAAGCCCTTCTTCCAGGCCGAGGCCGCGGGCCCGCGCGCCATCGGCGGCACCGGGTTGGGCCTGCCGATCGTGCAGCGCCTGTGCACGAAGATGGGCGCGGAAATCTCCGTGCAAAGCCAGCACGGCAAGGGAACCAGCGTGCTGGTCGAACTGAGGTTGCCGGTGCTGGCCGCGCCCGCCGGGCTGCCGGACGAGGAGGAGGCCAGAAGGGCGGCGGAGTCCCCGCTCTCCAGCCTCCGGAACTGCAAGGTGCTCGTGGTCGACGACCATCCGGCCAACCGCATGCTGTTGAAGCGGCAACTGGAATTCCTCGGCATGCAATGCGAAACCGCGGAGGACGGGGAGATCGCGCTGGACATGTGGCGCCATGACGCCTTCGACGTGGTCATCACCGACTGCTCGATGCCCGTGATGGACGGGTATGCATTGACCGAGGCCATTCGCGCCATCGAGCGAGAAAAAGGCCTGCCGCGCCGACCTGTGCTGGGATGCACGGCACACGTGCAGGAGAAGGAGCGCAAGCACGCCCTCGACGTCGGCATGGACGAATGCCTGATGAAGCCGCTCAGTGTCGATGCCCTGCGTGATGCCCTGCGCCGGCACCTGCATGGCGGCGCCAGCGCGGGGCCGGCGTCGGACCCAGCCACGACCGGGTCGGCCACGCCAGACCAGCCCTTCGACCTTTCCACGCTCAAGACCTTTTCAGGCGGCGATCCCGCAGTGGAGTCCAGTTTCATGGAGGCGCTCCTGCGCTCGAACCTGTCGGACGCGGAAGAACTCGCGGAATTCATCGAATCCAACGACCTTGGCAAGGTGGCCTCGGCCGCCCACAAGATCAAGGGCGCTGCGCGGCTGGTCAAGGCCGAGTCTGTGATGCGCGATTGCGAAGCGCTGGAAGACGCCGCCAAGGAAGGCGATGCCGACGCAGCGCGGGAACGATTCGCGGCCCTCCAGCGCAGCCTGGCGGAATTCAACGACGCGCTGGCGGCGCTGTTGCAGGCGCCGATGCCGCTGGCACACTAAGGTGGGCTCCGCACAAGTCCGGAGCCTTCCCCGCGACCGCCCCAGCACTCACGCAAGAACATGTACCTGCCCCCGCAATTCAACGAGAAGAATCGCGACGTCGCCATCGAGCTGATGCGCGCGCATTCCTTCGCCAGCCTCATCGCCACCGACGAGGAAGGCTTGCCCGAAGTGACGCACCTGCCGCTGGTGGTGGACGTGCGCGACGACACGCAGTTCTCCCTGCTCGGCCACTGCGCCAAGCCCAATCCGCTGTGGCGCCACCTGCGGGCACGTCCGCGCGCCGTCGTCACCTTCCAGGGGCCGCATGCCTACATGTCGCCCGGCGTCTATCCCGACCTCGCCCGCGTGCCGACGTGGAACTACCTGGCCGTGCATTGCACCGTCGAAGCCACGCTCATCGAATCGCCGCAGGAAAAGGACGCCTTGCTCAAGCGCCTGATCGGCGAACACGAACCCGCCTATGCCGAGCAATGGAAGAGCCTCGGGGAGGAATTCCAGCTCAAGATGCTGGCCGGCATCGTCGGCTTCGAGTTGAAGGTGGTCGCCTGGCAATGCAAGCTCAAGCTCAACCAGCACCGCCGCGAGGCCCATGCCGCCATGTACACCGCCTACAGCCAGGGCACGCCCGACGAGCAGGCACTGGCCGCGTGGATGCAGCGGCTCGGCATGGCCGAAGGAGCCGAGCATGCGTAGTCTTGGATTGGTCGGCCTGGTGTTGGCGCTGGTGATCGTCGGCCTGCTGGCAAAGAAGCAGATGAGCACGCTGACGCCAGCGGCCGCGCCTCCGGTCGCAGGCAGACCCACGCCGAACGTGCGCGAACAAAGCCAGCAAATTCAGCAGCACGTGCGCCAGCAGGTCGAAGCCGCAATGCAACAGCCGCGCGCGATGCCGGACGAGGCGAAGTAGCTGCCAATGCCGGATTCGACCGCAGCCCGATGAACGACGAAGACTGGATGCAGCGCGCGCTCGACGAGGCACGCGCTGCCGCCGGGGCCGGCGAAGTGCCGGTGGGCGCCGTGGTGGTGAAGGATGGCGCGTTGATCGCCAGCGGGCGCAACACCCCCATCGCGCAACGCGACCCCAGCGGCCATGCCGAAATCAACGCACTGCGCGCCGCGGCCCAGGCGCTGGGCAACTATCGGCTCGAAGACTGCACGCTCTACGTCACGCTGGAGCCCTGCGCGATGTGCGCGGGCGCCATGCTGCACGCCCGTCTGGCGCGGGTGGTGTTCGGTGCGCCCGACCCCAAGACCGGCGCCGCAGGCTCGGTGGTGGATCTGTTTGCGCAACCCCGGCTGAACCATCGGACCAAGGTGCAGGGCGGTGTGTGCGCGGCGGCCTGCGCGGACGCGTTGCAACAGTTCTTTCGGGTCCGACGCCAGGAGGCGCGCGAGCAAGCGCAGCCCCTGCGTGACGATGCCTTGCGTACACCCGATGCGCGCTTCGTCGACCTTCCCGACTGGCCATGGACTGCGCACTACATCAGCGATCTGCCGGGCTTGACCGGATGGCGCATGCACTATGTCGACGAAGGGCCACGCGATGCGCCGCTCTCGGTGGTCGGCCTGCATGGCGCGGGTCAATGGGGATACCTCTATCGCCACCTCATTGCCCGTTTGGCGGCGCTCGACCGACCGCGTGTGCTGGTGCCCGACCTGATCGGCTTCGGCCGCAGCGACAAGCCCAAGCGCATGTCCGTGCATACGCTGGAATGGCATGCGGCGGCGATTCGCGAGTGGATCGACCGGCTGGACTTGCCACGCGTGTTGCTGGTCCACGACGCGGACGACTCCGCGCTGGCCGCGCTCGTCGGGTCGTCGCTGCCAGTGGGCCGCCTGGCAGGTTGCTTGCCGGTGCAGACGCATCCGGACGCGCTCGGCAAGGCGGCATGGAGCGCACCATTCGTGGACGCAGGCTACCAGGCAGGCCTGCGCGCGTGGCCCGTCGAACGCGCCGCGGTGCGCGACCTCGCGCGGGCCGAAGCCCATCGGGCCGCACAGGCCGCAATGGGATACTTCGCGCCGTGACAAAACACATCTATATCTTTTCACCTTCGAGCGCGGTGCGTGACAAGGCGGCCTTCAAGCGCGGCGTCGCGCGCCTCAAGGCCCTCGGTTACGACGTCGAGATCGACGAAGCCACGCTTTCCGTCCATCAGCGATTCGCCGGCGACGATGACACCCGGCTCGCGGCCATTTCCCGTGCAGCCGCCAGCGGCGCCGACGTCGCCCTGATCTCGCGCGGCGGCTACGGCCTCACGCGCATCCTCGAGGCGCTGCCCTACAAGGCGATCGCCAAGGCCATCTCGCACGGCACCGAATTCGTCGGGCTCAGCGACTTCACCGCCTTCCAGAACGCGCTGTTGGCAAAAACCGGCGCGGTGACCTGGCAGGGCCCCGCGGTGGGCGAAGACTTCGGCGCAGAAGGCGGCTCCGACGACATCATGGAAGCCTGCTTCGAGGACCTGTTGTCAGGGCAGGGCGAGGGCACCGGCTGGCGACTGCCGCTGCGCGACGCAGAGGTGGCAAGCGGCATGCGCAGCATCCACGGCGCGCAGTTGTGGGGCGGTAATCTCTGCGTGCTCACCGGCCTGCTGGGCACGCCGTACTTCCCGGCCATCGACAAGGGCGTGCTTTTCCTCGAAGACGCGGGCGAGCACCCCTATCGCATCGAACGCATGTTGGAACAACTTCGCCTGGCCGGTGTGCTGGCGCGCCAGAAGGCAATCCTGATCGGCCAGTTCACCGGCTACCGCAAGGTGCCGAACTACGATCGCGGCTTCAGCCTGCAAACAGTGGTCGAGCGCCTGCGCACGCAGATCAAGGTGCCGGTTCTCACGGGCCTGCCATTCGGCCACGTGCAAACCAAGGTGTTGCTGCCGGTGGGTGCCGAGGTCGAGTTGGCGGCCGAGGGCCGCGATATCTTCATGGTCTGGGGACACCGGCACGCTCATCATCACGATTGAGCGACGCGCGGGCGCCCGCAGGATTCACAGGTTGAAACGCTGGTGCCGCCGCGGGCCCATCGATTCATATGGCTCTGCATTCAGGCGCAGAACAAGGAGCGCCGCAGACTGCGCTGCAGAACGGCAAGGCGCTCCAACGCAGCTATGTGTTTGACGTGGAAGTCGTATCAGGCAGCCAGCGCTTGAACAGGCTGTTGATGGGGCGCAATTGGCGTCGTGCCGCTGCTTCTCCATCAAGTTCGCTGATCGCGGACATCATGCGCTGGCGCAAATGCCAGAGGGATTGGAGATTCCCCGCGAAGCGTACCCGTTGGGCCACGCGCTGTACTTCGTGACCGCCGTGCACTTGAAGCAGAGACAACATCGCATGGCGCACCCGGCTCGTATGGCGTTGCTCCGAATCGCGCAGGTGGAAACCCTGGAGCGAAAAGAGTCGGAGGAAACTGCTGGGTACCATCATGACGCAGGGCAATGAGGGGAGCCGTTGATAAGCGGACCTTACAGAGCGACACGCTCGTGCACAAGCTGCAAAAACATCAAATAATGTTAAAAAACAACATTGTTCACGAAAAAGTTAACGCGCCGCTTGAGGAAGCAAGGCCTCAGCTTGCATTTGCAACCTCGGGGGAGTCGGAACCTCAAGTTTCCTTCGGAAGTGTTCTAAATTGCGCGCAATTTGCGGTTGTTTGGAAAAAGTTCCGTGCAAGACTGCAATCCAATGGAGGACACGTGGTTTTGCCATAATCGGTGACAAACTGCGCCTAGAACTACATCCAATGGCTGCCCCTCCCACTGTCGTATTCGCGGATCTGACTGGCAGCACGCGTGTGTTCGAGGCCATGGGCAATGCGCGGGCGACGGACACGGTGACGCGCCTGGTGCAATGGATCGGCGCCGTTTGCGAATCCCACCACGGCCGCGTCGTCAAAACGCTGGGCGATGGCATTTTCGCGATATTCCCAGACGCAGCCGGCGCCGTCGAAGCAGTGCTCGAACTGCAGAGAAATCACCAGAAGCGCCTGATCACCTGGCCGGCTCCCCTGCGGATGGATTTGCAGATCGGCGTGGCCAGCGGCGAAGTGGTGGAGGTGGATGGCGATTCGTATGGCGACGCGGTCAATCTGGCCTCGAGGCTCAGTGATCTGGCGGGTCCCGGGCAGATATGGGCCACCGCATCGGTCATTGAGCAAATCTTCGACCCAAGCCTGCGGCATCGCAACCTCGGCCCCATCAATATTCGCGGCAAGACCGAAATGCCGATCGTGCACCGCATTGACTGGCAGGAGGAAATCACCGAATTCATGACGGTGCCGGCCGCGCTGGTGCATCAGGGCCGTTTGCCGGATTCCTCGTTTGGCCAGATCGAGCTGTCATGGCTCGACGTGCGCTCACTGTTCCGCGCATCGGACCTGCCGATTCACCTCGGCCGCGTCGACGAGGCCGAGTTCGTGGTCAACGACCCACGCGTGTCCCGCCTGCACGCCCGCATCGAAGTGCGGCAGGGCAGTTGCGTGCTGGTCGACGTCAGCACCTACGGCACCTGGGTGCGCTTTCACGGCCGTTCCGGCGCCAGCGGTGAGATCGCCCTGCGGCGCGACGAATGCGTGCTGCATGGCAGCGGCGAGATCGGCCTGGGCGCGCCGTTGAGCGACTTCAGTGCGCCGACGATCGCTTTCAACACCACCGGCGGTAGCTTGCTGCTGGCGCGCCGGGACGCGCGTTAGCTCTTCAGGAACTGCAGGCGCGCGGCCTGCGTGATGGCCACCACGCACGGGTGGGTGATGCGCCGCTCCACCGAGATTGCGAAGAACTCCTCGAGGAGGCCCTCCGCCCGTCCCAGTACCTCGACGCCATATTGCGTGCAGGTTTCGTCCTCCAGCACGGTGGGCGACATGAATACGCCGCGTCCTTCGCCGCCAAACGCCTTCAGCAAGGCGGCGTCATCGAACTCGCCGATGAGCCGGGGCCGCAGGCTGTGCTCCGCGAGCCACAGATCGAGCCGCTGCCGCACCGCCGATGAAGCGCCCTGGATCAGCATTGGCGCGCCGTCGAGGCAGCGCGGGAAATCGCTGGCGAGCGAGCGCTTCAATGCCGGCGCCGCGAAGAAGCTCATGGCCGTGCTGCCAAGGGTGTGGTTGAAGGCCTTGACGCTGGTCTGCTTGCCCATGGGCTCGTCGGCAATCACCAGGTCGAGCCGTTGCACCGACAGCTGCGCAAGCAGGTCGCGGAAGTTGCCTTCGTGGCAGATGAGGCGCACGGTTTCGGTGATGGCAAGCGCGGGCTCCAGCAAGCGATAGGCGATGGCCTTGGGGACCGCATCGGCAATGCCAACGCGAAAGATCAGCGTCCGCTTGCCCTCGCCGCGATTGCCCAGCGCCATTTCGAGTTCGTCACCCAGGGCAAAGATCTGGTCGGCGTAGCTCAGGGCGGTGCGCCCGTCAGGCGTCAGTTCCAGGCCTCGACCGTGCTTCTGGAAGAGGTGGCAGCCCAGGCGGTCCTCCAGCAGCTTGATCTGCGTGGAGAGGGTTTGCGGCGTGATGTGAAGTTGCTCGCCCGCGCGCGCGATGCCGCCCGCCTTGGCCGCGGCCCAGAAGTAGTAGAGGTGTTTGAAGTTCATGGGTAATCCCTGAGATCGCGCAGTTTAAACAGAACAATCGATGTCGAAAATGCGACTTTTCCAGAATGCTCAGGACCCCTAGAGTCGTGGCACGACAATTCGCATTCCTGCGGTTGTCGAACTCAAAGGAAAGCCATGAACCAGAACCTCCAGACCCTCGGCCGTGCGCCCGCAGCACGGGTCACCGAGGCAGGCCAACGCAATGCGGTGCTTCGCAATACCTACTGGCTGCTGGCGCTGTCGATGGTGCCCACCGTGCTGGGCGCGTGGATCGGCGTGGCCACGGGAATCTCCAGCATGATGTCCCCGGGCATCAGCCTGATCGTGTTCATGGCGGGCGCCTTCGGCTTCATGTATGCCATCGAGAAGACCAAGGAGACGGCTGCCGGCGTCCCGGTCCTGCTGGCCTTCACCTTCTTCATGGGCCTGATGTTGTCGCGCCTTGTCGGCAATGTGCTTGGCATGGCCAACGGCGCAAGCCTCGTGATGATGGCCTTTGCCGGCACCGGCGCGATCTTCCTCGGCATGGCGACGCTGTCTTCGGTGATCAAGCGCGACCTGACTTCGATGGGCAAGTGGCTGTTCATCGGCGCGATCATGCTGCTGGTAGCGGGCATCGCCAACTTCTTCATCCAGTCGAGCGCGCTGATGATCACGCTGGCGGTCCTGGCCATCGGCATCTTCTCGGCGTTCATCCTGTACGACCTGAAGCGTGTCCAGGACGGCCATGAAACCAACTACATCACGGCCACGCTCGGCGTGTACCTGAGCATCTACAACGTGTTCCAGTCGTTGCTGGCCCTGCTGGGCCTGGGCGGCGGTCGCGACGAGTAAGGAGACGGCAATGCGTTTGACCACCAAGGGACGTGTGGCCGTCAGCGCCATGGTGGACCTGGCCACGCGCCGCCGCGGCGGCCCAGTGTCCCTGGCCATCCTGAGCGAGCGCCACCAAGTGTCCGTGTCCTACCTCGAACACCTGTTCGGCAACCTGCGCCGGCACGGCCTCGTCTCGGCCACGCGCGGGCCGGGTGGGGGCTACACGCTGGGCCGTGATGCCGCAAGCATCTGCGTGGCCGATATCGTCTGTGCGGTCGAGCCGATCGACGGCGATGGGCAGGGCGGCCAGGCGAGAACGCCGGGCGAACAGCGCTGTGCCACGCCCGAGCTGTGGGCTTCGCTGAACCGGTGCATGCTGGAGTTCCTGGAGAACATTTCGCTCCAGTCGATCGTGACGGATGCCGCCCGCGCCGAATGGGGTGCGGAAGTGCGGTCGCAAGCTGCATCGCGCTCGCGGTTGGGGCGCCGACCCGGGCGGCCCGAACCCGACCGGCCGATGCCCGTCAACTCAGTGTTCGCGCTGGGCGGCGCGGGCTGAGCCTCCGGCCCGGGCGGCGCCTGGGCCTTCGCGCTGTGGAAGGGCCTGAAACGGAGGCTGGCGAAGCACGCCGACAGGGCCAGGGCCTCCGGGTCGGGCGGGGCCATGGTTCAGGACCGACATCGGGATCCGAGAGACGGGTTGCGCTCTCAAGACTGCATTCTCTGATTCGGGATGACGGCGGGTTCTTGAGAAGCGGCGCCCAGAGGGGTAATCCCTGCCCGCTCCCTCTGTTGCAATTTGCCCGGACCTCCTGTCGAATGGCGAGCCCTTTCCTCGCCACTTCTCCTGGAGATCCCTCGAATGACCCGTGTCTTCAATTTCAGCGCCGGCCCTGCGACGCTGCCCGAATCCGTGCTGCGCCAAGCTGCCGACGAGATGCTCGATTGGCGTGGCAGCGGCATGTCGGTGATGGAGATGAGTCATCGCGGCAAGGAATTCATCGCGATCCACGCGGAGGCGGAAGCACTGTTGCGCGAACTGATGGGCGTGCCGGCCAACTACAAGGTGCTGTTCCTGCAGGGCGGCGCGATCGGCGAGAACGCCATCGTGCCGATGAACATGCTGCGCGGCCGCAGCGGTGCGGACTACATCGACACCGGTGAGTGGTCGAAGAAGTCGATCAAGGAAGCCAAGAAGTACTGCAAGGTCAACGTGGCCGCGAGCTCGGAAGAGGGCGGCTACACGCGGGTACCGAAGCAGGACACGTGGAAGCTCGACAAGGACGCGGCCTACGTCCATATCTGCTCCAACGAAACGATCGGTGGCGTCGAATACCACTGGACGCCCGACACGGGCGACGTGCCGCTGGTGGCCGACATGTCGAGCAATTTCATCTCGCGCCCGATCGACGTGAACCGATACGGCCTGATCTATGCGGGCACGCAGAAGAACGTCGGCCCGGCCGGCGTGACCATCGTGATCGTGCGCGACGACCTCATTGGCCAGGCGCTGCCGATCACGCCTTCGGCCTTCGACTACAAGATCCAGGCCGACAACGATTCGATGTTCAACACGCCGCCCACGTACACGATCTACATGGCCGGGCTGGTCTTCAACTGGGTCAAGGCGCAGGGCGGACTGACGGCCATCGAGGCGAACAACCGCAAGAAGGCGGCCGTGCTGTACGACCACCTGGAGACCACATCGTTCTTCTACAACCCGGTGGCGCGCGACGACCGCTCGCTGATGAACGTGCCCTTCAAGCTGCGCGACGAGTCGCTCGACGATGCCTTCCTCAAGGGCGCGCAGGCGCGCGGCATGGTGCAGCTCAAGGGGCACCGATCGGTGGGCGGCATGCGCGCGTCGATCTACAACGCGATGCCGATCGAGGGCGTCATCGCGCTGGTCGACTACATGAAGGAGTTCGAGGCCAGCCATGGCTGAGCGCCTCCAGGTCCTGGTGCTGAACGAGATCTCGGAGAACGGCCTCCAGCGCCTGCCTTCAGATCGCTATGCCACCGGCAAGAACATCGCCGCGCCGGACGCGGTGCTGGTGCGTTCCGCAGATATGCACAAGATGGACGTTCCGGCCAGCGTGCGTGCCATCGGGCGCGCGGGGGCGGGCACGAACAACATCCCGGTCAAGGCGATGAGCGCCCGTGGCGTGCCGGTGTTCAACGCACCGGGCGCCAATGCGAACGCGGTGAAGGAACTGGTGCTGGCCGGCATGTTGCTGGCGGCGCGCAATCTCTCCGGCGCCCTGCATTTCGTCGGCGGCTTGGTGCCGGACCGACCCGACCTGGAGAAGACGGTCGAGGGCGGCAAGAGCACCTATGCCGGCTATGAACTGGCGGGACGCACGCTGGGCATCGTGGGGCTGGGCAAGATCGGGTGCCTGGTGGCGGATGCGGCCATCAAGCTGGGCATGAACGTGCTCGGCTACGACCCGGACATCACCGTCGATGCGGCCTGGAGCCTGCCCTCGCAGGTGAGGAAGGCAGGCAGCGTGGCCGAGGTCTTGCGCGTGGCGCAGTTCGTGAGCCTGCATGTGCCGCTGGTCGATGCCACCCGCGACATGGTGAATGCCCAGAACATTCGCCTCATGCAGCCCGGCGCGGTGCTGCTGAATTTCTCGCGCGAGGGGGTGGTGAGCGACGAGGCCGTGCTGACTTCGCTGGCGGCGGGCCACCTGGGGCGCTATGTGTGCGACTTTCCGAGCGCTGCGCTGCTGCGCAACGACCGCATCGTGTGCCTGCCGCACCTGGGGGCGAGCACGCGCGAGGCGGAGGAGAACTGCGCCGTGATGGTGGCCGACCAACTGCGCGACTACCTGGAAAACGGCAATATCGCCAACGCGGTGAATTTTCCGAGCGTGAGCATGGCGCGCGAGTCGGAGTACCGCGTGGCGATCGCGAATGCCAACGTGCCCAACATGCTCGGCCAGATCTCTACCGCGATGGCGCGCGCCGGCCTGAACATCCACAACATGGTCAACAAGTCGCGCGGCGACATGGCCTATACGCTGGTCGATGTCGACAGCGCGGTGAGCGACGCGGTGCTGGCGGACATCGGGGCGATCGAAGGGGTGCTGTCGGCGCGCTACCTGCCGCACTTGCCGGGCTGAGGGGCTGAGGGCACGCAACTATTGCGCCTTGCCTATGGCCGGCCGGGCGCAAGTGGCTATGCTCCGCCGCCAGCGCGGCGCATACGCGTGCATGAGCAGTTCTCGTGGCCACTCAAACTGACAGCGCAGGCGCCTTCCAGGTGCCATCCGAGGTTGCCTGTCATCCGACATGGCTGAGGCTGGAAGACCAACTCCGCTACTACAGTCGCAGCTGTGGCCGCTATCGCAGGCGTTACCAGTGGGCGAAGGTGTTGCAGATCTTGTTTGGCGCGGCCATTCCAGTGCTCGCTGTCGCGGGATTGCCGGACCCTTGGCGGCGCAACGCCCGATCATGCAATGGTGCGAGAAGCTGCCCTTCGTGGGGCAGATTGCGGACGCGGCCCACGCCCGCCTGTTCCAAACCGAATCCACCCGCGCCACCAATCTTGCCAACTTCAAGACGGCCGTCATCGATCGCTTGCGTGCCGACAAGGAGCGCCGTGAGCTGTCTTCGTCGACGACCTCCCCGGTGAGCCGATCTTGTCCGGCAGGCTTCGCGCCATCATCCAGGGGCCAGTGGAAAGGAACTGCACATCTTGCGCGGCCATGAGGGCGCGGTCTACAGCGTCCAGTTTTCCGCCGACTGCAAGACAGTACTGACCACAGGCAATGACAATATTGCGCGGATGTGGCATGCAGCGAGCGGCAAGGAACTGCTGGCCTTGCGGGGGCATGAGGACTGGGTCAACAGCGCGCAGTTTTCCGCTGATGGCAAGACGGTGCTGACCGCAAGCCTGGACAAGACCGCTCGACTGTGGGACGCGACCACCGGCAAAGAGTGGCGCACCTTTTGCGGGCACGAGAAATCGGTCACCAGCGCGCAGTTTTCGGCCGACGGCAGGACGGTGCTGACCGCAAGCTACGACAAGACCGCGCGGTTGTGGGATGTGGCCAGCGGGAAGGAGTTGCGTACATTGCGCGCAACAGCGCGCAGTTTTCCGCCGATGGCAAGACCGTGCTGACCGCAAGCGCGGACACGACCGCGCGGCTGTGGGACCTGGCCAGCGGCCGGGAACTGCGCGCCATGCGTGGGCATGATGATGAAGTCACCGTCGCCCAGTTTTCCGCCAATGGCAATACGGTCCTGACTGCAAGCCGGGACAAGACTGCGCGACTGTGGGACGTGGCCAGCGGCAAGGAACTGCGTGTGCTGCGCGGGCACGAGGGTACGGTCACCAGCGCGCAGTTTTCCCACGATGGCAAGATGGTGCTCACTGCAAGCACGAATACCGTCCGTCTCTGGGATTGCCCCGAGTGCCGTTCGATCGATGAAGTGGCCCCGGAAGTGGCCAGGAGGGTCGGGCGCGAATTGACCGAAGACGAACGGCGCCAGTTCGGCTTGAATCCATTGCAATCCACCAGGAAATGACCCCATGAGCCGCCGCGCCATCCCCAACCAAGTCCTCCTCTTCAGCGGCCACATGATCGATGCCCCCGATCGCAGGTCGCCGCGCTTCCCCGCTGACAAGGAGCCCATCGCACGCGAAGCCATCGAGGCGGTGCTGGACCGACTCGCCGCAGGCCCTTCGGACCTGGCCATCTGCGGCGGCGCCTGCGGTGGCGACCTCCTGTTTGCCGAGGCGGCGCTCGCGCGCGGCGTCGCGTTGGAGATGTACCTGCCGTTCGACGTATCGACCTTTCTCCCTGTGTCGGTCACATTCGCAGGCGGCGACTGGCTTTCGCGCTTCGAGGCGGCAAAGTCGGCCTCCGAGCTCCACATCCTGCCGGAGGAGCGCGGTGCGCTGAAGGAAGGCGAAGACCCGTACGAGCAGAACAATCTCTGGATGCTCGAAGCCGCAAGCCGCTTTGGCGCCGAGAAGGTCCAGTTCATCTGTCTGTGGGACGGGAAGGGCGGCGATGGCCCCGGCGGTACGCAGCACCTCAAGGACGAGGTCGAACGCCAGCATGGCCACTCGCACCGGCTCGACACCACGCAACTTTGGAGTTAAAGCATGAACGGTGCGGTGTTGAGGCCCCTGTGCTTCATGGTGATGCCGTATGGCACGAAGGCGACGCTGGCCGAACCGGGCAAGGGGCCGGTGGAGATCGACTTCAATGCGCTGTGGGACAACGCCTATGTGCACGTGATCGAGGCCCTGGGCTACCAGCCGGTCCGGGCCGACCAGGACACGGGCGCGATGATCATCACGCAGATGCTGGAACGCCTCTACTTCGCGGACCTGGTGCTCGCGGACATGACGATTGCCAACGGCAACGTCTACTACGAGATCGGCATCCGCCATGCCGCGCGTCGCAAGGGTTGTGTGCTGCTGGCTGCGGACTGGTCGAGCCAATTGTTCGACCTGGCCCAGATGCGCGCGGTGCGATATCCGCTGCCGGAAGGGAAGATCCTTCCAGAAACAGCGGCCGCGATCCAGGCCCGGATCAAGGATGCGATCGCCGGGCTCGTTGCCGGCGAGTCGCCCATGCATGCGGCGATTCCGGGCTATCCGTCCCAGGTCAACGAGGCCACGGCGGCCGGCATGAAGGACCAGATGGCGATGCTCTCGGCGTTCCAGGCCGAAGTGCGGGCAGTGCGGGCGTTCCCGAAGAAGGAACGCATGGCGCGTGCGCAAGCGCTGGTGGATGCCTATGCGAAAGGGCCGATGATCGGTGCCGTGGCCATCGCGCTGATGTTGATGCTGCGGGACTGTGCCGACACTGCCGAGGACTGGAATGTGGTGCTCAAGTTCATCGACGGCTTGAGCGATGAACTGCGCTCGGTTCCCGAGGTGACCGAGCAGCGCGCGCTGGCCCTGTCCTATGCCGGGCGGCATGTCGAAGCGATTGCCGCCGTCGAGGCACTGGTCGCCACTTCCGGGCCGACGCAGGAGCGCCTGGGCTTGCTGGGCGGGCGCTACAAGCGTTTGTTCAAGGACGCCACGGCGCCGGAGGACAAGAAGAGGTTCCTGGCTCGTTCCATCGACAACTACGAGCGGGGAATGCAGTTGGACTTGAACGAGTACTACTGCTCCAGCAACCTGCCGAGCCTGTATCGCATCCGCAGACGCGCTGGCGACGAAAAGCTGGCGCAGTCGGTCCTGCAATTGGTCATCGCGGCATGCGAGCGGGCGCGTCAGCGCGGCTCGACGGACCCCTGGTTGCGCGCCACCTTGCTGGTGGCAGCGTTTGACTCCGGAGATGCGGACAAGGCCGAAGCCCTGGCCGATGAAGTCGAAAGTGGCGACCCGGCCGACTGGCAGATCAAGAGCATCATCGGCTCCCTCGAACTCAGTTTGATGAACGCGGGCGACGATGTGACGATGGCGCGCATGGCCGCTGTGATCGAAAGGCTCAGGCCGGCCTGACGACCTCGCAAATGCGGGATGGTTGCAATCGCTGCGGTGCGGGTGGATATTCGGCGGCATGTCCATCCTCCGCCTGGTTGCCTGCTGGCTCCTGTTTGTCTTGCAGGCCATCCCCGCGCTGGCGCAGGACCGGCCGACCGACCGGCGCATCGCCCTGGTGATCGGCAATTCCGAATATTCGAGGGCGCGGCTCAGCAATCCCGAGAACGATGCGAGGCTCATCGCAGGCAACTTGCGCAAGCTGGGCTTCGAGGTCAATGAGCAACTCAATATCGGCGTGCTGCAGTTCAGGCGGGTGCTGCGCGAGTTTGCGCGCCAGGTGCAGAAGGACGATGCCACCGCGGTGCTGTACTACGCCGGCCACGGCATGCAGATCGACGGGCGCAACTACCTCCTGCCGGTCGACATCAACCTGCGCGACCAGGAGGAGGTGAAGGACGAGTCGGTCGACATCGACGAACTGTTCTTGAGCCGCATCGACAAGGTGGGTTCGCATCCGCGCATCGTGATCCTGGACGCATGCCGGGACAACCCGTTCACGAAGAAGACGCGCAACATCAACTCGGCCGGCGGGCTGGCTGAAATGGGCGCACGCGGCACGCTGATCGCCTTTGCGTCCGCACCTGGCGCGCCGGCGGAAGACGGGCCTGACGGCAGCAACAGCATCTATACCCGGAGCTTGGCACAGGAGATCATGGTGCCGGGCATCGAGGTCGAGCAGATGTTCAAGAACGTGCGGGTGAAAGTGCTGCGCGACACCGCGGGGCGGCAATTGCCGTGGGTCAACACGTCGCTGACATCGGACTTCAGCTTCAATCCATCGGCGGGCCGGGCGGCGGCTGCGCAGGCCGCGTCCCGACCCGCTGCGGTCCAGCGTCCGGAGGTTGCGCCTGCACCGGCGCCTGCTGCATTGCCTGCCGCTGCACCCCGAGAGCAGGCAGCGAAAGACAAGGACATCGAGACCTTCCTGGCACGTACGCAGCGCGACGCGGCCTCGGCGCCGCCACAGCAGGCAGTGCAGCAGGAAGCGCCGCTGTCGGCAGCTGCCGCCGCGACCATTGCACCGCCACCGGCACCCGCCCCTGCGACGCCTGCACCGGCGCAGGCGCAGGCGCAGGCGCAGGCGCAGGCGACCGTGGCGCCGCTCACGCCGGCTCGTCCGCCATTGCCTGCGACCCTGCCTGCAGCTACTCCCCCGACCGCAGCCGCATCAGAAGCCACGCGCCCTGCCACACCCCCGTCGCCACCCACCACTGTGGCGGCAGCCAAGCCGAGCGCGCCGTCCGCGCCGGCCAGTGCCGCGCCGCTCCCGCAAGCACGCGGCTTCCTTGGTCAGGATGAGCTTCAGCAACTGCTTGCCGACAAGAAGCTCACACTCCGGGATGTCGGCGCCAAGACCTTCTATAGCCTGGATCTGCGCAACGGTGGCCGCGTCTACTTCTACAGCGTGGGGACCAACCAAACGAGCATCAGCGTCGTGGGCCGCTGGGAACTGAAGAGTGACGGCAGTTTCTGCGCGAAGTTCAATGCGACGCTGTCAGGCCGACCGACCGATGCAACCAAGGCCGAAGACGGTTGCTGGCTGTTCTTTCGCGAAGGCGAGAAGCTCATGTGGGTCAGCGCCTCATCGCCGGACGCACGGGCCCAGGCGGAGGTCGTGAGCATCAAGTAGGCTGGCAGCGTCAACTCATGCGACTTCGCAATCAACCGCATGGCTGCGTTGGATCGCCTTGCCGTGCTACTGCACTGGCTGCAGCGCTCCGCCTTGTTCTGCGATCGATTGCAAGCTCGTATCAATAGGGCGGCGCCTTCCGCTCACGCTGCGCCCGCGCAGCCTCTGTCCACCACGCCAGGTCGTCGGCGAAGCGGCCGAAGGATCGTTCCAGTGCCTCGCCGCCGCTGCCGGTCGGGTTTCCGCTCCCATCCAGCGTCTGCGATATCGGGCCGACCGCGAGGGTGCTCGAGATGACCACCATGCCCATCTCCGAGAGGATCGAGTGCCAGACCGTGCCTGAGCGAACGCCGGAGAAACGGCCGGCGGAATAGCTCGCGATGGCGGCCGGCCGCCAGAACCATTCCTCCAGGAAGTGATCCGTCAGGTTCTTCAGGCCGGGTTGCGGTCCCCAGTTGTACTCGCCGGTCACGAAGACGAAGGCATCCGCGCCGCGGATGCGCTGCGCCAACGCCTCCATCCTGGGCGGTGCGCTGCCCTTGGGATATTCCTTGTACATGCGGTCGAGCATCGGCAGGTCGATAGCCTTGGCGTCCATCAGTTCCGCGTCCGCGCCGCGCGCTCGCAGCCTCGCGACGAGGTAATCCGCGAGGCGCACGCCCATCCGGTCGGACCGGTACGAGCCGTAGAACACCAGCACCTTGTCAGTCATGTCCGCTCCAGCGCTTTCGGAGGAAAGCGACGGGGCCGAGGCTACAGTAACGTCGTCCACTCCACCAACGAAAGCATCGACAAGACATGGCCGCCGACCTCGCCGCCTCGTGGCTTGCATTCAGCGCACGCGTGGCTGCAGCGCGGGCCGCGGGCCGCCCGGTCGTGGCGTTGGAGTCCACCATCATTGCGCACGGCATGCCCTATCCGGAGAACGTCCGCACGGCGCGCGAAGTCGAGGCGTTGATTCGTGAACTCGGCGCCGAGCCGGCCACCGTCGCGGTGATCGGCGGCAAGATCCGGATCGGCCTTTCGGATGAAGAACTGGAGTTGCTCGGGCGCTCCGGCCAGGCCGCCAAGGTGAGCCGGCGTGACCTGCCCGCCGTGCTCGCCAGCGGTGGCCTGGGCGCGACCACCGTGGCCGGCACGATGATCTGCGCGGCGCTGGCTGGCATCGAGGTCTTCGTGACCGGCGGCCTCGGCGGCGTGCATCGGGGTGCGCCAGAAACCTTCGACATCTCGGCCGACCTGCAGGAACTGGCGCGGACCTCGGTGACGGTGGTTTGCGCGGGCGCCAAGTCCATCCTCGACATCGGGCTCACGCTTGAATACCTGGAGACGCACGGCGTGCCGGTGCTCAGTTGCGAACAGGACAACTTCGCCGCCTTCTACACGCGCGACAGCGGCTTCCGCGCGGACTATCGGTTGGACGATGCCGCGGCGCAAGCGCGCTTCATCCGCACCAAGTGGGACCTGGGCTTGGCGGGCGGCGTGGTGTTGAGCACGCCCGTGCCGGAGGCGGCGGAAATGCCGCGCGAGGAGATCGATGCCATCACCGCACAGGCGCTTGCCGAGTGCGCCGCGCAAGGCGTCACGGGCAAGGCCGTCACACCGTTCCTGCTCGCCCGCATCAAGGCGCTGACGGGAGGCCGAAGCCTGGCGACCAACATTGCGCTGGTGAAGCACAACGCCGAAGTCGGTGCGCGGTTGGCCTTGGCGTTGGCCGGTTGTCGGTCCGAGGCACTCGGCCGGAGTGATCTGCCTGCGGGCCGGTAGCGGCAACGCGACCTTGCTATCGGCGGAAGGTCGCGCTGGCCCGGCGCCATGAACAAGTCCCGCGAGGGCGAAGCCCGACGCGGGACATTTCAAAGATGGCGATCGGAAGAAGGGGTGAAGATTCCGTAGCGAGGGCGCCGAGGTCGGGTTGAGGACCGGAACCGCACTCCCGTGCGGTGAGGACCGCAGACCCGAGATCGGCGTCCGCAACAGGAATATTCACCCCTTCTTCAGTGGACGGCAACCTTGGGTCCTGGTACGAAGCCCGCCTTGCGCTTGCCAACCACCAGCACCAGCAAGGTGCCACAGAAGAAGTAGGCCACCATCACGGCGTAGATGCCGGCGGTGGGGCTGCCTGTGGACTTGGTGATCGCAGCGTTGATGGAAGGGAAGACGGATGGGCCGATGGCACCAAGGCTGCTCACGAAGGCTATGCCTCCCGCGGCCGACGCCTTGGGCAGGTACTCGGTGGCGGCGGTCCAGAAGAGCGGCGTGGCCCCCGTCATGCCGATCGTTGCAATGCACAGCGCCAGCAGGGATCCCGTGAGGTTGCCGATGGTGAGGGTTGTGATGCCCATGCCAATGGCGGCCAGCGCGACACATGTGAAATAGTGGAAGCGCCGCTCGCCCGTCCGATCCGAGTTGCGGCCGATCAGGATCATCCCGATGACGCCGAACACGTTCGGGATGGCGGCCAGCAGGCCGACGTGCAGCACGTCCTTGACGCCCCAGCTCTGGATCAGCGTGGGCATGTAGAAAATGATGGTGTAGGCGCACCCCAGCAAGATGAAGTACGACGCTGCAAACACGTAGACCTTCGGGTCCCGCAGCACTTGTCCGAACGAATGGCCGCCATGGGCGCCGTTGTTGCCAACGTCCATTTCAAGGTTGTAGCGCACCAGGTTCTTTTCAGCATCGGTCAACCATTTGGCCTGGTCCGGCTTGTCGTCCAGGCAGAGATAGACCAGGGCGCCGAGTATCACAGCGGGTATGCCTTGGGTCAGGAACAGCCATTGCCAGCCGTGCCAGCCGTTCAGCCCGTCCATGTACTTGAGGGTCGCGCCGGAAATGGGGCCTGCCAGCACGCTGATGATGGCTGTCGCCGACATGAAGATCGCGATCACCTGCCCGCGCCGCACCGACGGGTACCAGTAGGTGAAGTAGAGGATGACGCCAGGGAAGAAGCCTGCCTCGCATGCGCCGAGGATGAAGCGGACGACGTAGAACTGCATCGGCGTCTCGACGAACATCATCCCCGCGGCGCATGCTCCCCAAAGAAGCATGATGCGAAGCATGGTTTTCCGCGCGCCGATCTTTGCCAGCAGGAGATTGCTCGGGACTTCGAATATCAGGTAGCCGACGAAGAACATGCCGGCGCCCAGCGCATAGACCTCGTTGTCCCAGGGCAGGGTCTTCTTCATGCCCAGCTGCGCATAACCGACGTTGACCCGGTCAAGGAACGCGATCATGTAGGAGAGCAACAGGATGGGCAGAAGTCGCCAGCCTATCTTCTTGTAAGCGCATTGACTCGACCGGTGTCGGCGGCGTGCGCAGCCAGAGTGCCGGAAACGGCACTTGCGTTGGAACTCATGGATTTGCCTCCCACGCGTCAATGCGCGTATTTTTTGTGGAGGCATGCTAAGGGTGCGCTATTTTTCTGGATTGTCGCGTAGGGGACAGCTAGGGTTTGCGTTGATGTCCTGCGTCAATGTGATGCTTTGGCTGACACGGTGAGCAACGAATGAAAATGTAAACAGTTGGAATTTGCAATCAATTGGTGATCATTCGACCCTGAAGACAACATGTCCGACGATTCGCTGAAGCTCTACCGCGCCAAGCGCAACTTCGCCATCACCTCCGAACCCGCGGAAGGTGGAACGACACGTGCCGGTTCGCTGGCGTTTGTGATCCAGAAGCATTGGGCCAGCCGATTGCACTACGACTTTCGGCTCGAACTGGACGGCACGATGAAGAGCTGGGCCGTCCCCAAGGGGCCGAGCTACGACCCGCACGACAAGCGCATGGCGGTGCAGGTGGAAGACCACCCGATGGCCTACAACCAGTTCGAAGGCGTCATCCCCGAAGGCCAGTACGGCGCGGGCAAGGTGATGATCTGGGACGAAGGCACCTGGACGCCGCTGGAGGATGCGCAAAAGGGCTACCGCGAGGGCATGCTCAAGTTTGAACTGCACGGGCACAAGATGCACGGGCGCTGGGCCTTGATCCGCATCAAGGGTCGTGGCGAGAAACAGGTGCCGTGGCTGCTGATCAAGGAAAAGGACGCCTACGTCCGGCCGGCAACCGAGTTCAGCCTGGTCGACGAGATGCCTGACAGCGTGGTGCCGCTTCGAGCGCGCGCCCCATCAAACAAAACTCCGGCGCCCGCGCGCAAGCGACGCGGGAAATCATCGACCGCTGCATCGTCCGACGTTCCCGGCGAACCGGCTGCGCTGCCCCTGAAGTTGCAACCCCAGTTGGCCGCGCTGGTCGACAGCATTCCGGCCGCCGAGGCGGAGTGGTCGTACGAGCTGAAGCTCGACGGCTATCGCATGCTGGCCCGGGTCGATGGCAAGTCGGTCCAATTGTTCACCCGCAATGGCCATGACTGGACGCACAAGCTCGCGCACCTGGTCACTTCGATCCAGGCGTTGAAGCTCGATTCAGGCTGGCTCGACGGTGAGATCGTCGTGCTCGACGACAAGGGTGTGCCGGACTTCCAGGCGCTGCAGAACGCGTTCGACAGCAGCCGCACGGCGGGCATTGCCTATTACCTTTTTGACGCTCCCTTCCTCAATGGCCGCGACTTGCGCAAGGAGCCGCTGGAGACGCGGCGCGCAATCATGCATGCGTTGTTGGAACGTCCGCCCAAGGGCCTGCGCTTCAGTGAGAGCTTCGATGCGCGGCCGCAGGACCTCCTGGATTCTGCATGCCGCATGGGCCTCGAAGGCCTGATCGGCAAGCGGCGCGACGCACCTTACGTCATGCGCCGCTCGGACACCTGGATCAAGCTCAAGTGCAAGCGACAGCAGGAGTTCGTCATCGCCGGCTACACCGATCCCCAAGGCACGCGAAACGGTTTCGGCTCGCTGCTGCTGGCCGTGCATGACGATGAGGGCAAGCTCAACTACGCCGGCAACGTCGGCACCGGTTTCGACGAAAAGGCGCTGGCCGACCTGAAGAAGCGCCTCGATGCCCTGGCCGCGCGCAAGTCCCCGCTCAGCGGACCGACCGAACTGGACCGCACGGCGCACTGGGTGGAGCCCAGCCTGTTGGCGGAAGTGAGTTTCGGCGATTGGACGCGGACCGGGCGAATCCGCCATGCGGTGTTCCACGGACTGCGTGCCGACAAGCCGGCGAAGGCGATCGTTCGCGAACGACCGAAGGAGGTCTCATCCATGGCTGCACGACCGGCGACCCAGACCCTGCCCAAGGTCACCCATCCGGAGCGTGTCATCGACGCCTCGACCGGCTTGACCAAGCTGGACCTGGTGCGCTTCTATGGACTGGTGGCGCCGCTGCTCCTGGTGCACCTGAAGGCCCGCCCGGTGTCGCTGGTGCGCGCGCCGGCGGGCGTGCAGGGCGAGTTGTTCTTCCAGAAGCACCTCGAAGGCCGCATGCCGGGCGTGAAGTCGCTGGACCCGGCGCTGGATCCGGCGCATCCCTCCTACCTGGAAGTGCCCAGCGCGCAAGCCGTGCTGTCGGCGGCGCAGATGAACGTGGTGGAGTTCCATACCTGGAACGCGGTCAAGTCGTCCATCGCCAAGCCCGATCGCATGACCTTCGACCTCGACCCCGGTGAGGGTGTCCCCTGGAAGTCGATGCAGAAGGCGGCGCACCTGGTGCGCGTGCTGTTGAATGAACTGGGGCTGGCCTCTTTCGTGAAAACCAGCGGCGGCAAGGGGCTGCACGTGGTCGTGCCGCTGAAGAAGCAGTACGACTGGGAGAGGGTCAAGTCCTTTTCCCAGGCCATCGTGCAACACCTGGCGCAGACGATTCCGCAACTGTTCGTCGCCAAGAGCGGGCCGAAGAACCGGGTCGGGAAGATCTTTCCGGACTACTTGCGCAACGGCTTTGGCGCGACCACGGCGTCGGCTTGGTCAGCGCGTGCGAGGCCGGGGTTGGGTGTGTCGATTCCCTTGAGCTGGGACGAACTCGATAACGTTCGCAGCGGTTCCCAATGGACCATCGCGAACGTGCATGAACGGCTCGACCAGGGCAACGATCCGTGGAAAGACTACGCGCCGCAGGGGCTGGCGAAGGCGATGAAGTTGTTGGACTTCAAGCCCTGAGGAGCGACTTGGCACCTGGGGCTCGTCGCGAGTGGCCTGTGCCGACGACCGCCCATGCCGGGATTGCGTGGTCTGCGAAAGGACATGAGCAAGGCTCCCTGCTACGCAACCGCCGCGTTGAGCGCAACCTGAGCGGGGTCGGGCTCGAGATCGCCAAAGCTGGTTTCGTTGGCTGCCGACAGGGCGAGCACCTTGTCGGCCAGCGGGTAGTACCAGCCCGCGTCGTCGATCGCTTCTTCGATGCCATTCGCCTCGACCGAGGGCAGGGACCTGAATGCATCCGCGTCGAAGTAGTTCACGACTTCAGCGGACGCCGGCTCCGGCGGTGGCGGCTCGCTGGAATAGAGCAAAGTGCAGAACGACAGGATCGTGATCCCGAACAGCGCCTGCCAGCCCACGAGCAACACCACGGCACCCGTCAGGAGCAGGCTGAATAGGAGGAAAAGTGGCGTCTTCATGCATCCAATGCTGCCCTTTTTCGCGGGAATAATCCAGCGATCAAATAGGAAAAAATCACGGTATTTGAAAATTCAATTGCTTGGTGTCGCACGAAGGGATTACATCTTTGGATTGATCGGTGTTTTTTTGAAGGTTAAAAAAATATCACCCATTCGGGGGTGTTTTAAACCCAAGAATTTGTAGGAGTGAACCTACATAATTTGTCAAAACGCTGTCAATCAGGGTAAATATTTTGTGTAGGATTGTTCCTACAAAATGTCGGCGCGTTGTCCTATTTCGCCTTTTGTGCAGTTGTAGTTGGTCGAAATCGAGGCCGTGGCAGCGGACCGAAGGCGGGCTCTTCAGAGGGGAAAGGTTGTAGTTCTCGTACACGATTCGGCTGTCAACTCGCCGGGCCTTGGATACGAACTTCGGCGGAGATGTGATCTCTCTTCTTGGCTGATATTTCCTTTTTTAATTGATGGAAGGCTGGTCGCGAAATCGCTTTATTTTTTGACGTTGCTCGCTTTCGGCATCTTGAATGATGTACCAAAACGTATCTTGAGATGGTTTCTTAGATGTCTATTGATATAAATCAATAAAGAGAGAGAGTTCTCGGTTGCCGGGTGGCGGGCCGCCGGAACCCCGCCGGGCTGCAGTCCGGTCTGACTTCAAAGGCCCAATTCATTGCTGTTGCGCGGAGGCACCGGTTGGCTTGTCAAATCGGCAGAAAGTGGCAAGCTGTGAAACGTTGCCTCGTACATGGAGAAGTCAATGGCTGCACGCTCCCTTGCATCCCTGTCGCTCGGCTTTGGCCTCGTGTCGATTCCGGTGCGCCTGTACTCGGCGACCGAAAGTGCCGGCACGGTTCACTTCAACCTTCTGACCAAGGACGGCGCGCGGGTGAAGCAGCAGTACGTCTCGGAGAAGGACCCGTCGGTCGTCGTGCCTCGCTCGGAGATGGTGAAGGGCTATGAGTTCGAGAAGGACCGCTACGTGCTGTTCGAGCCCGCCGAGCTGAAGTCGCTGGAGGAGGGCGGCAGCCACCTGATCGACATCGTCTCCTTCATCCCGGAGAAGGCGGTCGACCCGGTCTATTACGACAGGGCCTACTTCCTCGCGCCCGACAAGCGAGGGGGCAAGCCCTATAACCTCCTGAAGGCCGCCATGCTCGAAAGCGGCCGCTGCGCCCTGGCGCGCTGGGTCTGGAAGTCGAAGCAATATGTGGTGCAGGTGCGTGCGCAGGACGAGGGACTGGTGCTGCAGCAACTGCTGTACGCGGACGAAGTCCGTTCGTTGAAGGACCTGGACATCGAGCAGGTGACGCCTTCGGCGTCCGAACTCAAGCTCGCGTTGCAGCTGATCGACCAGATCTCCGCCGACACCTACGAGCCGACGATGTTCGAGGACGAGGAGAAGAAGCGCATCCTGGCCGCGATCGACGCCAAGATCGAAGGCAAGCAGGTGGTGGCGGTCGAACATCCCGAAGACGCGCGCGGCGGCGCCGAGGTGATCGACCTCACCGAGATGCTGCGCGCCAGCCTTTCGCGTGGCGTCAGCAGGGCCGTGCAGCCGTCGAAGCGTCCGGCAAGTCCCGCGGCTGCCGATGAGGAAGAAGTCGTCTCCCCGATGGCACGCCCGAGAGGCGCCAAGCGCGCCCCCAAGACGGCCAAGACAGTGGAAGAAGTCGCGGCGCCGGTGCGCGCTCGCGCGCGGAAGTGAGCGCCGCCGCGCCACCTGCACCCACGACCGATTCGCTGCGCGGCATCCGGCAGGCGTCCGGCCTGAGCCGGCATGCGGTGGCAAAGCTGATCGAGCTCGGCTTCGTGGACCCGGCGCGCGAGCCTGGCGGCGGTTGGCGCTTCTCCTTCCAGGACCTGGTGTTGTTGCGCTCGGCCCATGAACTGCGTGCAGCGGGGATTCCCACGCGGCAGATCCTGCGTTCGCTGCGCCGGCTGAAGGGTTCGCTGCCCTTGGAGGCACCGATGAGCGGGCTGCGCATCACGGCCGTGGGAGACCGCATTGCCGTGCGGGCGGGCGGCTCGCAGTGGGAGCCGGACACCGGTCAATTGGTGATGGACTTCAGCGTGTCACCGGGCGCCGGCGCTTCCGGTTTCGGGTCTGTGAGTCGACTGTCGAAGCCGGTGCCAATCAAGGATGGCGGTGCGTCGGTCGATGTGGATGCGATCTTCGCGCAGGCGGAAGACCTCGAGGAAACCGATGCTGCCGCCGCCGAGGCAGCCTACCGGCAGGTGCTGGCGCTCGATCCGGCGCATGCGCACGCGTATCTCAACCTCGGCTTCATGATGTGCGAGGCCGGGCGCTGCGGGGAAGCCGTGCTGCTGCTGGACGATGCCGTCCTGCACTGCCCGGATGATCCGCTGGTGCACTACAACCGCGGCGTCGCCCTCGAGGGCCTGGACCGTGTGGCAGAGGCGCTCGAAAGCTATGAGCAATGCCTGCGCCTGCAGCCAGACATTGCGGACGCGCACCAGAATGCAGCGTTGCTTTACGCGCGCGAAGGCCAACAGCAACTGGCGATCCGGCATTTCAGCGCGTATCGGCGATTGACGGCCAAGGCATGAGCCCCAGGTCGGCGAACTTTGAGTCAGCCCGACCCGCAGTTGCAAGAAATCCCGCGTGCATTCACGCCCCCGTCCGACTTCGCGGACGACGCAGAAGGCGCACGCTGAGGCTCTTACCGACATCAGGGCCCCTGAAATGGAAAACGTTCTTCAGTTCAACTCCCCGCGGTTCGAGTCTTCGGGTTTCGAACCGCCTTCGCGCTGGCTCATGCTGGCCGAGGCCCGCGCCATCTGTGAAGCGGGTAGCGCAGTCGCGCTGTGGCCGGTGCTGCAACTGACGCCGCGTGGCGACGGGCATGCGGTGCTGGTGCTGCCCGGGCTGGGCGCAGGTGATCGTTCCACGGAACTGATGCGGCGCTTCCTGCACAGCCGCGGCTATGACGCGCACGGCTGGGGCCTGGGCCAGAACCTGGGCCCGCGCGCGGGTGTCGAGGCACGGTTGATGCGCAAGCTCAAGTCACTGCACGCGTCCAGCGGCAAGGTGAGCCTGGTTGGCTGGAGCCTGGGAGGCGTGTTCGCCCGCATGATGGCTTCGCTGCAGCCGGACATGGTGCGCAGCGTCGTGACCCTGGGCACGCCCTTCATCGGAAGCCCGCGCGCCACCAGGGCGTGGCATCTCTACGAGCAAGTCAGCGGGCAACCGGCGGACGATGAAACCCGGCGTCATCTGGTGAGCCCGACGCCGCCGGTGCCCACCACCTCGATCTTCAGTCGCACGGATGGTGTGGTGTCGTGGCGCTGCAGCGTGGAGCAGCCGGGCGCGGCGGCGGAGAACATCGAGGTGCTGGCAAGCCACCTGGGCTTGGGTGCGCATCCGGCCGTGCTGTATGCGCTGGCCGATCGGCTGGCCCAGCCGCAGGGCGAGTGGCGGCCGTTCGACCGCTCGCGCCTCGGCGCCTGGGTGTACCCGGACCCGGCCCGGGCGCAATGACCTGAGGGGCGCCGCGCCAACCGCCATGTCGCAACAGCTTTCGGACCGGGAGGCAGTGGCTGCCGTGCTGGTGATGATGGTTCGTACGCGGCTGGTGGCCGCCCATATGGGCAAGACGCTGCGCACCGGCCTCCAGGCGAGCGTGCCGGTCAGCGAGCGGCCTGCGGTGCGCAGGGGCCTCGATGCGCTGCTGGACCACGGGATCCTGGCGATGAGCGGTGAGTTCATCGGCTTTACGGCCAAGGGGAGGATCTACCTGGCCCATGTGCAGCAGGCGCTCGGCCAGACGCCGTCAGCCTATGAGCACGACGACCAGAGCCCCGCCGTGCTGGCGGCCCTGATCGACGCCATCGAGCAGGATGAGCGCTTCGAGCCATATACCAGCATCGAAGAGGTGCAGTCGCTGCCGGCGCGCCTGGAAAGCCATGTACCGAAGCGCAAGCCGGTGATCCGCACGCGTTGGCTTCTGTCGCTGGCACTGGCCGCCGGGGCTGCCGCGTTCTACGTGGCGAGGCTGTAGCGCCCGACCTGCCACCACGAGGGCAGCAGGCGTCGGACTTCGGGCCGGTCGAAGCGGTCGTCCATCAGGTAGACCACACCGGAATCGCTTTCAGTGCGTATCACGCGGCCGGCCGCCTGCACCACCTTGCGCAGGCCCGGGTAGAGGTAGGTGTAGTTGTAGCCGTCTCCGCTGAAGAGCGTTTCCATGCGCTCGCGCATGACCTCGTTCATGGCGTTGTGCTGCGGCAGGCCGAGGCTCGCGATGAACGCGCCGATCAGCCGGTCGCCGGGCAGGTCCACACCTTCGCCGAAAGCACCCCCGAGCACCGCGAAGCCGACGCCTTGGCCGCCCACCTGGAAGCGCGCAACAAAGGCTTCCCGATCGGCCTCCGCCATGCGCCGCGATTGCGACCAGGTCGGGATGCCGGGCCAGCGCTGCGCGAAGGTCGTATGTGCCGCTTCGAGGTAGTCGAAGCTGCTGAAGAATGCGAGGTAGTTGCCCGGTCGGCGTGAGAACTGCGAGCCGATCAGGTCCGTCAGGGCGTCGAGCGAGCCGGCGCGGTGCTGGAAGCGCGTGGAGATGCGCGGCGTGACCTGCACGCTCAACTGGTGTGTCTGGAAGGGCGAGGCCACATCGAGCTCCAGCGTGTCGTCCGGCAGGCCGAGCATGTCGCGGTAGAAGGGGAAGGGCGCGAGGGTGCCGGAAAAACAGACGGTCGACATCGATGCCGCGAAGCGCGGCTTGAGGAAAGGCGCGGGCACCAGGTTGCGGATGGTCAGCGCGTCCTCGCCCCCATCGTCGGTCGACGTGACTTCGAACACCGAATGCGCGCCGAACGCGTCGGCCATGCGCAGGAAGTACAGCATGTCGAAGAAGAAGCGCTGCAGCGGCCCGTGCGCGTCCTTGGGCGTGACGGCGAAGTGTTCGGCGATGGCCGAGACGGCCTCCTGCAGCGGTTGCAGCAGTCCGTCAGGAATGGCATCGAGCGCGGCGTAACCGCTGGCTTGCTGCGACTGCAGCAAACGCCACTCCCGGCGCACGGCGACCAGCCGCGGCTTGATGCCGGCGGGCGCGATGCGCAGGGCCTCGTCGAAAGGCTGCGCGGCCAGTGCCGCCGTGTACATGGCACGGGCGCGCTCCAGCAGGTTGTGCGCCTCGTCAACCAGCACGGCGACACGCCATTCCTCATCCCTCGTCAGTGCGAAGAGGAAGGCGCTGCTGTCGAAGTAGTAGTTGTAGTCCGCCACGATGACGTCGCTCCAGCGCGCCATCTCCTGCGCGAGGAAGTAGGGACAGACGGCATGGGCCTGGGCGATGCTTCGCAACTGCGAGCGGCCGAGTTCGCGCGTGGCCATGGCTTCGCGGCGGGCATCGGGCAAGCGGTCGTAGAAGCCGCGCGCCAGCGGACAGGATTCGCCGTCGCAGGACTTGCCGGGGTGTTCGCAAGCCTTTTCGCGGGCCGTCAGTTCCAGCACGCGCAGCGACGCGCTGTCGCGGCCCGCCAGGCCGAGTGCTTCGAGCGCCACCGCGCGGCCCGGCGTCTTGGCGGTGAGGAAGAAGACCTTGTGCGTCTTGTGCGCGGCCCAGCCCCTGAGCAAGGGCCAGGTGGTCGCGACCGTCTTGCCGATGCCGGTGGGCGCCTGCGCGATGAGGCAGCGCCCGGCGGCAGCGGCGCGGTAGACGCCCTGCGCCAGTTCGCGTTGGCCCGGCCGGAATGTCGCGTGCGGGAAGGACAGCGCTTCCAGTTCCTGCCGCAGTGCGAGGTGGCGATCGTCTTGCCGTTCGGCCCAGGCCGTGAAGGTCACGCAGAGCTGCTCGAAATGCGCGCGCAATGCATCGCGAGGCCAGCGCTCTTCCAGCAACGTTTCCTCGCCGTTGGCCAGGTCGAGATAGACCAGCGCCACGGTGATCTCTTCGAGTGAATCACGCTCGCAGAGCATCCAGCCATAGCACTTGGCCTGTGCCCAGTGCAGCGCGCGGTGGTTTTCGCGGATCGCGTCGAACCGGCCGCGAAAGGTCTTGATCTCTTCGACGCGTCGGTGCTCGATGTCGCAGCCGTCGGCGCGCCCACGTACCAGCAGGCCCGCACAAATGGCAGAGAGAGAAACCTCGCGCTCATAAGTCGCGCCGCGCCGCGATTGGACCAGGCTGTGGCCGGCCATGCCTTCCTGCGCGCTGGGCGCCGGCACGAAGCGAAAGTCCAGGTCGCCCGCCTTGGCGCCGAATGCGCAAAGGGCCTTGACCGACACCGCGTGGTGGGCGGCGGCCAGCGGCTGCTTCAGTGCGGGTGCGGTGGCTGCGGAGGGCATGGAGCGGCGAAGGGGGCAGGTGAGTTTCGGGGCAAGGTTTCGTGTAACCGTGAAGTATCTCCATAAGCCCCTTTGCCGCGGTTGGTTGTATACATGGCTGAAGACAGACTCTAGGGTTAACCCTTAAAATTCAGCCCATACCACAGATCAACCAACTCACTTACCAGGACTACCCCATGTCGATCCTCCATCGTGCCATCTCCGCCCTGCAACGCAGCTTCCAGTCCAAGGAAGAAATCGAAGACGCCTACCTGGCCGGTTCCGTCGACATCTATGACCTCGAGCGCCGCATGCGTGCACTCGACCAACGCGACACGCAAGAGCCCTTCCACCTGCGTCACTCGATCTAAGTTTCGTCAGATCCCTTCGGCAGCGGAGCGCCGGCAGGCAGGGCCTGCGACTGCTCCGTATCAGGTCGCGGCCAGATGCCGGACCCAGGTGGCCGCGCTGTCGAGCACCTGCGCCAGCACCTCGTCGTCATCGCGACCGGTGCGCTTGAGGACGTGGAAAGAATGATCCGCGTGCTCGATCTCGACGATCACCGCGTTTTCTCCCAAGCCGCCAACGACCGAGCGAATCTTCTCCAGGTCCGCAAGCTTGTCGGCCGTGCCCTGGATGAACAGCATCGGCACTCGCACATCGGAAAGATGCTTCGCGCGGGTGATGGATGGTTCGCCCGCGGGATGCAGCGGGAATCCCAGGAATACCAGGCCCACCGCGCAAGGCAGCAAGCCCAGCGCCTGCGCCTGCGAAGTCATGCGGCCGCCGAAAGACTTGCCGCCTGCCACCAGCGGCAGCGCGCCGAATCGCCTTGACGCTTCCGCCACGGCGGCGCTTACCGTCGCATGTGCCTTGGCCGGCGTGTCCGTCCGCTTGCCGCCGGCCTCCATGTAGGGGAACTGATAGCGCAGCGTCGCAATGCCTCGCCGTGCCATGCCCTCGGCGGCGGCGGCCATGAAGCTGTGCGTCATGCCTGCGCCCGCGCCGTGGGCGAGCACGTAGCAGGCGATTGGATCCGGCGGCGCCAGCACGAGCCCGGAGACGGTGGACCCGTCTTCGAGCGGGATGGTGACAGGTAGCGCATTGAAGGTCGATGTCATGGCGGTTCGGCGGCATGTTCGATGGGGCACAGCACTCTACTGCGGGCGGGACGTTCCCTCGCATCGCACTGTGTGTCGGGCCAGAAGGCGCATTTCAGGTTTCCACGACGGGCCCGCAAGAGCAGCCGCCTCTGGCAGCCGCACGAAGCGCCGCTGGCGCATTCGGGGGTGGGTCTATTTCAGGCACGCACTTCCGTCCGTTCGCGAGTTCCCGTATTGCCGCGCGACCTTCATCCAGTCCGCTGCGTTCCGGAATCGAGAGTCTGCCGCACCCTCAATGCCAGTTGGTCCACGCTGAAGGGCTTCGTGAGCAAACGTGTGTCTGGGCCGAGCGCGCCGTTGCGCGGCATTGCGCGCCGGGTGTAGCCGGTGGTCAACAGCACCTTCAGGCCCGGCACCCGCTGGCGCGCGCGGTCAGCCAGTTCGCGGCCGGACATCTCGGGCATGACCACGTCGGTGAACAGCAGCGAGACGGTGCGTCCCTCACCCAGCATTCGAAGAGCATCGTGCGCGCTGGCCGCCTCGATGACGCTGTAGCCGAGTTCGCACAGCGCCTCGACCGACACGGTGCGCAGGCGCGGCTCGTCTTCCACCACCATCACGACCTCATCCGCGGTGCCACGAAGCACCTGCGTGCGCTGCGCGGCGGGCGCTGCGGAGGCAGCGATGGCCTCGCCGTGGTGGCGGGGCAGGTAGATCTCCACGACCGTGCCCCTGCCCGGCGCGGATTCGACTTTCACATGGCCGCCCGATTGACGCACAAATCCATAGACCTGGCTGAGCCCAAGCCCGGTGCCCTTGCCCACGTCCTTGGTCGTGAAGAAGGGGTCGAAGGCCCGGGCCATGACCTCGGGCACCATGCCGACGCCGGCGTCCTTGGTGGTGATGAGAACGTACTCGCCTGCGGCGATCGCGTAGTTCTTCGCCTCGGCGGCGTCGATGACGGCGTTCGCTGTCGCGAGCGTGAGCGTGCCGCCGTCGGGCATGGCGTCGCGGGCGTTGATGCAAAGGTTGACCAGCGCGTTCTCGAGTTGCGCGCGGTCGGCCATCACCGGCCCGACCTCGGCGCCAAGCACCGTTTCGACGCGGACCCGTTCGCCGAGCGTGCGCGCGAGCATGTCGCTCATGCCGGTGACCAGGTTGTTGGGATCGATCCGTTCGGGCGCCAGCGATTGCTGCCGCGAAAACGCCTGCAGCCGGTTGGTGAGGGCGGCGGCGTGGCGTGTGCCCTCGATGGCCGCATTGGCCAGGCGTTCGACGTCGGCGTCGCCGTGGGCCAGCTTGCGCTGCAACAGGTTCAGGCTGCCCATGATGACGGCGAGCATGTTGTTGAAGTCATGCGCGATGCCGCCGGTGAGCCGGCCGACGGCCTCCATCTTCTGGACCTGGCGCAACTGCTCCTCGGCCTTGGTGCGGTCCTCGACCTCGTCGTGCACGCGTTGCTCCAGCGTTGCATTGAGCGATTGCAGCGCGGCCTCGGTGCGGTGCCGTTGCGCCACCTCGCGTGCCAGTTCCTCGCGGTGGCGGGCGATCTCGCGTTCCTGCGCCTTCTGCGCGGTGATGTCGCGGCCCTCGGCCGTGATGAACACCACCTTGCCGGTTGAGTCCATGACGGGGGAGAGCGAGGCGTCGATGATGATCGTTTCGGTGCCGCCGGCGCGGCCGCAGATCTCGGCATCCCAACGGACGAACTCGCCTTGGGCGGCGCGCGCGATGGATGCACGCAGCGTGGCGCCTTCGTCGCGCACCTGCCACCAGAAGGTGGTCCAGAAGGGCTTGGCCTCGACATCCGACAGCTTGATGCCGACGCCGTCGAGCGCGACCTGGTTGATGTCCAGCACGGTGCCTTGCGCATCCAGCAGGCCGACGAACTGGACCATGGAGTCCAGCGTGATGCGGGCGATTTTCTGCCGGTACAGCTCGCGCGTGTCGCCCGCCTGGAGTTGGATGCCGCGGACGTTGACGAGATGGGGTCGCGTGTCGCGCACGTTGAAGAGATTGGCGGTCATCGAGGGATTGAACGTCATCTGGAACAGGTGGAGAGCGCGGTGGTGGGTACCTTGCGCCCGGTGTCTCTCCCTGTGGCTGTGAGCAATCTTTTGTTATCAGTCCGATCGACATGGCCAAGCCACATCGATCCGGGAGATTACACGGGAACAAAGGCGCCGGCTGTCGGACGTTCTCGCCAATGCGTTCTACTTAAATGTTCTATTGACAGGACATTCGAAGCACCCAATCATCTGGCCATGCCGCGTATGCCGTTGCCCAAGTACCACCAGGTCTACCTGCTGCTGCGGGAGCAACTCGGCGAAGGACGCTTTGCCGAGGGGCTGCCGGGCGAACTTGCGCTGGTGGTGCAGTTCGGCGTGGCGCGCGTCACGGTGCGGCGGGCGCTGGAGCAGCTTGCGGCCGAGGGTCTGATCGTGCGCAATCCGGGGCGGCGCACGCGGGCGCTGCCGGCGGTGGCTGCAGCCGGCTCCGGCGGGCGCGAGGGTGCAGCCACCGGGCAGGCCCGACTGCGCACCTCGGTCAAGGTGATCGACGTGTCGACCATCGCGGCATCGCGCCAGGTGGCGGACGCGTTGAAGCTGGATCCGGGTGATCCGGTGCAGAAGGCCGTGCGCGTTCGCTCGACACGCGAAGGGCCGCTGTCGTACATCACGAGCTACGTGCCGGCCGACATCGCGCGGCGCTTCGGCCGGCGTGAGCTGGCGAGGAAGCCGCTGCTGATGCTGCTGGAGGAGTCCGGCGTGAAAGTCGGTCGCGCGCACCAGGCCATCTCGGCGGGGCTGGCAGACAACGTGCATGCACAACACCTGAAGGTCTCGGTCGGCTCCGCGCTCCTCACCGTGCGGCGCCTCGTCTGTGACGACGCCGAGCGGCCGGTGCAGTGGCTGCACGGCGTCTACCGACCCGACCGTTACGCCTGCGAGATGGAACTGTCCCGCAGCGGCGGCATCGATGCCAAGGTGTGGGTCAACCACGATGTGCCAGCCCAGCCTTTGCGCCGATTGAAGAAGTAGCAGAGAGCGGCGATGCTGTAGACGCCTTCTTCCCCGGGGCAAGTGTCGCCGTCAACGGGTTGCGCCTCGTCCTGCTCGAAGGGGCCAAGTGCGCCGATGTCGGGGAGGTATGGCTGATGTGTCTGGGTGAGCGGTGTGTACGTCATATAGCCGCATCCCTTGCACGATGAAGAACCCACGCACTCGTGTCGGCGCACTCGCATGCAGGGCCTGTTCAGCAGCAGCTTGTGTAGCTGGGACAATGCAGCGATGGCTCAAGGCAAACGAATTTCCGTAGACATCCACGAGGACGCGCTCCGCGCGATCAAGGACATGGGCGCAGCTGCGAAGCAGGGGCGCCTTGCGGCCGGCGAGGGTCAGTCCGCAGCGGCCGCGCGCCTGGGCGTGCATGTCCAGACCATCGCGCGGATCGAATCGGGCGAGCCGGGCGTTGCGATCGGCCATGTGCTTGGCATGCTGGCGCTGTACGGCATCTCGATGGAATTGCGTCCCCCGGCGGCCTGAATCCGGTTGGGCTTGGCCTGAGGGTCAAGAACTGGGACGGACGGGCAACTGGCTTCGGAGCCGGCTGCCTGCAGTCGAGGCATCTACCATCCAAAGGTGCTTTCATGAACCTCCAGATCGACCCCGCATCGCGCGTGCACTTGCTCGCGCAGGATCATCAAGCCATCGCCCGCACGCTGGGATCGCTCCAGCAGGGCTTCACCGCGCGGGACGCGCAACGCCTCACCGGCGTCTACAGCGATGACGCCGACTGGGTCAATGCGTTCGCCAGCCGCAAGCGCGGCCGTCCCGAGATCATTGATGTACATGGACGCGAACCGCGAGCAGACCTACGCCGGGCACTCATAAGTCGCGTGCAGTTGGCATCAAGGGGCGTCACCCCGGCCAAAGCTGCTTCGATAAAAAAGTGTGATGGTAAGACAAGCGTAATTCACCCCACGCATCCGCCTCGGAATCGACACTGGCAGAACGATGGCGCCATGCCCATGGCGCCGCCCAACAACTCGATCCGGGACATTGCATGAACTCATTCCTCGCGCGCTGCGCATTGGCGCTGGCCGCTCTACTGCCCGTGTGCACCGTCACGAGCGCAGCGGACGCCTACCCAGCAAGCCCATCAAGATCCTCGTCGGCTACAGCGCGGGCGGCGCGGTCGATGCGGTTGCGCGCTCGGTCGGGCAGCGAATGGCCGCGACGCTGGGCCAACCGGTGGTCGTCGAGAACAAGCCGGGCGCCGGCACCAATATCGCGGTGAAGGCACTGACCACCAGCGCGCCGGATGGCTACACGCTGCTGCTCGCGGCCAACGCGTTGGCGGTGAATCCGTCGCTGTTCCAACCGGCGCCGTATGACCTCGATCGCGAGTTCACGCCGATCGCGCTGGTCGGACGGGTGCCGGTGGTGTTTGCGGTGGGCGAGGGCTCGTCGATCAAGACGCTGGCGCAACTGGTTGCGGCGGCCAAGGCCAAGCCGGGTGGCGTTCGCGTCGCGACGCCGGGCAACGGCTCCACGCCGCACCTGGCCATGGAACTGTTCCAGCACACGGCGGGCCTCCAGTTGACCCACGTCCCGTACAAGGGCGGCGCGCAGGCGATCACCGATGTGCTCGGCGGCCATGTCGACGTGGTGGCGGTCAATGCGCTGGAGGTGCTGCCGCTGGCCAAATCCGGCAAGCTGCGCGTGCTGGCCGTGATGAGCCCCGATCGTGCTGCAGTGCTACCGGGTGTGCCGACCGTGGCCGAATCAGGCTACGCGGGTTTCGAAGCCAGCGTCTGGTATGGCTTCGTTGCGCCGGCGGGCTTGCCCGCGCCGGTGCTGGTCACGCTGCACGACGCGGTGCAGAAGGCAATCCAGTCGACTGAAGTCAAGGAACAATTGGCCGCAGCGGGTGGCGTGCCGCTGCCGGGGCCGACCGCGCAGTTCGAAAAGCTGCTCAAGAGCGACGCCGCGCGCTATGGCAAGCTGATTCGTGAAGCCGGCATCAAGCCGGATTGAAGCAAGGTCACCGTCGAAGAGCGCTTTGCGAAAGTACCGAGGAGACAACATGAAGACTGCGATCAGGTGCATCTGCTCGATGGCCACGAAGGGCTTGCTCGAAGAGCTCGCGGCTGACTATTCGAAACGCGGCGGCGTCACAGTCGCGGTCGAAGCCGTCGGCGGTGTCGAAGCCGCGCGGCGGGTGGCGGCAGGCGAGGTCTTCGACCTGGTGGCGCTGGCATCGGACGCCATCGACAAACTGGTCGCGGCAGGCAAGCTCGACGGGGCCGGCAAGGTGGACCTGGTTCGCTCCAGTGCAGGCGTGGCCGTGCGCGCGGGGGCTGCGCGACCCGATATCTCCACCGAAGAGGCGTTGCGGACGGCGGTGCGCCAAGCATCCAGCGTTGCCTATTCGACAGGCCCCAGCGGCGCCGCGCTTCTTGCCATGTTCAAGCGCTGGGGTATCGAGGACGAGTTGCAGGGCCGTCTGGTGCAGGCGCCAACCGGCGTGCCGGTCGGCTTGCTGGTCGCGCGAGGCGATGCGGCGCTGGGCTTCCAGCAGATGAGCGAGCTCATCGGCGTCGAGGGCATCGATCTCGTCGGCCCCTTGCCGACAGAGAGCCAGATCACGACGACGTTCTCTGCCGCTCCGGGCATCCGCGGCACGCAAGCCGGCGCAGTGCGCGCGTGGCTCGACTTCATGACCTCGGACGAAAGCGCAGACGCCAAGCGAAGGCACGGCATGCGTCCCGCCTGATCGACCATCGACGCACGGAGAACGCACCCGCCCTCACCGCTCGCGCGCGCCGCGCCTGAGCACCTGGGTCACCGGTTCGAGCATGTACTGCAGCGGTGTGCGCTCGTCGCCCGTGATGTAGATCTCGGCCGGCATCCCGGCCTGCAGCTTCAGGTCGCCGGCCGCGGCCAGCGACTCGGGCGTGGCCTCGATCAGCGCGGTGTAGTAGGGAATGCCGGTCGCGCGGTCCACCAGCCGGTCGGCCGAGACGTACACCACCTTGCCCCGCACGAGCTGGGTGGTGCGGTACTTGAACGCGGTGAAGCGAATTTCGGCCGCCTGGCCCTTCTGCACGCGATTGACGTCTTCGGTGCGGATGCGCGCCTCGGTCAGCAGTCGCGTGTCGTCCGGCACGATGTCGGCGATCGTTTCGCGCGGCGGCACCACGGCGCCCGGCGACGAGTACTTGAGGTCGATCACCTCGCCGGTCGCGGGTGCCGTGATGACCTGCCGCGAGGACGCATCGCTCGACTTGCGCAGTTCCTGCTCGATCTCGCTGAGGCGTGCGGATGTCACCTTCAGTTGGTCGCTGGCCTGCTGGCGGTAGTCGCCTTCGAGCGTGCCGATGCGCAGGTCGGTGTCGATCAGGCGCTGCTCGGCGCGCGCCAGGTCCGAGCGGCGCTCCTCGAGCTTCACGCCATAGTCGGCGACGGTGCCCTCGATCTGCGCGATGCGCGTGCTCGAGACGAAGCCGTCCTTGAGCAGCCGGCGGTTGGTCTCGAGCTCGGTGCGCTGGAAGCCGATCGACTCGGTGGCCTTCCCGATCTGCGCGCGCAGCGCCGCCATCTCCTGCTGGACGCGGGCGCGCTGGCTGCGCAGCAACGCCACCTGGCCCTGCAGCGCCTGCCGCCGCGTCGCGAACAGGCCCAGCTCCTTGTCCAGCAGCTCGGCCAGGCGCGGGTCGGTGCGCGCGGCCTCGGTCACCTCGGGCGAGAAGCGCACGGCGATGGCGGACGCGAGTTCGGCGTCGAGGCGCGACAGGCTCGCGCGCTCGGCCATCACGCGGTAGTTGAGCCGGTTCAGGTCGGCCGCGACCGCGACGTCGCCAAGCACCAGCAGCGGCTGGCCCTTCTGCACGCGCTCGCCGTCGCGCACGTACACCTCGCGCACCAGGCCGCCTTCGGAATGCTGCACCGGGCGGCGATTCAGGTCGACTTTCACGTAGGCCGGTGCGACCACCGCCGAGGCCAGCGGCGCCAGCGTGGTCCAGGCCGCCACCGGCAGCAGGCCGCCGAGCAGCACGATCGCGCCCCAGCGCACCAGACGTGCCGCCTCGGTGCGGTGGCCGAGCAGCGCATCGTTGGCGGCATTCATGACGAGCGGCGTGTTCATGCGCGGACTCCCGAGGTGGCGGGCCGCGGCATCGCTACCACCTGGGCCCCCGTGGCCTGCGGCGTGGGCCGCAGGGCCTGCATCACCTCGGCCAGCGGGCCGTAGTGCCTGGCGCGACCGGCCTCGAGCACCAGTGCCTTGTCGACGTGCTGCATCAGCGTCGAGCGGTGGGTGACCACCACCACGGTAACGCTGCCGTGCAGCGCTTTCAGCGCGTCGGCCAGCGCGAGTTCGCCGGCGCCGTCGAGGTTCGAGTTGGGCTCGTCGAGGATGACCAGCTTCGGGTCGCCGTACAGCGCCCGCGCGAACGCGATGCGCTGGCGCTGGCCCGGCGACAGGACCGCGCCGGACGGCTCGATCATCGTCTCGTAGCCCTGCGGCAGCGCCAGGATCATCTCGTGCACGCCGGCACGCTGCGCGGCGCGCACCACCTTGTCGGCGTCGACCTCGCCGAGGCGGGCGATGTTCTGGGCCACCGTCCCGGCCAACAGCTCGACGCTCTGCGGCACATAGCCCAGCCAGGGGCCGATCTCCTCGCGCGGCCACTGGGCCAGGTCGACGTGATCGAGCCGGACCACGCCCGCGCTCGGGCGCCAGACCCCCGTGAGCAATCGCACCAGGGTCGACTTGCCGGCGCCACTCGCACCCACGATGGCCAAGGCCTCGCCGGGCGCCAGGCTCAGCGACACCCCGGCCAAGACCACCTCGTCGGACGGCGTGCGGAACACCACCCCGTCGGCGGTCAACTGGCCGCTGGGTGGCGGCAGCGGCATGCGCGCGGGCATCGGCGGCGCGCCGTCGAGCAGTTCGCGCAGGTGCGCGAGCGCCAAGCGGCCTTCAGCCAGCACGCGCCAGCTGCCGACCACCTGTTCGACTGGCGCGAGTGCACGGCCGAGCAGGATCGTGGTCGCGACCATCACGCCGGGTGAGGCCTCGCCGGTGATCACCAGGTAGGCCCCCAGCGCCTGCATGAGCACCTGCACCGCCTGCCGCACCATGCGCGTGGTCGCAGCCATCGCGACCGAGCGCTTCGCGGTCGGGCCCTGCAGCTCGGCCACGGCGCCGTTGAGCCGGCGCCAGCGGTCGAGCAGCGCATCGGCCATGCCGAGCGACTGCACCACTTCGGCGTTCTGCATGGTGTTCTCGAGCCAGCGCATGGCTTCGCCGGCCTGCTTCTGCACGCCCTCGATGCCGCGCCGCGTGATCCTGTCGTTCAGCACGGCGATCACGAGCATCAGGATCGCGGACGCGAGCGCTGCCATGCCAAGCAGCGGGTGCGCGAGCCAGATCACCGCCACGTAGACGATCACCCATGGCGCATCGAACACCGCCAGCAGGCCCTGCGCCGAGAACAGGTTGCGCAGCGCGGCCACGTCGCGCAGGCCTTCGCGGTGCATGCGCGAGGACCGTTCGGCAGCGCGCGCCAGCATGATCTTTGCGATGGTCGGCGACAGCGCATCCGACACCATGCTGCCCGCGACGCCCTGCAGGCGGCTGCGCAGGTAGTCGAGCGCCAGCGTCAACACCAGCGCGATGCCCACGCCGAGCAGCAGCATCAGCAGCGTGTCGTGGCTCTGGCTCGTGAGCACGCGGTCGAACAGCTGCAGCATGAACAGCGCCGGCGCGAGCAGCAGCAGGTTGACGAAGAAGGAGAAGGCCGCTACCCAGAGCAGCGGGCCTTTCAAGGCCTGGAGGCTTCGATCAAATCGCATATCAGATGCCCGGCGGCAGGAGGGTCGTGAAATCCGTGTGGTCGAGCGTGCCGGTCAGGCCGCCCAGGTTGGCGAACAGCACCTTGGCGCCGGCACCCGTTCCGTCGGCGTCGTAGAACAGGTTGCCCGTCGCGGTGTCGTAGAGGATGAAGTCATTCGCATCCGCTGCGTTGCCGCCCGCGCTGGCCCGGAATTCACCGCTGTCGAGGCCTGCCGTGGCGCCGCTCGTGACCTTCGCGAAGATCACCGGGTCGAGCGCAATGCGGTCGGTCGCATTGGCCTCGAAACCGAAGATCCGGTCGACGTTGGTGCTCGCGTTGAGCGCAGTGTTGAAGACGAAGGTGTCGGCGTTGCCGTCGCCCGCGGCCGTGACGTTGCCATAGAGCTGGTCGTTGCCGACCCCGCCCACGATCACGTCGTTGCCGGTGCCGCCGCGGATCGTGTCGCTGCCGGCGCCACCGCGGAGCATGTCGTTGCCCGCGCCGCCATTGATCTGGTCGGCGCCCTGCGTACCGGTGATGTTGTTGGCCGCGCCGTCGCCGTTGATCGCGCCGCCGTTGAGCAAGGCCAGCGCCGACAGGTTCAGCGCCGTGGTCCCCGTCACCCCGAGCGTGAAGCCGCGCATGTCGAGCGTCTCGACGCCGCTCATCGTGAAGCCGGCGCTGCCGAGGTTCACGTTGCCGGTGAAGACCAGTGTGTCGTTGCCCGCACCGCCGGTGATGATGTCGCCGGTCAGGTCGTTGCCATCGACCAGTATGCTGTCGTTGTCGTCGCCGCCGACCAGCGTGTCGGCACCCGCACCGCCGTCGAGCGTGTCGGCACCGGCATTGCCCTCGAGGCGGTCGTCGCCGCCACCGCCCGTGAGCGTGTTGCGGCCCGCGTTGCCGGTGAGCACGTTGGCCAGCGCGTTGCCGGTGCCATCGATGTTTGCGCTGCCGGTCAGCACCAGGTTCTCGACGTTCGCATCGAGCGCATGCGACACGCTCGACTGCACGGTGTCGCTTCCTTCGCCGGCACGCTCGACCACGCGGTCCAATGCCGAGTCGACGACGTAGGTGTCGTCGCCGGTGCCGCCGTACAGGGTGTCGAAGCCGCTGCCGCCGTCGAGGCGGTCGTTGCCGGTGCCGCCCACGAGCTGGTCATTGCCCGCGGCGCCGTTGAGCGTGTCGTTGCCGGCCAGGCCGTAGATCACGTTGTTGGCGCTGGTGCCGTTGAGCGTCTCGCCATTGGCCGTGCCGACGTTGTCGCCGGACGCTGCCTTGATGTCGAGCGCGAACACATCGCTGACCGTGGCGCCGGTCCGGTCGCGTGCGGTCAGGCGCACCTGCAGCGCGCCCATGTCCTCCACGCCCGGGATGCCGACGAACCAGTTGACGCCCGGAACGAACTCGAGCCAGTCGGGCAGTGGCGAGCCGTCGGCCAGCGTCGCGCTGAGGGCGAGCGTGTCGGCGTCCGGGTCGCTGAAGGTCGACCCGGGCACCGCGAACAGGAACGGTGTCGCACGCAGGTAGGCGCGGTCGGGCAGGGGCGTGGCGACCACCGGCGGCTGGTTGCCCGCCGGCGGCGCCACGGCCACCGTGACGGTCGCGGCGTTGCTGGTGGTCGTGCCGTCGGTGGCCCGGTAGCTGAAGCTCGCGTTGCCGGTGGTGCCGGTGGTCGGCGTGAAGGTGACGGTGCCGTTGGCGTTGAGCACCGCGGTGCCGCCGCTGCCCGAGGTCACGCTGGCGATCGACAGCGTGGTGTTGTCGACATCGGTGTCGTTGCCGAGCAGCTGCGCCGCCGTGTAGACCACGGGCTGGTTCCTGGTGGCGCCGAGGCTGTCGTTGTTGGCCACCGGCGCGTCGTTGACCGGCGTGATGTCGAGCGTTGCGCTGCCGGCCGCCGCGAGGCTGCCGTCGCTCACCGTGTAGCTGAAGCTCACGGCCGTGCTGTCGTTGGGCGCCGGGGTGTAGCTCCAGGTGCCGTTGCCGTTGTTGACGAGCGTGCCGCCGCCGCTGCCGATGGCCAGGTTCGAGGCGGCCAGCGGGTTGCTTTCGAGGTCGGTCGCGTTCGTGAGCAGCTGCGCCTGCGTGATGAGGTGCGCGCCGCTGTCTTCGGCGATCGGCGCCAGCGTGACTGGCGTCGTGGTCGGTGCGTCGTTCACCGGCGCCACGTTGACCGTCACGGCGGCCGGACCGCTGGTCGCGCTGCCGTCGCTCACCGTGTAGCTGAAGTTCGCGGCGCCGTTGAAGTTGGCGGTCGGCGTGAACGTCACCGTGCCGTTGGCGTTGCGGACCACCGTGCCGCCGGTGCCGGCGCTGACCGAGGCGACCGTCAGGGTCGTGCTGTCGACGTCGGTGTCGTTGCCGAGCAGTTGCGCGGCGGTGTAGGTGACCGCCTGGTCTTCCGTCGCCGACAAGGTGTCGGTCACGGCAACCGGCGCATCGTTGACCGGCGTGATGTCGAGCGTCGCGCTGCCGGCGACGCTCAGGCCGCCGTCACTGACGGTGTAGCTGAAACTCACTGCCGTGTCGTCGTTGAGCGCGGGCGTGTAGTTCCAGGTGCCGTTGCCGTTGCTGACCAGGGCGCCAGCGCCCGTGGCGATCGAGAGGTTCGTCGCGACGAGGCTGTCGCCGTCGGGGTCGCTCGCGTTGGCGAGCAACTGGGCTTGCGTGATGAGGCGCACGCCGCTGTCTTCGGCGATCGGGGCGAGCGTGACGGGTGTGGTGGTCGGTGCGTCGTCGACGGCGCCGACGTTGACGGTTACGGTCGCTGCGTTGCTCGTGGCCGTGCCGTCGGTCGTCGTGTAGCCGAAGGTCGCCGGACCGTTGAAGTTGGCTGTCGGCGTGAAGGTCACCGTTCCATTGGCGTTGAGAACGACGCTGCCGCCGGTGCCTGGGGTGACTGATGCGATCGTGAGTGCCGGGCCATCGACGTCGCTGTCGTTGCCGAGCAGTTGCGCGGCGGTGTAGGTGACCGGCTGGTTCTCGGTGGCGGACAAGGTGTCGGCCGTGGCAACCGGCGCATCGTTGACCGGCGTGATGTCCAGCGTTGCGCTGCCGGCAACGCTCAGGCTTCCGTCGCTCACGGTGTAGCTGAAGCTCACCGCCGTATCGTCGTTGAGCGCGGGCGTGTAGCTCCAGGTGCCGTTGCCGTTGTTGACCAGGGCGCCGGTGCCCGTGACGATCGCGAGGTTGGTCGCGACCAATGCGTCCCCGTCCTGGTCGGTGGCGTTGGCGAGGAGCTGGCTTTGCGTGATGAGACGGGCGCCGCTGTCTTCGGCGATCGGCGCCAAGGTGACCGGAGTCGTCGTCGGTGTGTCGTTCACGGCGCCGACGTTGACGGTCACGGTCGCGAAGTTGCTGCCGAGAAGGCCATCGGTGATCGCATAGCCGAAGCTGGCGACGCCATTGAAGCCCGCGTCCGGCGTGAAGATCAGCGTGCCGTTGCTGGCAGACACCAGCGTCCCGCCGGCGACTTGCGAAGTGCCCGCTATCGCCAGGTTGGTGCTGTCGACATCGATGTCGTTGCCCAGCAGTTGCGCTGCGGTGATGGTGATCGGCTGGTTCTCGCTGGTCGTGAAGACGTCGTCGTTGGCGACGGGGGCGTCGTTGACGGGCGTGATGTCGAGCGTCGCGCTGCCCGCTGCCGTGAGGCTGCCGTCGCCGACCGTGTAGCTGAAGCTCACGGCGGTGTCGTCGTTGAGCGCGGGGGTGTAGCTCCAGGTGCCATTGCCGTTGTTCACGAGGGCGCCGTTGCCGGTGGCGATCGTCAGGTTTGTCGCGACGAGGCTGTCGCCGTCGATGTCGGTCGCGTTCGCGAGCAGCTGCGCCTGGGTGATGAGGCGGGCGCCACTGTCTTCGGCGATGGAGGCGAGCGTGACCGGCGTGGTGGTCGGTGCGTCGTTGACGGCACCGACGTTGACGGTCACGTTGGCTGCGTTGCTCGTGGCCGTGCCATCGGTGGCTGTGTAGCTGAAGCTGGCAGCGCCGTTGTAGTTGGCGGTTGGCGTGAAGGTCACGGTGCCGTTGGCGTTGAGCACCGCCGTGCCGCCCGCGCCCGAAGTGACCGAGGCGATCGACAGCGTGGTGTTGTCGATGTCGGTGTCGTTGCCCAGTAGCTGCGCGGCGGTGTAGGTGACGGGCTGGTTTTCGGTGGCGGAGAGCGCGTCAGGGACAGCGAGCGGCGCGTCGTTGACGGGGGTGATGTCAAGTGTCGCGCTGCCGGCGACGCTCAGGCTGCCGTCGCTGACGGTGTAGCTGAAACTCACTGCCGTGTCGTCGTTGAGAGCGGGCGTGTAGCTCCAGGTGCCGTTGCTGTTGCTGACCAGGGCGCCAGAGCCCGTGGCGATCGAGAGGTTCGTCGCGACGAGGCTGTCGCCGTCGAGGTCGCTCGCGTCGGCGAGCAACTGGGCTTGCGTGATGAGACGGGCGCCGCTGTCTTCGGCGATGGCGGCGAGCGTGACCGGCGTGGTGGTCGGCGCATCGTTGACGGCACCGACGTTGACCGTCACGTTGGCTGCGTTGCTCGCGGTCGTGCCATCGGTGGCCGTGTAGGTGAAGCTGGCAGCGCCGTTGTAGTTGGCGGTCGGCGTGAAGGTGACCGTGCCGTTGCCGTTGAGCACCACTGTGCCGCCCGTGCCCGAAGTGACCGAGGCGATCGACAGCGTGGTGCTGTCGATGTCGGTGTCGTTGCCCAGCAGCTGCGCGGCGGTGTAGGTGACGGGCTGGTTCTCGGTTGCGGCGAGCGTGTCGGCCACGGCGACGGGCGCGTCGTTCTGCGCAATGACATCGAACTGAGCCAATGCCGGGGCACTCGATGCCAGTCCATCCGTGACCACGTATTGGAAGCTCGCGGTGCCGAAGAAATCCGGATCGGGCGTAAAGGTGACCTGGCCGCCAGCGCCCAGGACGACGGTCCCTCCGACGCCGGAAGTCACCGAAGCAACGTTCAGCGGATCGAAATCGGCGTCTGCTGCATTGACCAGGAGTTCGGCTGGGGTGATGAGGCGCGGTCCCCCGTCTTCGGACATGGCTGGGAGCGTCACGGTGGACGCGGTGGGCGCATCGTTGACCGGGTTCACCAACACCTCCACCTGGCCGGGGACGGCGCTGGTGGAGAGTCCATCGGTGATGGTGTACGAAAAGCCGGCACTCGAACCACTGAGGTTGGGCGTGGGCGTGAACGTGATCGAACCGTTGGCGTCGAGAACGACCGTGCCGCCATAGGCGTCACCGACCGATGCGATCGTCAAGGGGCCGCCGGTCTCGTCGTCGGTGTCGTTCGCCAGCAGTTGGCTGGCATTGATCGTGAGGGCCTGGTCCTCATTGGTGCTGACGGTATCGGCGTTGGCTCGCGGCGGATCGTTGACCGGCGTGATGTCCAAGGTCGCGCTGCCTGCGGTGCTGAGGCCACCGTCGCTCACCGTGTAGCTGAAGCTGACGGCCGTGTTGTCGTTGGGCGCTGGCGTGTAGTTCCAGGTGCCATTGCCATTGTTGACCAGGGTGCCCGACCCTGAGGCAATGGCCAGGTTGCTCGCGACCAGGCTGTCGCCGTCGGCGTCGCTGGCGTTCGCGAGCAACTGCGCCTGGGTGATCAATCGGATGCCGCTGTCTTCGGCAATCGGAGCCAGCGAGACAGGCGTTGTCGAGGGCGCATAGGTCGGCAGCGTCAGGTCGAGCGTCGGTGCGTACGGTATGTAGAACGGACCGACCGGCCCCCCCATCGATTGCGTGGCCGTGTTGATGTCGGTGACGCGCACGGTTCCGCTTTCCGTGCCGTCGGTAATCCACAGTTCGCGGCCTGCGTCGTAGTCCGTGGCCGCGAAAAGCACACGCCCGTCACCGAGGACGCGGACGAGCGTCGGGTTGGAGTAGCCATTGGGATAGATGTCCTTGAGCATCACCGTGCCGGCGGCCGTGCCATCCGTCACCCAGAGCTCGGTGCCGCTCGTGAAGCTGCCGATGGCCGCAAACAGAAACCGGCCGTCGGCAAGCTGGGCCATCGGGCTGGACGGATTGAAACTGTCCGCGCCAGCGAAGCTGTCCTTGACCAGTGTCGTGCCCGACGTGGTGCCGTCCGTTACCCAGAGTTCACGGCCTTGGGTGGCCGTTGTCGCGACCAGCAGCACCCGACCGCTGGGCAGCGTCCCGAAGTAGGCAAGTGCACTGCTCGCGCTGCCGGTGTTGATGTCCTTCACCAACTGCGTGCCTGCCGCAGTGCCATCGGTCACCCACAGTTCGCTGTCGTTCCCGCTCTGCACCGCGCGCAACAGGATGCGGCCGTCCGGCAAGGTCGCGAGGCCGATCGGCGACGAACTGCCGCTGCCGACATTGATGTCCTTCACGAGGCTCGTGCCGGCGCTGGTGCCGTTGGTGATCCACAGCTCCAGGCCATTCGTCGTCGTCTGCCCGGCGAACAGCAGGCGTCCATCCGGCAGCGTCAGTTTGGAAAACGTGCTGTCGAGGCTCGCCGCGACAGAAGCGATCACCGTGGTTCCCGCGCTCGTCCCGTCGCTCGACCACAGCTGTGGCGCGCCAGCGACCGGCACGGCGCTGAAAATGACCTTGCCGTTGCCGAAGGTGTAGCCCAGAGTCGGCGTCGAGCTCGGAGCGCCGGGCGTCAGATCCTTGAGGAGCACGGTGCCCGCCGACGTTCCGTCGGTAATCCAGAGCTCTTGACCAACCGTTCCGTTGTCTGCATTGAAGAGCACGCGCCCGTCGCCGAGAGTGCCGACAATGGCACTCGTGGCGGCGGACGATGCGGACCCGGGGTTGATGTCCTTCAGCACGGACGTGCCGGCCGCCGTTCCGTCACTCACCCAGATCTCGCGTCCGAGCGTCGCGCTGCTCGCATAGAAAAGCGCCTTGCCGGACGCCAGCACCTTCAGCAACACGATGTTCGAGCCACCGCTCCCCGAGAAGATGTCGGCGAGTTGCGTCGTTCCTGCCGCGGTTCCGTCGGTCACCCAGAGTTCCTGGCCGCTCGCAGGATCCGCGGCGGTCAGGAGCACGCGCCCGTTGCCGAGTTGTGCGATCGGCGCTGCAGAAGACCCGGCCATCCCCGGTGCAATGTCCTTCACCAGCAGCGTACCGGCCGCCGAGCCGTCGGAGATCCACAGCTCCTGGCCCAGCGTGTTGGTCGTGGCCGAGAACATCACGCGGCCGTCGGCGAGTGCGAAGGGAGAACTCGGGCTGGACTGCAGCGTGGCCGTGGCGATGTCCTTGACAAGCATCGTTCCAGCGGGCGTGCCGTCTGTGACCCATGGCTCGTAGCCATGCGTGGCGTCTTGCGCCCAGAAGAGCGCACGACCGTCGGCGAGCAGCGTCGCCTGGTTGTTCGCCCCGCTGACGGTGCCGGAGTAGATGTCTTTCACGAGCACTGTGCCGGCTGTGGTGCCGTCAGTGATCCAGAGCTCGGCGCCCGTCGCGGCGGTGCTTGCGATGAACAGGACCCTGCCGTCGCCCAGCGCGATCAGCCCGATGGGATTCGAACTGCCCGTTCCCGGATCGATGTCCTTGAGCAGAACGGTGCCTGCAGCGGTGCCGTCGGTGACCCAGAGTTCGGCGCCCGTTGTCCCGTTGTTCGCCGAGAGCAAGACGCGGCCGTCGGCCAAGGTGCCCATCGACAGCGGCGATGGAAACGACGAGGCCGTGCCTGGGTTGATGTCTTTGAGAAGCACCGTGCCGGCGGCGGTGCCATCGGTGGTCCACAGCTCATAGCCGTTGCTTGCGGTGGTTGCGGCCAGCAGCACGCGGCCATTGCTCAACGTGGCGATGTGGGCAGGATTCGACGAATTGGTGCCGGGATTGATGTCCTTCAAAAGAGTCGTGCCAGTCGGTGTGCCGTCCGTGATCCACAACTCGCGCTCTGCGCCGGTGGTGATGGCGGAGAAGAGGACTTTGCCGTTCGGCAGCGCTGCCAGGTAGTTGGGCGAACTGCCGGTGGCACCCGGATAGATGTCTCCGAGCATCACGGTTCCGGCGGTGGTGCCATCGGTGATCCAGAGTTCGTTTGCGGTTCCTGTCGCCGCGCCTCTGAAGAGGATGCGGCCGTCTCCCATCGGACCCACCGCTTCAAACTGGGCACCAGTGGTGCTGTTCGCGAACCCGTCCTTCAGCAGTGCTGTCCCGGCGTTGGTGCCATCCGTGATCCAGAGCTGTTGCGATTGCCCCGAAGCGGTCGCACCGAACACGACCCTCCCGTCGCCCAGCTTGCCGACGTATAGCGGGGAGGAACCCGCCCCGTTCGGGAAGATGTCTTTGACCAGCGTGGTGCCCGGGGTTGTGCCGTCGGTCACCCAGAGTTCCAGACCGCTGGCGCTGTACGCCGTCATCAAGACACGACCATCGCCCAGCGTTCCGAAGTAGGTGGGGTGAGTGGCAGTGTTTGACCAGATGTCTTTGAGAAGGACCGTGCCCGCTTCGGTGCCATCCGTGATCCAAAGATTCAAATTGGTGCCTTGCGCGTTGTCTCCCGCTTGGAAGATCACCTTGCCATTGGGCAAGGTCGCGATAAGTTGCTGGGCGCCGCTGAAAGCGCCGGGCGCAATGTCCTTCAGCATTCGCGTGCCCGCGGCGGTGCCGTCACTGATCCAGGGCTCGAAACCGTGGTAGCCGTCGTCTGCGAGAAAGATCTTGACGACCTTCGGCGCGGCGAGTTGGCCTGCGTAGCCGACGCCATCGTGCGCCAGCGTGTTCACGTCGCCAACTGCGGCCTCGAGCACCCAATCCCCGCCCAGCGCCGCCGCACCCGTCGCGTCGGTCGACGCCGCCACGTCCGCTCCGGTCGCCAGCGCGATCTGCGCGATCAGTGCCTGGCCTGCCGTGCCGTCCGCGACGCCGCAGCCGTAGAGCAGGATGTCGGCCCCTGCGGCCAGTTGCTGGCCCAGCGCCGCCAGCGCCGGTACGTAGGCGCCGAAGGTGGATGCGGTCAGCACGCCGCTGCCCAGGTACACCGCGCCTGGTGCCCCATGGCTGAACACGTCGATCGCGTCAAACCCACCGCCGCGTTCGGCCAGCGCCTCGGCGATCTGGGTCCAGCCGTCGTGATCGGGCTGGATCAGCACCACCTCCACGCCTGCATCGAGCGACGCGATCAGGGCCTGGTAGTCGGGAACGGAAACGTCGACAAATGCGATGCGCTGGGACTGGCTCATGACAGGTTGCCTTCAAAGGTGGAAAGAGGAGGAAAGAAGAATGAAAGGGCGCTGCGACTGCCGGTCCGGGCCGGGCGTCGTCTGCGATGTCGGGTGATGCGTGGAGCACGGGATCGAAATCAAGTGGAGCCCGGGTCAGGTGGCCGGTGCGCTGGGTTGCCGCGCGAGGGCGCTCCGATCGCTTGCGTTGGAAGTAATTGGAAAGTAGTACTGGCGTAGGAGAGCACGACACATTTTGTAAAGATTTGCTCTTGTGCCGGTATCCCCTGAATTCGGGTTGACTTTTTGCCGGTGCCTTTGTTCGTCAGCGACACAGGGGGACGGGCGGTTTCCGTGAACCGATGTGTAACGTGGGGGGAACGGGTTGGTTGGGGGCCTGACTCGGCCTGGCATCCCGGCACGCGACGCGTGGCGCGGCGCCATGCCTGCAGCGTGGACCCCAGCATGGGAACCTCTGCATCACCGCCGCGTTCGGCTTCAGGGGATACATGTTCACGCGGCTGCAGCCGGGAACCCTTCACCGCTGGTGTCGCCGAAGACGCAGCGTGACGAACTGTCCTACTTTTCGTGCGCGCCGCCCGCTCCCGTGCGACGGGTCGGAATCGACGAGGCCAGCACGGCAGCCGCCACCAGCGCGATCAGTCCGGTGGCGGCGATGCCCAGGGCCAGCGACAGGCTCGCCGCCAGCAAGGACAGCAGGGCGGGGCCGGATGAAGATCCGATGTCCGACATCAGCCGCCACACGCCCAGGAAGTGGGCCCGCCCGTGGCGTGGCGAGTGGTCGGCGCCGAGCGTCATGATCATCCCCGAGCCGATGCCGTTGCCGAAGCCGATCGCCAGTGCGGCCATCAACAGCGTCGCGAACCCGGTGGTCAGCGGCATCAGCAGCATCGCCACCCCCATGATCAGCATCGACGGCACCGCCACCCAGCGCCGGCCCTTGTAATCCATGACCTTGCCTGCGGGGTAGAACACCAGCATGTCGATGCCGCCGGCCAGCCCGTAGATGAGCGAGGCCACCGCGGGCGCCAGCGCCAGGTGCTCGGCCCACAACGGAATGACGGCCTGGCGCGATGCCCGCACCGCGCTGACCAGAACCACCCCGACGCCGATGGTGAGGAACACGCGGCGGTGGTCCCGCAGCGTCGACACCAAGGTGGGCGTTGCCGGCGCGTCCTGCCCGGCAGGGTGCGGCGGCACCGGCAGGTCGGGAATGCGCGCGCCAACGACCGCCGCGCCCAGCACCCCGATGATCCCGATCACATAGGCCGCCTGCAGGCCGAAGGCATGCACCGCCGCGGCCGCGAGGAAGGGGCCGATGAACATGCCGATGCGCATCACCCCGCCCAGCGTCGACAGCGCCCGTGCGCGGTACGTGATCGGCACCGCTTCTGTCATGTAGCTCTGGCGCGCCAGGTTGTAGACCGCCTGCGACATGCCCACCATGAGGCAGCCCGTCGCGAACAGGCCCAGGTGCGAGGTCAATACGCACAAGGACATGCCCAGACCGCTCCAGATGCCCGCAACCACGATGGCCCAGCGCTCGCCCCAGCGCATGGTGATGAGCGATGCCGGGATGTTGTTGAGCAGCGAGCCGATGCTGATCAGCGCGACCATCAGCGCGGCCATCGACACCGAGGCGCCGAGGTCGCGCGCCGTCAGCGGGACGATGGGAAGGATGGCGCCTTCTCCGATGCCGAACAGCAGGGACGGACCGAAGGCCGGGATGGCGATCTTGCGGAGGGAGAAGCCGGTCGGCGCGGAAGACGTGGGCGGAGGAGGGGAAGCCATGCGGAAGGAGTTTCGGCCCGGGCGGGCGGCTCGGGCATGAACAGGATTCTTGATGAAAACCCTGTTGCGTGTTTGGGCGCGGCCAACGCCAACTCTCACCCGTTGAGGGGTTGCCGCGAAGGCATTCGACCGTCAACCTCACGTCGCGGTTTTTACGCTGGAGGCTTCAGATGACCAAGGTATTCATTTCCTATCGGCGGCAGGACAGCGGGACGGCGGCGAGACAGATCGCCGCCGACTTCGGCGTCCGGTATGGCGAAGGCGACGTCTTCATGGACACCGACTCCATACGCGTCGGAAGCGATTGGACCCAAGAGATCGAGAAGGCATTGCGCGCGGCCAGCGTCGTGCTGGCGATCATCGGTCCCAAGTGGATACACACGCACGACGAATACGGCCGGCGCAGGATCGACAACGATGCCGACTGGGTCAGGAACGAGATCGTCCATGGGCTCGCCAACAACAAGCAGGTGATTCCGCTGCTGGTCCAAGGTGCGCCGCAGCTTGAGGAAGACGCGCTTCCGGACGCGCTCAAGCCACTGTGCAAGATTCAGAACTATGAGATCTCCCAGAAGTACTGGCCCAGGGACGTCAAGTTCTTTTTCGAAGAATTGGAGCGGGCGAAGGTATTGCCAAGAAGCTTGGGTTCGCAAATGGCACATCCGCCGAAGCGCGACATCTCGGTTCCGCTCAGCGACGAGGAATCAAGCAACAGCATCGATCCGGGTTCGGGGTGGACGATCAGGAAGTCCATGCGTCCTGTTGAAACCGGAACCCAGCTGATGAACGAACTGACCAAGGCCTATGTGTTCCAGACTTTCGAGGATTGCATTCACTTCATGAACACCGCGGCACGGCACATCTCGTTCATCGACCATCATCCGCGCTGGGAGAACGTCTGGGTCAACCTGATCGTCAGCCTGACGTCATTGGATATCGGTGGGGAACTGACCTACAAGGACATTCGCTTGGCAAAGTACCTCGACGAACTCTTCATTGCCTACAAGAAGAAGTCCGAGGCCTGATTCAGGGCTGCTCGGACGGATCGAAGTCCAGCTCCACCTTGGCCCCGTTCGGGTCATGGCAGAACAATTGCCACGTCCCCGCGCCGGCCTGCTGCCGCAGGTCGTACTTGACGCCGCTCGCATCGAACCGCGCCTTCACCTCGCGCAGGCCTTGCGCGGTGAAGGCCATGTGATCGATGACGCCGGTGCGCTGCGCCGGCACCGGGCGGCCGAAGTACATGTGCAGCACCGCCTGCGGGCCGGTGCCGTAGAGCCAGGCGCCGGGAAAGCCGAGGTCCGGCCGATGGCCGACCTTGAGGCCGAGCAGGCCGGTGTAGAAGTCCAGCGTCTTCTGCTCGTCTTCCGCGGTGATGGTGAAGTGGTTCATGCCGACGATCATGTGCAGTCTCCGGTGGGCGAATTCAGGGGACGAGTATGAGCGCGCCGATGGTGGCGCGTGATTCGAGCCGCGCATGCGCTTGCGCGGCGGCGTCGAGCGAGAAGCGTTCGATGGGTGGGGGCTTGATCGCGCCATCGGCCAGTGCGCTCCACACCTGCTGCGCACGCTCGGCCAGTTGCGCGTGCGTCGACACATAGTCGAACACCACCGGCCGCGAGAAGCTCAGCGACTTGGCCACCAGCGCATCGGGCGGCAGTGGCGTCAAGGGGCCGCTGGCCTGGCCGAGGCTGATCCAGTGCCCGCGGCGGGCGAGGGCGACGAGGTTCTCGTCGCGCGCGGCATCGCCCAGTCCGTCGATGACCACGTCGGCGCCGCCGCACAGGCGCTGAACCGCGTCGGCGAAGCGGTAATCGCGCGTGACGATGACATGCTCGCAGCCATGATCGCGTGCGACTCGGGCCTTCGCATCGGTGGACACGGTGCCGATCACGACGGCGCCCAGCCTGCGCGCCCACTGGCACACCAGCAGCCCGACGCCACCGGCCGCCGCATGGACCAGCAGCCGCGTGCCGCGCTGCACGCGGCCCAGGTCATGCAGCAGGTAGTCGGCCGTGATGCCCTTGAGCAGCAGCGCGGCGGCCATGTCGTCTTCCACGGCGGCGGGAAGCCGCACCACCCATTCGGCGGGCACGCTGCGCACGCTGCAATAGGCGCCCGGCTGCGGGCCGATGTAGGCCACGCGGTCACCGGGCAGGAAGCCCGAGACGTTCGGGCCGACATCGATCACGCCACCCGCCGCTTCCATACCCAGCACGCCTGGCGCGGTGGACGACACCGGCAGCATCTGCGGCACCCAGCCGCGACGCAGGTACACGTCGATGAAGTTGATGCCGATCGCGCGCTGCCGGATGCGGACTTCACCGGCGCGGGGCGAATCGGCATCGGCGTTTTCCGGACGCAACTCCTCCGGTCCGCCGTAGCGCTGCAGCACCACGCGGCGCGTCGGCACCGGCAGGGCGGTGGGCATCGCACCGCCACGGTCCGTTCGCAAATCGTTGCGCTGAAGGAGATGCTGCCGCAGGTTGTCGAAGCCGGTCTCGTACACACCCTTGGCCACCGTCTCGCTCAGCTCACGCTCCATGCCCGGCGGCGTCGCGAAGGTCGACTCCCAATGCCAAAAGGTTTTCTTGCCGTCGGTCACCGGCTTCAGCGTCACCGTCGCCACATAGCGTTGCAACGGCAGCGTGGCCTCGACGATGCAGTAGGTGCTCTTGTGCTGTGTGTCGTCCAGTGTCAACAGTTGCTCGCGGATGCGGTTGCCGTCCTTCAGCGTGAAGCTGCGTACGCAGCCGACCTGGTCGCTGCGCTCGTTGCCCTCGATGCGGCTTTCCGCGATGGCGCTGTGCCATTGGTCGTGGCTGTTGAAGTCGCGCAGCACGGCCCAGACGCGTTCGATCGGTGCGTCGATGACCGTGGAGCGGACGACTTTCTGCAGCATTCGAGGGGTCTACTTCTTCTTGAACTTGAGCTTGCTGCCGTCGAAGGTGCTGACCATCGCCGCCATCAGGCCGTTGTGCGTGATATAGGCGTCGGAGCCGGTGTAGGGCTCTTCAAGGAAGTCGGCTTCGGCTTTCCAGTTCATGGCGATCGTGTCACCCACCTGGACGGCGCCGACCTTGGTGAAACGGATGCCCTTCAACCCGTCCGGCGGCGCCTTGACGAAGCCGGCGAACAACTCGCCGACGGCCGCGCGGCCCTTGACGACCTGGCCGTTGGGCAGGTGGATCTGCGCATCGTTGGGGTACTGTGCCATCAGGCGGTTCCAGTCGGACTTGTTGAGCGCGTCGAGGTGCTCGGCGATCACTTTCTCAACCGTGGGCTGCTTTTTCAACGGCGGCAGCTTCATGGGTTCGGACCATGCGCTGGCGGCGCAGAGGCCAAGCGCGCAGACCACTGCCAATTCCTTGAGTCGCTTCATTGAGGATGACCTTCCAGGCGCGGTCTCTGGTGGGGAAAGCTTCAGCGCGCAGACCGCTTCAACGCGTCGAAGCCTGCTTGAAAGACGCCATTGCCGATCGAGTCGGTCAGCTCGCGCTCGCGGCCCGCATCGCATTCGAATTCGGCGCTCCATTCGGCAAAGCAGCGCGCGCCGTCGGTCACCGGTGTGAGCTTGAGCGTGGCGACGTAGTTGGTGACGCCCATCGGGCTTTCGAGGATCTCGTAGGTGCAGCTGTATTCGTAGTCCGACAGGGCCAGCAGCCGCTCGCGGATCATGCCGCCGTCCTTCAGGTGGAAGTGGCGGATGCAGCCGATGCGGTCGGCCGGCTGGCTGTTCTCGATGCGGCTGTCGGCGATGAGCGGATGCCACTTCGGCAGGCCGTTGAAGTCGCGGATGCGCGACCAGACGTTGTCTGCGCTGGCATCGATGACGCTGGACGTGTAGACATTGACCACGACGCGCTATTCCTTTTTTGCCGCCGGCAGCGCGGCCTGCGAGCCGCTGGCGTCGCCGACCAGGCGCTGGATGTCGCCGCCCTCGATGCCGATCTCGCGCAGCAACTGGTCGACCAGCGGCGCCTGCGCGCGGAAGCGCAAGGCCGAGTTGACCATGCCATCGGCGAATCCTCCCCCCTCGCCATTGACGGAACCGCCGCCTTGCGAGCCGCCGAGGCCGTCGACGTGCATGATCTTGATGCTCTCGATGCGCTCCATCGGCCGCACCGATTCGCGGATGATCGCCTCGGCCTTCTCGACCAGCTTCATGCGCAGCGCGGACATGCGCGCCTCGGGCGTGAGCATGTTGTGGGCCTCGTTCATCATGCGGGCGGCATCGGCCTCGATCTCGGCGCGCACGCGCATGGCCATGGAGCGGATCTTCTCGGCGTCCGCGTCGGCCTCGGCCTGAGCGCGCACTGCGGCGCCGCGGGCGGTGCTGGCGTCGCTCTCGGCTTGTGCGGAGGAGGTGAGGCGCAGCGCGTCGCGCTCGGCGATCTGTGCGGCGGCGATCAGGTCGATGGCCTTCTTGCGCTCGGCCATCTCGACTTCGCGGGCGGTGAAGACCTTTTCTTCCGCAGACACCGCGAGGGCGCGTGCGGTCTCTGCCTCGGCCACCGCCTCGCTCTGCGCCTTGCTCTCGCGCGCCACCGAGATCGCGCGCTGCTGCTCGGCCAGTTCAAGCGAGGTACGGCGCTCGATCTCCGCGCTCTGGATCGCGCGTTCCTTGCCGATGCGGCCCTCTTCAATCGTCTGCTCGGAGCGGATGCGCGCCGTGTCGATGCTCTGCTTGGCGACGATCTGCGCGTTCTCGGCTTCCTGCTCGCGCTGGGCGCGTTCGGTCGACACCTCGGCGCGTTGTCGTGCGCGGGCCATCTCCAGCTCGCGTTGTTGCGCCAGGCGCGCATGCTCGCTCTCGCGGTCGATGTCGAGCGATAGCTTCTCGGCTTCCAGGTTCTTGTTGCGGATGGCGATCAGCGTGTCCTGCTCGACGTCGTTGCGTTGCTTCTTGCGGTGCTCGATCTGCTCGGTGAGGCGTGTGAGACCTTCCGCGTCGAAGGCATTGCTGGGGTTGAAGAACTCCATGCCGGTCTGGTCGAGTTGCGTGAGCGATGCAGCTTCCAGTTCCAGGCCGTTCTTGGTCAGGTCTTCGGCCACGGCATCGCGCACGCGCTTGACGTAGGCGCCGCGCTTCTCGTGCAGTTCCTCCATCGTCATCTCCGCCGCTGCGGTGCGCAACGCGTCGACGAACTTGCCTTCGACCAGCTCCTTCAATTGCTCCGGCTCCATGGTGCGCAGGCCCAGCGTCTGCGCGGCGGCGGCGACGGCTTCCTCGCTGGTGGCGACCCGCACATAGAACTCGGCGATCACATCGACGCGCATGCGGTCGCGCGTGATGAGCGCCTTGTCGCGGCCACGGCTCACTTCGAGGCGCAGCGTGTTCATGTTGACCGGGATCACGTCGTGCACGATGGGCAGCACGAAGGCGCCGCCGCCGAGCACCACCTTCTGCCCGCCAAGCCCGGTGCGCACGAAGGCGCGTTCCTTGGAGCTGCGCAGGTAGAGCCAGTGCAGCAGCCACACGCCGATCGCGACGACGATCGCGACAACGATCAGCCCGAGGATGAAACTTCCGAATTGAGCGCCTGACATAGGTGTCGTCTCCAATGATTTCCGTTATCGCGTGATCTCGACGAAGCGTTTGGTGGTCTCGGTCAGGGCCACCTCGGTGGGCAGCCGTTCCATCGAGCTGGCGCCATAGAAGCCGGCGCAGGTGGGGCAGTTGGCGAGGATGTATTGCGCATCGTCGGGCGTCGCGATCGGGCCGCCGTGGCAGATGACGATGACCTCGGGGTTCACCGCGTGCGCTGCTGCCGCCCAGGCGTTGATGAGCGGCACGCAGTCGGGCAGCTTGAGAGCAGTGTCTGCACCGATCACGCCGCCGGTGGTGAGGCCCATGTGACAGACCACGATGTCGGCGCCGGCGGCGGCCATCGCACTGGCTTCCGATGCACTGAAGACATAGGGTGTGGTCAGCAGGTCGAGCGCGCGGGCACGGGCGATGAGTTCGACTTCGAGCGAATAGCTCATGCCCGTCTCTTCGAGGTTGGCGCGCATGATGCCGTCGATCAGCCCGACGGTCGGGAAGTTCTGGATGCCCGAGAAACCGAGCGAGATGATCCGTTGCAGGAACTCCTCCGGGATCATGAACGGGTCGGTGCCGTTCACGCCGGCCAGCACCGGCGTGTGCTTGACCACAGGCAGCACCTCGTGCGCCATCTCGCAGACGATCTCGTTGGCATTGCCATAGGCCATCAGTCCCGCGAGCGAGCCGCGCCCGGCCATGCGGTAGCGGCCCGAGTTGTAGATGACGATGAGGTCGATGCCGCCGGCTTCCTCGCACTTGGCCGACAGCCCGGTGCCGGCGCCGCCGCCGATGATCGGTTTGCCGGCTGCGATCTTGGCGCGGAAGCGTTCGAGCAGTGTGGTGCGTGCGATGCGGGGCATGGTGCTGGGTTCTCCTCGCTCTTCTTGTTCAGGCTTGCCGGGTGCCGGCGGACGGCCGTGCGATGTCGTTCCATGCGGCGACGAGCGCGTTCGCAAAGGCCTCGTCGTTGATGTGCTGCGGAAGCCGTTGCAGCTTGCGGTCGTGGCCGCTGCGGAAGCCGCTTTCGATCGCGGCGAACAGGGCGCGGTCGGCCTCGGGGTCATGGAAGGGCTGGCCCGGCTTGTCGATGGCCGAGATGCCGCCTTCGGGAATGAGGAAGCGCACCGGGCCGCGCATCGCGTTGAGCTTGGCTGCGATGAACTCACCGATCAGGCGGCATTCGTCGGGCGTGGTGCGCATCAGCGTGACGTTGGGGTTGTGCCGATAGAGCTTGCGGCCTTTGAAGCGCTCGGGCACCGAATCCCAGGCGCCGAAATTCACCATGTCGAGTGCGCCGCAGGAGCCGACGTAGGGCAGGGCGTGGCGCGCGAACACGTCGAGCCGCGTCGGACCGGCGGAGAGCGTGCCACCGGCGATCTCGTCCGCAATCTCGGTGGTGGAGACGTCGATAGCCCCGACGATGAGTTCCGAGTCGGCCAGCTTCTCCATCGACTGGCCGCCAACGCCGGTGGCGTGGAACACGAGGCAGTCGTAGGTGTCCTCGAGCCGCTTGGTCACAGCCTGCACGCAAGGCGTGGTCACGCCGAACATGGTCAGGCCGATGGCCGACTTGCTGACGTTCGACGTGACGGGCGGGTGCGCGATCATCCCGGCCAGCGCGTTGGCGGCGTTGGCCAGCACCAGTTCGCTGATGCGGTGGATGCCCTGCACGTCGGTCACCGAATACATCATGCAGATGTCGCTGGGACCGACGTAGGGGCGTGTGTCGCCGCTGGCCATGGTGGACACCATCATCTTCGGCACGCCGATGGGGAGGGCGCGCATGCCTTGCGTGGCCATCGAGGTGCCGCCGGAGCCACCCGCGGAGATGATGCCGCCCATGTCGCGGCGCGTGAGCAGGTAGTGCTCGAAGGCGAGTGCCATCGCGGTCATCGCCGTGCCGCGGTCGTCGCTGAACACGGCCGATTCGCCCTGCGGATGATGGCGTGCCACCTCGCGCGGGTGCACGCTGGCGGGGGAGGGCTTTCCTGAGGTCGAGAGGTCGACGGTGACGACGCGCATGCCCAGCTTTTCGAGGCACTGGCGCAGGAAGGCGAGTTCGCGGCCCTTGGTGTCGAAGGTGCCTGCGACATAGGCGGAGCGGGCGCTGCTGGCGGCGACGGGGAATTCGAAGACGCGGGGTGCGGCGCTGGTGGGCGGGGCCGCGGAGGGCGTTGACGCGCCGGAGGGCGATGAGGTGGGCGTTGACGCGGTGGACATCTGTGAGGGTGTCGTGGCCATCGAGGTCGTAGCCTGCCGTGGAATGTCGGCAACGGGCGCGGCGGTTCCGCCTGCATTCCAGCGCGTAAAGCCCCGCACTGTGCCCGGCGCAATGTCATCGAGAGAGGGTGCGCCATTGCCATGCGCTCGGCGCACCGTGAAGACCTGGGTGGTCGGCGCGTCTTCGATGCCGCGCGGCGCTGCCACCGCATCGTCCTCATCTTCCGCACCACCTGAGCGCACGCCCAGCAAGCGCTCCTGCAATTCGCGGTCTGCTGCGAGTTGCGAGGTCGGCATCACCTGCGCGATGCGTCCGTTGACCATCAACCCGATGCGGTCCGCCACCGAGATCGCAACGCCGAGGTTCTGCTCGATCAGCAGCACGGCGATCCTGCCTTCGGCGGCCAGGTCACGCAGCGCCTGTGCGACCTGTTCGACGATGACGGGTGCCAAGCCTTCGGTGGGCTCGTCCATCACCAGGAGCTTGGGGTTCAGCAGCAGTGCACGGCCGATGGCCAGCATCTGTTGCTCGCCACCCGACAGTTGCGCGCCGCCGTTGCCGCGGCGTTCCGCCAGGCGCGGGAACATCGCATACACGCGGTCCACATCGCGACGCTTGCTGGCCACCAGCCTCAAGGTCTCGTCCACCGAGAGCGACGGCCACACGCGCCGCCCCTGCGGCACGTAGGCGATGCCACGCTTGGTGATCTCGTTGGGCGTCATGCCCAGTATCTCTTCACCCGCCAGCCGCACGCTGCCCCGCGCCGGCACCAGCCCGGTGATCGCATTGCACAGCGTGGTCTTGCCCATGCCATTGCGCCCGACGATGCCGAGCACGCCGCGCTCCAGCGTCAGGCTCACGCCCTGCAATGCATGGGCGCGACCATAGAACACGTCGAGCCCGTCGACGACCAGCACCGGCCCATTGCCGATGGGGCTGTCCTTGTCCCGATCGCTGCTGCCGAACCAGGCCATCAGTGCTTGCTCCCCATGTAGATCGCCTGCACCTGCGCGTCGTTCTCGATCTCGTCGGGCGTGCCGGTGCGCAACTCGCGACCGTTATGCATCACCGTGACGCGGTCGACCACGCGCAGCGCGATGTCGAGGTCATGCTCGATCAGCACGAAGCTCATGTGCGCCGGCAATGAGCCGAGCAGCGCGATCAGCTCACGTCGCTCGTGTGGTGACAGCCCGGCAGCCGGCTCGTCGAACAGGATGAGCCGCGGCGCACCGGCCAGCGCCATGCCGATCTCCAGTTGCCGCTGCTGCCCGTGTGCCAGGTTGGCCACGCGCTCGTCGGCGATGTGCGTGAGTCGGGCGCGCTCCAGCAGGTCGTTGGTGGCGCGCGTCGAGGCATTGTTCGCGCGTGCCCGCAAAAAGCTGAAGCGCCCGCTGGCCACCCCGCGCACCGCGAGGAAAAGGTTGTCCCGCACCGTGAGGTCGCGGAACAGCAGCGAAGACTGGTACGTGCGCCGCATGCCCTTGCGGATGCGGTCATGCGGCGGCAGGTCGGTGATGTCTTCGCCGAAGAAATGGATACGACCGGGCGTCGGCGGAAAGTCGCCGGTGATCGCATTGAAGAGCGTGGTCTTGCCCGCGCCGTTGGAGCCGAGGATCGCGTACTTCTGGCCCGCCGTGACGGTGAGTGAGATATTGTCGACCGCCTTCAGCGCACCGAAGGCGCGCGTCACCCCGTCCAACCGCAGCGCGTCGCCCGAGAGCAACTGCGCGCCGCTGCCCGCCGCGGCGTGCGGGCCCATGGCAGCGCGGTGTGTCGCGCGAGGGCGGAGCGGGGTGATCGATGCCATTACGTCCTGCAATCCGGCACGTCGCGCGTGCCCAGGCCCATCTTCTTGAACTCCGCTTCCGGCAGCCCCAGCGTCTGCGTGATGTTGGGCACCGACTTCACGACCTTGTTGTAGAAGGAGCCGTCCGGCGCCTTCGTCACTTCGGTGATGTAGGTGGTGCCCACGCCGTTGCGATTGCCGTCGATCTTCACTTCGCCGGCCGGGCCCTTGAAGTTGGTCTTCTGCAGCGCTTCGCGGTACGCCTTCTGGCCGTTCGACAGGTCACCCTTCACCGCATCGAGCGCATCCAGCGTCGCCTTGGTATTGATGTAGTAGAGGTAGGCGAACAGCGACGGGCTCGGGAAGCCATCCTTGAAGGTGGCCTTGTAGTCGGCCACGAACTTCTTCCATTCCGGCGTGTCGATCGAGTCGGCCATCGGGCCGGCCGATGCCGTGCCCAGCAGCGACTCGCGCCGCTTGCCCTTGAAGTTGAGCACCGTCTGGTCCACCGTGATGGAGCCGCCAACCATCGGCTTGTCGCCACCCGCCTGCTCGTACTGCGTGAGGAAGTTCACCGCGTCCGAGCCGCCCAGCACCACCACCAGCGCATCGACATCCTTCGGGATCTTGGCGATCACCGAGGCGTAGTCCTTCGTGCCCAGCGGCACCCACGCCTTGTCGACCACCTTGCCGCCCTTGGCGCAATAGCTGGCCATGAAGCCCTGCACCTGCGAATACGGGAAGCCGTAGTCCTCGGCGATCAGGTAGGTCTTCTTGTAGCCCTTGGCCAGCACATGCTCGCCCAGGCCGACCATCCATTGCGCGCCTTCGGTGTTGAAGCGGTAGAAGTTCGGCGCGGGGTCGCCCCAGGTCGCGGCCTGCGCGCCCGATGAGCCGTTGATGAAGGTCACGTTCGGCTGCGTCTTCGCATAGTTCTTCACTGCGATGCCTTCGTCGCCCGACAGCGGCCCGATCATGATTGGCACCTTGTCCTGCTCCACGGCCTTGCGCGTGGAGTTCACGGCCTTGTCGGGCGTGGCGTCGGAGGAGACCTTGATGAACTCGATCTTCTTCCCGCCGGCCATGCCGTTCTTTTCCTTCAGCGCCAGGTCCGCGCCGCGCATGCCGTCCTGGCCCGGCGCCGCGAACGGCCCTTCCAGCGATGCCAGCAGGCCGATCTTCAGGACCTCCTGCGCCTGGGCCAGGCCGCCCATGCTGATCAACGCCGCGGCAGCCACGATGCTGCGCGCGAACAAACGATTGCCTCTGCTCATGTCTCGCTCCTTCTTGTCATCGATGAATGCGGCCACTGCCGCGGTTGGGGGAAAGCATGTCGACGCGGTTGCGCAGGTGCTGCCACAGGCCCAGCAATCCGTCGGGGGAGAAGAGGACGATGGCGAGGAACACGCCGCCGATCACGAGGTTGAAGCGTTCGCGGTCGACCAGGTCGATGGCGAAGTTCTGCAGCAGCACGAACACGATCGCACCGATGAAGGCACCGATGGGGTGCTTCATGCCGCCGAGCACGGCGATGATGAGGATGTTGATCATCGCGCCGGTGCCAACGGTGCCGGGCGAGATGCGGTTGTTGTACCAGACCATCAGGATGCCGCCGATGGCTGCGAGGAAGCCCGCGACCGCATAGGCGGCGACGCGGTGCGCGGTCACGTTGTAGCCCAGCGCCTGCATGCGGCGCGGGTTGTCGCGGATGCCTTGCAAGGCGATGCCGAAGGGTGCGCGGATCAGGTGCTTGACGAAGAAGTAGCCCGCCAGCGAGCAGGCCAGCACGACGAAGTAGAAGGGCATCGGGTCGCGGAAGTCCACGCCGAAGAGCACCGGCGGCGAGATCTTGCTGAAGCCCTGGAAGCCGTTGAAGACGGTGTAGTTCTGCTGCGCCAGGTAGAAGAAGGCCACGCCCACGGCCAGCGTGATCATGATGGTGTAGATGCCCTCGGTGCGCACCGAGAGCCAGCCGATGCCAGCTGCGACCAGTGTGGCCAGCGACATCGCCACGATGAGCGCGAGCCACCACGGCCAGCCGAGGCTGATCGCGACGTTGCTGCTGGTGCCAAAGATCGCCAGCATGTAAGCCGCGAAGCCCGCGACCGTCATCTGCGCCAGCGACACCATGCCGCCGTAGCCGCCGAGGAAGGTCAGTGACAGCGCGATGAGGCCGAGCGCCAGCGATTGCGCGCCGATCTGGAAGGTGAAGAAGGGCGAGGCGAAGAAGGGATAGGCGAGGACGACGGCCAGCACGATGGCATGGCGCCACTTGATGGCCTGGACCGAGGCGCGCCAGCGGGACCAAGATTCTGCTGGTGCTTGCGCGGAGGACCCTGTGGGCTGGGTGCTGACGGGATGTACGACAGGTGTGCCTCGGGCGGCCGGCGACAGATCGGCCGCTGTGGCCGACGAGTTCATTGCGCGTCGCCACTTGGCTGCGCTCATGTCTGAGCTCCAGGGAATGCGGGATCGGACTTGGCCGTACGCAGAGGACGCGAAGGTTCCGCGAAGAATGCGAAAGAAGTCCAGAAAACTCTTCTTTGAATTTCCTTCTGAATTTTTCGCGTCCTTTGCGTACCTTCGCGCCCTTCGCGTACGGTCAAGTCCGCATTTCGACAGCGCTCGATCGACCCCGGCCTCGAAGCAATCAGGTATGGGCTCATGTGTTTTTCCCCATCAGCCCACGCGGCTTGAAGGCCAGCGCCACCACCATGATCACGAAGGTGAAGACGACGCTGTAAGTCGGCGCATAGGCCAGCCCGAATTGTTCCGCCAGGCCGATCAGCAGCGCCCCGATCGCCGCTCCCACCACGCTGCCCATGCCGCCGACGATCACGACGACGAGCGAGGCCAGCAGGTAGCGCGTGTCCTCGCCCGGCGAGATCGACAGAGCCGTTCCACCAACCACGCCTGCAAGACCTGCCATGCCCGCGCCAATCGCGAAGGTCAGGGCGAACACGCGCTGCACGTTCACGCCCGAGGCGGCGAGCATGCCGCGGTCATCCACGCCGGCGCGGATCATCATGCCGATCCGCGTGCGCGTCAGCATCAGCCACAGCCCGACGCCGATCACCACCGAGGCGACGAACACGAAGATGCGGTACGTCGGGAACTTGTTGACCAGCGGCAGCGTGGTCGAGCCGTAGATCCACGAAGGCGGGTCGAAGGTGTAGATCTCGGCGCCCCAGATCCAAAGCGCGATGTCGGCCATCACGATGGAGAGACCAATGGTCACCAGCGTCTGCCGCAGGTCCTGCCCCTGCATGTGGCGGAAGATCAGCAACTGCATCAGCAAGCCGAGCACCGCCGCGGAAAGAAAGCCAGCGACGACCGCCAGTACCCACGAGCCCGTGCGCTCACCCACGAACCAGCCGATGTAGGCACCGACCAGATAGAGCGAGCCGTGCGCCAGGTTGACATTGCGCATCAGGCCGAACACCAGTGTGAAGCCGCTGGCGACCAGGAAGTAGAGCGACGCGAGCGTGAGGCCGTTGAGGAAAGTCTTGAAGAACAGCGTGTGGTTGTCCCACAGCGCCCAGACGACGAACACGGCGATCGGCACGCCGAAGAGCAACCACAAGAACCAGGATTTACGACTCAATTGACACTCCCACGACTGGCCACTGTGTGTGCTGCGCCGTGCTCCTCCAGGAGGGGGCGATCGCCTTCCGGCGACTGTGCGGCGATCACGCAGCCCGCTCCCACTGCCGCTGCGAGGCGATCTCCGGCGCCTTCGCGAATTCGCCGTCCTTCATCACTGCGAGGATGCGCCTCGGATCGCGCAGGATCGACAGGTTGGCAAGCGGGTCGCCGTCGACCAGCAGCAGGTCGGCCAGGTAGCCGTCCTTGATAACGCCGAGTTCATCGGGCTTCATCATGATCTGGCCGCCATAGAGCGTGGTGGATCGGATCGCTTCCATCGGCGTGAAGCCGAGGTACTTGACGAAGAACTCCAGGTCGCGCGCGTTCTGGCAGTGCGGCGTGAAGGCGAAGCCGTAGTCGCCGCCCGGCAGCACGCGGATACCGCGCTTGTGCATCTTGGAAAGCGAGACGCAGGCCGCTTCCCATTCGGTCTGGTAGCCCATGTCGACCGCCATCGCATGCGTGATGCCCCAGGGCCCGGCCTCGTACAGCATCGCGTAGAGGATCGCGATGCCGGGCGCGACGAAGACATGGTCCTTCGCGGCTTCCAGCATGTCGAGCGCCTCGTCGTCGACAAAGCTGGCGTGGTAGATCAGGTCGATGCCGTGGCGCAGCGCCTGCTTGACGCTCTCCGACGAGCGTGCATGCGCCACGCCCCGCTTGCCCCGGATCTTGACCTCGCGCATGGCGGCGGCGACTTCCTCGTCGAGCATCCAGGTCGTCTCGGCTGGCGACTGCGGCGTGAAGTTGTCGCCAGAGAGATTGAGCTTGATGGAGTCGACGCCGTACTTGAGGAACAGGCGCACCGCCTTGCGCATCTCGTCCGCGCCGCTGATGTTCACGCCGAAGCTGAATTCGGGGAAAGGCAGGTGCGGCAGGGTTTCGTCGCCCAGCGCGCCGAGCACGGTGATCTCCTGGCTGGCCGCGAGGTAGCGCGGGCCCGGGATCTGGCCGGCATTGATCGCGTTGCGGATCACCACGTCCAGCCGTGGCTTGGCGCAGGCCGCACCCACGCACGACGTGAATCCCGCTTGCAGGTAGCGCTTGGCGACCTTGGCGCACCACAGCACATGCTCTTCCAGCGGCATGGTCTGGATGGCCGCGAGCGTGGCCGCGTCGTTCCAAGAGAAGTGTGTGTGGGCCTCGCACATGCCGGGCATCAGCGTGGCGCCGGCACCGTCGATGATCTGCGCGCCGCCGGGCGAGATCGGCGCCGTGCTGCGGCCGACCTGGCGGATGCGGTTGCCGCGCACGAGCACGCTGCCGGAGTACGGGTTCTGGCCCGTGCCGTCGAGGATGCGGACGTTGGTGAAGACGACATCAGCCATGTGCTTCTCCTTGCGAAACTACGCTGCCCACTGCGCCATCTGGTTCGCCCGCCTCACCGGCGGCGCCCGATGAAACTCGCCGTCCTTCATCACCGCCAGGATCCGCGCCTTGTCCTGCAACACCGTGATGTCCATCAACGGATCGCCGTCGACCAGCAGGATGTCCGCCAGATACCCCTCGCGGATGTACCCGAGCACCTTGCCCATCCGCATCATCGGCCCGCCCCATGCGGTCGCCGACAGCAACGCCTCCATGGTGCTCATGCCCACGTACTTGACGAAATACTCCAGGTCTTTCGCGTTGGTGCCGTGCGGCGTCCATGCAAAGCCGTAGTCGCCACCCGGCAGGATGCGAATCCCGCGCTTGCGCATCGCGCGCATGCTCTCGACGGCTGCCTCCAGTTCACGGTGATAGCCCATCTTGCGCGTGACCTCAGGCGTCAGGCCCCATTGGCTCGCGTGATAGGAGGTGTTGATGAGCCAAGCCAGCCCCGGCGCGATGAAGTGCTCGGTCTTGTGCGCCTCGAGCATGTCCAGCGCCTCGGTGTCGGTGAAGCTCGCGTGGTAGATCACCTCGATGCCTTGCTTGACGCATTGCTTGATCGACCAGGTCGAGCGCGCATGGGCTGCCACGCGCTTGCCCCAGTTCTTCGCCTCCTCGACGCAGACGCGCACTTCCTCTTCAGTGAACTGGCTCGATTCGCTCGGCATCCCGGTGATCGATTCGCCAGAGAGATTGATCTTCAGCGAATCCACGCCGTACTTGCAGAACATGCGCACGCAACGCCGCATTTCCTCCGCGCCGCTGACGATCGCGCCGAAGGCGAATTCCGGTTGCGGCAGGTGCGGTTGCGTCGTGTCGCCGAGGCCGCCGGGCACCGTGATTTCCTGGCTGGCTGCGAGGTAGCGCGGGCCGATGATGGTGCCGTCGTTGATCGCGTTGCGTATCACCACATCCAGTCTCGGCTTGGCCGTGGCCGCCCCGACGCAACTGGTCCATCCCATGTCCAGATAGCGCTTGGCCACCTCCGCGCACCAGAGGATGTGCTCCTCCGGCGGCATGCGCTGGATCGCGTCCAGGCTGGGCTGGTCGTTCCACGAGAAGTGCGTGTGCGCCTCGACCATCCCAGGCATCAGGAAGGCACCCGCGCCGTCGATGACCTGCGCGCCGCTGACCGGCATTGAGCGGCCACCGTAGGCCGTCTTCACGACGCGCGAGATGCGGTTGCCTTGCACCAGCACGTCGCCCATGAACGGCGCTTCACCGCCGCCATCGAAGATCTTCACGTTGGTGAACATCACATCGGCCATGTTCAGCTCCTTGAGTTCGCCGCCAGGAAGTCGCGCAATTCACGACCGCATTCCTCCGGGCGTTCGATAGGCGTCCAGTGCCCGCAGCGCGGCAGCACCACCACGCGCTTGCTGGCGGCGCGGTGCAGCTTGTCGGCCATGGCGCGCACGGCCTGCGGCGGGGCCACGCCGTCCTCGTCGCCGGTCACGAGCAGCACCGGCGCCTCGATGTTCTCCACGGCAGCGGGCTGTGCTGCCGCCAGTGCTTCGCAACTGCGCGCGTAGTTCTCGCCCTCCTGCCGCATGAGGCTTTCGCGCACATAGGCGACGGCAACCGGCAGCCGCTCGCGCGTGTCGGCGGAGATGGAGGCCTGCAGCAATGCGTGCGCAATCTCCTGCATCCCGCTCGCACCTTCCCGCGCCTTGGCCGCGCGCGCCCGGATGGCAGTGCGCGCGGCATCGGGCGGCGTGATCAGCGGCCCGAACATCGTGAGGCTCGCGACCCGCTTCGGATGCGCCGCCGCGATGTGCTGCAGCACGATGTTGCCCATCGAATGCCCGACCCAATGCGCGCGGGTCACGTCGAGCCGTTCGCAGACCTTGAGTGCCGCATCGACGTAGCGCTGGATGCTCAAGTCGCCCTCGGCCCGCTGCGAGCGCCCGCTGCCCGGCAGGTCCAGCCGGATCACGCGATGCCGTGCCATCGCCGGCATCAGCGGCGTGAAGGTGTTGGAGCTGCCGCCCAGCCCATGCACGCAGACGATGGCCGGGCCTTCGCCGTCCTCTTCCACCGCAATGCGGTCGATCAGTTGAAAGCGCATGGGCCTACTCGAACCTGTTCTCGATCACACCGACGCCATCGATCTCGATGCGCACCACGTCACCGACCCTGAGCCATTGCGGCGGGTTCTGTCCCATGCCGACGCCCGAGGGTGTGCCGGTGGCGATCACGTCGCCGGGGTGCAGCGTGATGCCGCGCGAGCAGGTCTCGATGAGCGTGGGGATGTCGAAGATCATGTCGCGCGTCTGCCCGTCCTGCCGCAGCGCGCCGTTGACCCATCCGCGCACACGCGTCGTGCGGCCATCCAGTTCGTCGGCCGTCACGATCCACGGCCCCATCGGGCAGAAGGTGTCGAAGCTCTTGCCCAAGTCCCATTGCTGGTGGCGCATCTGCACGTCGCGCGCGGTCACGTCGTTGACCACGGTGTAGCCGAAGATGTGGTCCATCGCGCGAGAGGCCGGTATGTCGCGGCCGCCGCGGCCGATGACCACCGCCAGTTCCGATTCGTAGTCGATCTGCGCCGAGATGGAAGGCGAGGGCAGCCGCACCGCATCGCGCGGGCCGATCACGCACTCGCCGAGCTTGCTGAACACAATGGGCCATGGATCGCTCTCGGGCATCGCCGCGCGGAACACCGTCCCGGCCAGTTCGGCCGCATGCGCGTGGTAGTTGCGGCCGACGCAGAACAGGCTGCGCAAGGGGCGCGGCAGCGGCGACCTCAGCGTGATGAGTTCAACCGGAAGCCGCGTGCCTGACGGTGAAGGAAGCGACTCGCCCTCGGCCAGCGCCTGGATCAGCGGCAGCACCCCGCGCGAAGCGTCGCGGACGCCCAGCGGCGTGGCCTCCCGCCCGTCCGGCGAGATCGTGCCCACGCAGTCGCGACCACCCCAATTCCAGCTGGCCAAACGCATTGACTTTGTCTCCATGGCGCCTCGTGTGCGGCCGGTGCAAGCAGCTGCCTCGAAGTCTCGGAAGTCATTCGGAAAGTCTTGTTTGAGACTTGCGTCTCAAACTGGGATGGCTGCATCATACGGTTCGACTTCTGAAAATCACAAGAGACCCAGGGGCCTCCAACGCTCCGGACAAACCCGATGGCGAGACTGAAACACAAGCTGAGCGAGCCCCCCGTACCGCCCGACCGCGGCGTGCGCGCGGCCACCTTCAAGCTGCTGCTCGACACGGCGATGACCATCATCAAGGAGAGCGGCCACATCCCCTCGGTGGCCGAATGCGCGGCGCGTTCGAAGGTGTCGCGGGCCACGGCGTACCGCTACTTCCCGAGCCGCAGCGCGCTGGTCACTGCGGTGATCGACAGCTCGCTTGGGCCGGTCCGAAAGCTGGCCTCCGACAACCCGAATGGCCGCGAGCGGGTGCATGAACTGTTCCTGCAGACCTTTCCCCGCTTCAAGGAATTCGAGGCGCAGTTGCGCGCCGCGGCGCAGCTCTCGCTGGAGCAGTGGGGCCTGGAACGCGCCGGCCTGCTGGAGGAAGAACCGTACCGGCGCGGCCACCGCGTGCGCATCCTCGAGCACGCGATCGAGCCGCTGGCGCCCTTGATGCGGCCAGCCGTGCGCGACCGCCTGCACCATGCGCTGTCGGTCGTCTACGGCATCGAGCCCTATGTGATCCTCAAGGACATCTGGGGCCTGCGCGACCGCGAGGTCGAGAAGACCGCGCTGTGGATGGCCGATGCGCTGATCGACGCCGCGCTGCGCGACGCCGAGGCCAAGCCCCTCAAGACGAAATCCCGGACGAGCTGAACATGTCTCTTGAATCTCCCGCCTGGTACGACGCGCAATACAACAACCGCGCACGCATCCCGGAACACCCCGCCATCCTCCAGCACTGGGCCGACGCGTCGACGTGTGCGTTGCAGCGGCCCGAATGGCTGCTCGACCTGGCCTATGGCGAACAACCCGGCGAGCAACTCGACATCCTGCCCGCGCCGCGCCCTTATGCACCGCTGTTCGTCTACATCCATGGCGGCTACTGGCGCGCGCTCGACAAGCGCGACCATGCCTTCATCGCGCCGCCGCTGTCTGATGCCGGCGCCGAGGTGGTGATGCTGAACTATGCACTGTGCCCGGCCGTGAGCATCGAGCACATCGTGCTGCAGCTCGTTCGTGCGCTGGCCTGGGTCTGGCGCAATGCGAAGGAACTCTGCTGTGACCGCAACCGCATCGTCGTGGCCGGCCACTCGGCGGGCGGGCATCTGGCGACGATGTTGCTCGCCTGCGACTGGAAGGCCGTGGCGCCGGACCTGCCGGCCGATCTGGTGAAGTCGGCGCTGTCGATCTCCGGCCTCTACGAGCTGGAGCCGCTTCGGCATGCGCCCTTCCTTGCGCCCGACCTTGGCCTGACGGAAGCATCTGCCCTGCGCCTGAGCCCCGCCGCGATGCCTGCGCCTGCGCGCGGATCGCTGGTGACGGTGGTGGGCGGCGACGAGAGCGAGGAATTCCATCGGCAGGCCGCGCTGATCTCGCAAGCCTGGGGTCCGGGCATCGTCACCGCGGCGGAAGTCGAAGCCGCCCGCAATCACATGAACGTCCTCAACGAGTTGGCGAACCCGCAGTCGGTAACCTACCGGCGCGCGCTGGCGTTGCTCGGTCTTGGCCATGGCCACGGCATTCCATGAGTTCGGCGACAGGCGTGCCGCCGGCCGCGCGCTCGCGCAGGCGCTGACTGCGTATGCCGACCAGGCGGACGTGCGCGTGCTGGCGCTGCCGCGCGGGGGCGTTCCCGTGGCGTTCGAGGTGGCCGAGGCGCTGCGTGCGCCGCTGGATGTGTTCGTCGTGCGCAAGCTCGGCGTGCCGGGCCATGAGGAGTACGCCATGGGCGCCATCGCCCAAGGGCGCGTGCAGGTACTCGATGACGAAGTAGTGAATCGACTGGCCATCTCCGGGGCCGCCATTGACCGCGTGGTGCAGGCCGAGCGCGCGGAACTGGAGCGCCGCGAGCTGCGCTACCGCAAGGGCCGGCCCTCGCTCGATGTGAGTGGGTGCAGGGTGTTGTTGATTGATGACGGCCTCGCGACTGGCTCGACGATGCGCGCCGCCGTACGGGCGCTGCGATTGCTGGGACCGGCCAGCGTGGTGGTGTGCAGCCCGGTCGCTTCGGTCCAGGCGGCAGCGCAATTGCGCCACGAGGCTGATGAAGTCGTGTGCCTCGGCACACCGACGCACTTCCATGCCGTCGGCGCCTGGTATGTGGACTTCTCCCAGACCACCGACGAGGAAGTGATGGAACTGCTGGCCTGGCCCGACAGGCCGGCCTGAGCCTTGAAGCACTGGTCAGCGAGCGATCCGCATAGCCCTGGGTTGCCGCGCAGGCTCCGAATTGGTGCGGCGCCGTCGCTCGTACCGCCCCCGTGCTGGTGCGAACCTTGCTGTCTCCTCGCCCAGTGCGCATCCTCCTCGCTTCCGACCTTCACTACACATTGCCCCAACTCGATTGGGTGGTCCGGTCGGCGCCGTCCTATGACCTGGTGGTGCTCGCTGGTGATCACCTGGACGTGAGCTCGCCGGTGTCACTGGATGCGCAGTCGATCGTGCTGCTGCGCTACTTTTCGCTGATGAAGCCGGGCACCTCGCTGGTGCTCGCCTCGGGCAACCACGACCTGACGGGTTCGGACCGGTATGGAGAGAGGGCGGCGCTGTGGTTGCACGAGAGCCGCCGTACCGGCGTCTTCACGGACGGCGACTCACTGGAGATCTGCGACACCCTGGTCACGATCTGCCCCTGGTGGGATGGCCCGGAGGGACGGGCCGCGCTCGAACTCCGACTTGCAGCGGATGCACAGCGCCGCCCCGCGAGCTGGGTCTGGGTCTATCACTGGCCGCCGATCGGCTCGCCCACCTGCTGGACCGGCAAGCGCGAGTACGGCGATGCGGACCTTGCCGCCTGGATCGAGAGGTTCCGCCCCGACCTGGTGCTGACCGGCCATGTGCACGAGCCGCCGTTCAAGCCGGCCGGCGCATGGGCAGACCGCATGGGCGGCACCTGGGTGTTCAACGCTGGCAGGCAGATCGGGCCGGTGCCCGCGCATATCGTGATCGACCTCGCGGAGGGCACCGCATCATGGCGCTCGATGATGGGAGAGGAGTCGCTGGCGCTGTGCGCGACAAAGGCGCCGGCGCGCACGGTGTTCTGAGGCCGGCCGCAGGAGAAAGTTCGAACCTGCTTCAGTAATCCGGGTTTGGCTCCCGCGCCGATCCGGCACGGGCCGCCGGACCCTGGCGATGCGCCAGGTGATTCAGCACCTCCGACACCATCGCGAGGCCGGGTGAATCGCCATACTGGTTCTTCAGGTCGGCCAGGTAGGCCGTGACGAAAGCCAGCCGTTCTGCAAGGCCCACGGCGATCAACCGTAGGATTGCAGGGTTGCTCGTCAGCAGTGCGCGGCCATCGGCGGCATAGCGCAGGACGCTCGGCGTGCTCGCCACGACGGTAGCGCTGAACGGCGAGTCCAGCAGCAGCGAGATCTCGCCAAATGCTGCGCCCGGATGGCTGACCGAACTGATCGCGGTGCCGGCCTTGCTGATCTGCAGCGTCCCTGAAACGAGGATCCAGAGGCCGTCGCCCGATTCGCCTTCTCGCACCAGGGTGTCGCCCGGCGCCAGCGTGATCTCGGGGAGGCCCTCGGTGCGTTGCAGTAGTTCATGCATGCGTCCATGTTAGGCGAACTGTCCTTTTTCTGCGGGCTGGCCTGGCGAAGCCGGACAGTCGCGAGCGCAGCAATCCCGGCTCGCCGATTGGCGATGCGGGGCAGAGCGGCTATCGTCGTCAAACAGGCCTCGATGGCGATGCGAGGACGCACGCAGGTGAAGCGCGCTTGCTTCGATGTCGATGCGCAAACCCCTCAGCCCTTTGCAAGGTAACCCCCCATGATTCGCGACTTCACCTACACCAGCCTGCCGCAACGCGTCGTGTTCGGCGCGGGTTCGTTGCAGCATCTCGGCCGGGAGATCGATGCGCTGCACGCGAGGCGCGCACTGGTGTTGTGCACGCCCGGCCAGCGCGACAAGGCCGAGCGAGTGGCTGCGATGCTGGGCGCGCAGTCGGCCGGCATCTTCGACGGCGCCGTGATGCATGTACCGATCGAGACGGCGCGTGAAGCGCGCAAGCTGGCCCGCGAGCAGGGCGCCGATTGCGCGATCGCCATCGGCGGTGGTTCCACCGTCGGGCTCGGCAAGGCGATTGCGCTGGACTCGGGCTTGCCGATCCTGGCGATCCCGACGACCTATGCGGGCAGCGAAATGACGCCCTTCTACGGGCTGACCGAGGCCGGCCTGAAGACCACTGGCAAGGATGCGCGCGTGCTGCCGCGCACCGTGATCTACGACCCCGACTTGTCGCGCGGTCTCCCCGTCGCGCTCAGCGTCACCAGTGGCATCAACGCCATCGCGCATGCCGCGGAAGGCCTCTATGCGCAAGACGCCAATCCGGTGATGGACCTGATGGCGGAGCAGGGCATCGCGGCGATGACCCGCGCGATCCCGGCGATCCGCCGTGATGCGCAAGACATGCAGGCCCGCACCGATGCGCTCTATGGCACCTGGCTCTGCGGCTCGGTGCTGGGCTGCGTCGGCATCGCCTTGCACCACAAGCTGTGCCACACCCTCGGCGGCAGCTTCAACCTGCCGCACTCGGAAGTGCACACCGTCGTGTTGCCGCATGCCATTGCCTTCAATGCCGGTGTCGCTCCGAAGGCGATGGAGGTGATCGCGCGTGCGCTTGGCACGCCTTCGGCAGCGGCGGGCCTGTATGCGCTGGCCAAGGACAACGGCGCGGCCGTCGCGCTGCGGGACATCGGCATGCGCGAGCAGGACCTCGACCGCGCGGCAGACCTCGCCGTGAGCAATCCCTATTGGAATCCACGCCCCATCGGCCCGGCGCAGCGCGACCTGATCCGCGACCTGCTGCAACGTGCCTGGGCAGGCGCGCCGCCGGTCGAGGGATGACCAGGGCCTGTCCAGGGCCAACGCGAAGGCACGATCCCCCGGCAGGCGATCGGCGCGCGGCCATCAGCGAAAACCGCCCGGCCGCCGTATCCTCAGCGCCCCACCTGGAGACCCACGCCCATGCGCAACATCAACGAAGACACGATCACCGCAGCCGTCCTCGAAAGCCTCGCGGACACGCCGAGCCCGCGCCTGAAGGAAGTCATGTCGGCGCTCGTGCGGCACCTGCATGACTTCGCGCGCGAGGTGAAGCTGACCGAGCAGGAATGGATGCAGGGCATCGAGTTCCTCACCGCGACCGGCCAGAAGTGCAATGACAAGCGGCAGGAGTTCATCCTGCTGTCGGACACGCTGGGCCTGTCGATGCTCACGGTCGCACTCAACCATTCGAAGAGCGCGCAGGCGACCGAGGCCACGGTGTTCGGCCCCTTCCATGTGCCCGGCGCGCCGGTGCTGCCGCTGGGCAGCGACATCGCCAACGGCGCCAGGGGCGAGCCGCTGTTCGTCGATGCCACCGTGCGTGGCACCGACGGCGAGCCCGTCGCGGGTGCGGTCGTCGATGTGTGGGAGGCCGATGCGGAAGGCCTCTACGACCTGCAGCGCACCGACCTCGACCACCCCGAAGGCCGCGCCGTCTTCCACACGGATGGGGAAGGGCGGCTCCATTTCAAGGCCGTCACGCCCGTGGCCTACCCGATCCCGACGGACGGCCCGGTCGGCACCATGCTCGAGGCCACGCGCCGCCACCCGTGGCGCCCCGCGCACGTCCACTTCATCGTCCAGGCGCCGGGCTACGAGACGTTGATCACGCACGTCTTCAAGGACGGCGACGCGTACCTGGACAGCGATGCGGTGTTCGGCGTGCGCAGTTCGTTGATCGGCGACTTCCGGTCGCATCCGGCCGGCGTGGCGCCCGATGGCTCGGCGCAGCCTGTCCCGTTCCATACCTTGCGCTTCGACTTCGTGCTGGAGCCTGCCGCGGCCGGGTGACTACAGCCACCTGGCGCAATTCCCGTGCAGCGGCGTGGCCAGATCGCCTACGCTCGGGCGCGCGTCGCGCACGCATGATCCCGCGGGACTCGGATCAAGTCCTCCTCGGGCCGCGCTGCGGACTCGATCAGATCTTCATTCGTCGGAACCGGAGAGGCAACGCGTGGCACCAGACCGGCAACTTGAAACGGCAGCTCCGACCCCACAGGCACCGATGGCGCAGGCCGACAACGGCTCCTGGCTGAAGAAGCTCGGCCCCGGCCTCGTCACCGGCGCCGCGGACGACGACCCCAGCGGCATCGCCACCTATTCCCAGGCCGGCGCGAAGTTCGGCATGGGCCTGCTGTGGACCATCGTCTTCACCTATCCCTTGATGGTCGCGATCCAGCTCATCGCGGCGCGCATCGGGCAGGTCACCGGCCACGGCTTGGCCACCAACATCCGCCAGCACTGCCCGACCTGGCTGCTCTACAGCCTCGTGCTGCTGCTGGTCATTGCCAATGCGATCAACATCGCCGCGGACATCGCCGCGATGGCCGATGCGGCGCACCTGCTGGTCGGCGGCATGCGGCATGCGTACGTGGTCTTCTTCGGCGTGCTGTCGATCGTGCTGCAGGTCTTCATCCCGTACGCGCGCTACGTCAAGATCCTCAAGTGGCTCACGCTGGCCTTGCTTGCGTATGTCGCCACCGTCTTCGTGATCAGGATCCCGTGGGGCCAGGTGCTGGTCCACGCGCTCATCCCGAGCCTCAAGCTGAACGCCGACGCCATCACCATGATCGTCGCCATCTTCGGCACGACGATCAGTCCCTACCTGTTCTTCTGGCAGGCCTCGCAGGAGGTGGAGGACCAGCGGGCCGACGCCGACGCCCGCAAGCTGCGCGACGCACCGCCGGCCTACGCGCGCAAGGTGCTGAACCGCATCCGGTCCGACACCTTCATCGGCATGGGCTTCTCCAACCTGGTCGCGTTCTTCATCATCCTCACGACAGCCATCACGCTCAATGCGAATGGCGTGACGCAGATCGAGACATCGGCGCAAGCGGCCGAGGCGCTGCGGCCGGTAGCGGGCGAGTTCGCGTTCCTGCTGTTCAGCCTGGGCATCATCGGCACCGGGCTGCTGGCGGTGCCGGTGCTCGCGGGCTCGGCGGCTTATGCGATGGCCGGCACCTTCCGCTGGAAGAACAGCCTGGCGCATCGACCGATGGCCGCACAGCGCTTCTACGGGATCATCGCGGTCTCGACGCTGGTCGGGGTCGCCATCAACTTCATGCCGATCGACCCGATCAAGGCGCTGTTCTGGAGCGCGGTGATCAATGGCGTGATCTCGGTGCCGATCATGGTCGTGATGATGTGGCTGGCCTCGCGCCGCGATGTCATGGGCAGGTTGACGCCGCCGCTGCGGCTCAAGGCCGCGGGCTGGATCGCGACGGGTGCGATGGCGCTGGCGGTGGTGGCGATGTTCTGGTCGATGGTCGTCGCACCGGGCTGAGCGCACGCATCGCGCGCCGTCGATTGCGGCAGGGCAGGGCCGCCTGTATCGTCGTGACCCGCTCGCATGAAACGCCGACTTGAACGCAGCCAACCCCGCCACAGACAACGCCTCGCCCGCAGCGCCGGATGCGGTCAGCTTCGGCGAGGCATTCCGCTTCTGGCTGTGGCTTGGTTTCATCAGCTTCGGCGGACCGGCCGGGCAGATCGCGATCATGCACACCGAGCTGGTCGAGCGGCGCCGATGGATCAGCGAGAAGCGCTTCCTGCACGCGCTCAACTACTGCATGCTGCTGCCGGGCCCCGAGGCCCAGCAACTGGCCACCTACATCGGCTGGCTCATGCACCGCACCTGGGGCGGCATCGTCGCCGGCGCGCTGTTCGTGCTGCCGTCGCTGTTCATCCTGGTCGCGCTGTCCTGGATCTACATGCGCTTTGGCGACGTGCCGGTGGTGGCCGGCATCTTCTACGGCATCAAGCCGGCGGTGACGGCGCTGGTGCTGCATGCCGCGCACCGCATCGGCGGGCGCGCGCTGAAGAACGGCTGGATGTGGGGCATCGCGGCGCTCGCTTTCGTGGCCATCTTCGCGCTGCATGTGCCGTTCCCGGCCATCATCGGCGCGGCAGCGCTCATCGGGTATGTCGGCGCGCGGCTGGCGCCGGCGGCGTTCGCGCCCGGTGGCAGTCATGGCGACACGCAGCGGGGCTATGGCCCGGCCCTCATCGACGATGACACGCCCACGCCGGCCCATGCGCGCTTCTCGCGCGTGCACCTGGCCAGGCTCGTAGTCGCCGGCCTTGGCATCTGGCTGGCTGCGATGGGCGTGCTGGTCGCTGTCTTCGGCCTGGATGGCGCGCTGACGCGCATGGGCTGGTTCTTCAGCAAGGCCGCGCTCTTGACCTTCGGTGGCGCCTATGCGGTGCTGCCCTACGTCTACCAGGGCGCGGTCGAGCAGCACCACTGGCTCACCGCGGCGCAGATGATCGATGGCCTCGCGCTGGGCGAGACCACGCCGGGGCCGTTGATCATGGTCGTGGCCTTCGTCGGCTTCGTCGGCGGATGGGCCGGGCAGGTGCTGGGACCGGAGGCGCTGTTCGTCGGTGGCGCGCTGGCTGCCACCGTCGTCACCTTCTTCACCTTCCTGCCGTCCTTCGTCTTCATCCTCGCGGGTGGCCCGCTGGTCGAGGCGACGCATGGCCGGCTGGGCTTCACCGCGCCGCTGTCGGCGGTGACCGCGGCGGTCGTCGGCGTGATCCTGAACCTGGCGCTGTTCTTCGCGTACCACGTGCTGTGGCCGCAGGGCTTCGGTGGCCGCTTCGATGTGGGGTCGGCTGCGATTGCGGTGGCGGCGATCGTCGCGTTGTTTCGCTTCAAGGTCGGCGTGATGCCGCTGCTTGGGGGGTGTGCCGTGGCGGGCCTGGCCGTGACGACCCTGCGCTGAGCGAATCGATCTTCGACCCGGCCCTCATTGAATCTGCCTGGCAGCCGGCTCGATCCGCTGCGCGCCGGCAATGGCGACGAAGTACAGCCCCGTGAAGGTCGGGAACGAGCGATCCGCGAGGCCGGGCAGGTTCATCGACCTTTCGGCCACGGCCCATTCGTCCATGAGCGTGTAGCCGAGCGCCTCGATGTCCTTGATGAAGCGGTCGCGGTTGTAGACATGGACCGGCGAAAAGGCGCCCCCGCCGATGTTCTGGGTCGTCACGAAGTCCTCGCCGCCGTACAGCGGAACCTTGTTCAACAGGAGGTGCGTCGGTCGAGCGTCGCCCAGTTTCAGCAGCCGGTCCGGCCGTCCTTCATCGAGGTACTGGATCACGCCGGCGGCAAGCAACACATCATCGCGGCTGGCTGCGAGCGCGTCTTGCAGGTGAGTCGTGAAACTGAGTGGCGTCGCGCCCTGGCGGGCCGCCATGTTCTTGCCAATGTCGGCGATGGTCGGCACCTCCACCACGTGCCAGGCCAGGCCGTCGGGCATCGCAATATGGCGGCGATAGGCGTAGTAGTGCACGCCCACGGAGCCACCGATATCGAGCACGCGTGTCGCACCGTCGCGCATGGCGCGGTCGAGCCACCACATCACCGGGTAGTCGTAGGCGTAGACCCTTTTCGTGCGGACCCGTATGTATTCGACGGCGAGCACGTCGAGGTCGAACTCCGGGCTCGGCGGCAGCCAATCCCGTGCGGCGGCGAAGGAGTCGAACACGCCGAAATGACTGCCCATGCCCTGTGGCGACAGGAAGTGGTCACGGCTTTGGCGGATGACGTTTGGCCGGAAGAGCGAGTCTCCGAACGCGTTGCGGACGATCCTGAGGGGGCTGAGGGTGTATGTCACGGTGGCTACCTTCGTGACCAGTGTTAGCCATGTGTCACCCGTCAACAAGCGCCGTTGGTCCTAGTCCTTTCGCACCGAAATGTCCACCCCAAATGTGACTAGGACGGTGAGTTCCAGAGGCGGGATCGTGAAATAGATGACAGGTGCGGCCGCCTGAACCGCTGCAAATCGCACCGCTACTGCGACAGCCGCTGCCCCCGCCCATACACCAGCAGCATCGCGATGATCACCACGCCGTAGGTCACCTGCCGCCCCATCTCCGGTATCTGCATCACCGACAGGATCGATTGCAGCAGCGTGATCAGCATGACCCCGACGACCGTGCCCAAGTAGGAGCCTCGGCCGCCCAGGATGTTGGTGCCGCCCAGCACCACCGCCGCAATGGCCGGCAGCAGGTAGGCATCGCCCATCGCCTGATAGGCCTTGGTCGAGTAGCCCGTGAGCAGCACGCCGGCAGCCGCCGAACAGGCGCCTGCGATGGTGAAGCACAGCAGCGTCACCAGCCGTGTGTTCACACCCGACAGGTAAGCCGCCCGCTCCCGATTGCCCACCGCATAGATCGCCCGGCCCAGCGTGGTGCGGTGGAGCATGAACATCGTCGCCGCGCCCACTACCAGCCAGACCAGCAACGCATTCGGGATGCCCAGCAGCGAGCGACCGGTGGCGATCAGGTGCATGGCCGGCGTGGACCGGTCCTGTGGCGCGAAGCCGCCGGTCTGCACCACGATCAACCCTTGCGCCACCGCGTTGATGCCCAGCGTGAAGATCATCGACGGCACGCGCAGGTAGGCCACGCCGATGCCGTTGATTGCGCCCAGCAGGCAGCCGCAGGCGATGCCGAACGGTATGGCGATGAGTTCACCCGTCTGTCCCCACCAGCCCGCCGCCGCGGCCGACATCACGCCGCCCACTGTCACGATCCATGGCACCGAGAGGTCGATGCCGCCCAGCAGGATCACCACCATCGCACCGGTCGCCACGATGCCGAGGAAGGAAGCGATCTGCAGTTGCAGCAGCAGGTATTCCGCCGACAGGAAGTTCTTCGAATAGAGACTGCCGATCAGCAGCAGCGCGACCGTGCAGGCGGCAGCAGCCAGCACCGGCAACTGGCCGGATCGCTTCAGGCGGATCGCAAGCTCGCTCACTTGAACAGGTCCAGTCGGTTGCTCACCTTGAGCAGTTGCAGCGCGCCCAGGCTCACTGCCGTCAACAGGATCACGCCCTGGAACAGCGGCTGCCACAGGGGCTCCAGGTCGAACACGAACAACAGGTCGCCGATCGTGCGCAGCACCAGCGCGCCGAACACCGAACCGATCGCCGACCCCGCGCCACCCGCCAGCGAAGTGCCGCCGATGACCACCGCCGCGATCGAGTTCAGCGTGTACACGCCGCCGATGGCCGACGACGCCTCGCCGGAGTAGGTCACGAAGGTCAGCAGCAGCCCGCCAATGGCCGCGAGCAAGCCGGCCAGCGTGTACGTCACGAGCTTGGTGCGCCCGATGTTCACGCCCGACATGTAGGCCGCGCCCTCGGCCGAGCCGATCGCCAGCGCCGCGCGACCGACGGCCGAGCGCCGGTACGGCACCCAGACCAGCAGCACCACCGCCAGCAGCACGACCAGCATCGCCGGCACGCCGCCGGGCAGGGCGCCGGTCAACGCATCCGCCAGGCCCGCATGCACGTCGCCGCCCGGCACCGGACGCAGGCCCAGCGCGATGCCGAAGTAGATGGTGCCGGTCGCCAGCGTCGTGATGATCGGCTGCAGCCGCCCGTAGACGATGATCGCGCCGTTGATCCAACCGCACAGCGCGCCCACGCCGAGCACGACTACCACGCCCATCGCCGCTTGCAGGGGCGTGCCCACCACGAGGTGCGAGGCGAGGCAGTTGGCCAGCACGAACACCATGCCCACCGACAGGTCGATGCCGGAGGTCAGCACCGGCAGCGTCTGCGCCATGGCAACGATTGCCAGCAGCACGCCCTTGTTGGCCGCGGTGGTCAAGACCGGCACGGTCCAGCCGGTCTGGTGCTTGGTGATGTAGAGCGCGAAGATCACGACGAACATCGCGAGCGCGGCATAGGCGCCGAAGTGCTCGCGAAGGTGGAAGTGCCAGTCCGATTGCCGCGTCGGTTCCGCCATCAGTGCAAGGCCTCCGTCGTGAGGTTGAGCGCGCTGGACACCAGCGCATGCTCGGTCAGTTCCGTGCCGGTCAGCCAGCGCACGATGCGGCCGTCGAAGAACACCGCCACGCGGTCGCAGCAGCCGATCAGTTCCGCGTAGTCGGTGGAATAGAGCAGCACCGTCGCGCCTTCGTCGGCGAGGCGGCGCAGCAGCACGTACATCTCCTGCTTGGTGCCCACGTCGATGCCGCGCGTCGGGTCGCTCAGCAGGATGATGCGCGGCGCGTTCATCAGCCACTTGGCGATCACCACCTTCTGCTGGTTGCCGCCCGACAGCGTGCCCACCGCATCGCCCAGTTCCGGCGCCTTGATCGAGAGCCTGCGCACCATGTCGCCGGTCGCCTTGTCCTCCTCCGAGGCGATGACCACGCCTGCGCGGCTCAGTCGCTCCAGCGCCACGAAGCTCAGGTTGTCGCGCACCGACATGGGCAGCATCAGCCCGTCGGTCTTGCGGTCCTCCGGCACCAGCGCAATGCCGACGTCCTTGCGCTTGGCCATGCGCGGGCTGCCCACGTCGACCAGTTCGCCGTCGAGGCGCACATCGCCATCCACGCCGCGCAGCACGCCGAACAGCGCCAGGAAGAACTCGCGCTGGCCTTGCCCGTCGAGCCCGCCAAGCCCGACGATCTCACCGGGCCGCGCCGACAGCGCGATGTCATGCAGTCGTCCGTTCCACGACAGGCCGCGCACTTCGAGCGAGGGCGCGGTTTTCTCGAGGACGGGTCGCGGCGGCGGCTTGCGCGGGAACGCATGCGCGATGTCGCGGCCGATCATCATCTCCACCGTCTGCGCATCCGTCTTCGTGCCCGCTTCGAAGGTCGCCACATGCTGCCCGTTGCGGAACACCGAGCAGTCGTCGGCCAGGTCCGCGATCTCCTTCATGCGATGCGAGATGTAGACGATGGCCAGGCCCTCGTTGCGCAGCCGCTTGAGCAGCGTGTAGACGCGCTCCACGTCGGCTGCCGTCAAGGCCGAGGTGGCCTCGTCGAGGATCAGGATCCGGGGCTCGCGCGCCAGCGCCTTCGCGATCTCCACCATTTGCCGCCGCGACAGCGAAAGACTTCCCACCGGCGCCAGCGGATGAATGCCTTCCGCACCCGCGCGGGCCAGTGCCGCCTCGGCGATGCGCCGTTGCGCCTTGCGGTCGATCAGCCCGAACTTGCGCGGCGGATTGGTGATGCAGATGTTGTCCGTCACGCTCAGGTCCGGCATCAGCGACAGCTCCTGGAAGATGCACGCGATGCCCGCCGACACGGCCTCCTGCGGATGCGCGAAACGCCGCTCCGTGCCCCCCAGCACGATGCGGCCCTCATCGGGCTGCACCACGCCGGCCATCATCTTGATGAGCGTCGACTTGCCCGCGCCGTTCTCGCCCAGCAGCGCGTGGATTCGCCCCGGCGCGCAGGCGAACTGTGCGCGCTCCAGCGCGCGCACGCCGCCATAGCGTTTCGAGACGTCGACGAGTTGGAGGATCGGATCCAATCTGTTTTACCGAAGTGCGTAAGGCGCGAGACGCATCAACTCGTGGAGCCCCATTCCAGGAACACCGCGGAACCGGCTTTGCCGGGCCACTGGTGTTGCCCCCGGTCGGGGGTGGGAGTCGCGCACGAAGTGCGCAGCGACATGGGGGCGAGCCAAAGCTTTTCAGTTGTTCTTCTCGTCCTTCGACATGATGTCCGTGGCCTTCAGGTTCACGCCGCAGGGCGGGAAGTCATTCGTCGTGAAGAAGTTGTCCGTCAGCTCGGGGAAGTAGTTCTCACCCGCCTTGAAGTTCGGATGCGTCGCCGTCGGGATCGGCACCGAGATCAACTGCGGCATCACCTTGCCCTGAAGCGCCGCGACCGCCGCCTTCATCGAGATCGCCACCAGCCCCGGCGACTGTCCAAGCGAGGTGCACAGCAAGCCATCCTTGGCCCGTTCCGCGCACAGCTTGCGGAATCCGTTCTCCGCTTCGCCCGCCACCGGAATCATCTTGTGCTTGGCATCGATCAGCGCGCGCACCGAACCCGTCGAGCCGCCTTGCGTGAACATGCCATCGAAGTTCTTGTGCACGGCCACGGCGTCGGCGACAGCCTTCTGTGCCGTGCCATCGTCCCAGTTGCCGACCACCTCGACCACCTCGAACTTGTTGCCCGAGCCCTCGACCACCTTGCGGAAGCCCAGGTGCCGGTCGCGGTCCACCGAGTTGCCCGGCACGCCGCGCACTTCCAGCAACTTTCCGCTCTTGCTCGGGATGTTCTTCACCAGCCATTCGCCGGACTGCGTGCCCATCGCGGTCTGGTCCTCGTTGACCATCATCACCTCGGTGCTGTCGAGCACGTTGTCGAAGGGCACCACCACCACGCCTGCCGCGTTGGCACGCTTGATGACCGGCGCAAAGGCCGTCGGGTTCACCGCAATGGTGACGATGGCGTCATAGCCCGAGTTGATGAAGTTGTCGATGGCCGCGATCTGCGCCGCCACGTCGGTGCCGGTCGAGACGATCTTGAACTCCTTGATGTTCTCCTTCATCTCCGGCGTGGCCGCGTAGGCCTTGGCCATCTTGATCATCTGGATGCGCCAGGTGTTGCCCACGAAGCCGTTGGCCAGTGCGATGCGGTACGGCCCCTTCTTGGCCGGCCACTGGAAATACTTGGTGCTGGCATCCCATGGCTTGAAGCAGCCCGGGTTCTCGCCTGGCCCGTTGACCACGGCCGGCCCCGCGGCATTCACTGCGGCAGACGCCACGAGCGCTGCGACGGCAGCGGCAACACGAACGCGATGGCTCATTTCCTTGTCTCCTCGGTGGAATGCGGCGACGCATGGGGCGCGTTCGCCGAGGGGCCTGACCACGCTGCCGGGCCTTGCCCCTCGCTCGGGCCCCGACATTCAGTTAACAAAGTTGCAGGATCATCATACAAATCTGTACCGGCGTGGATTGCGGGAATACCCTGCGGTGCGGATTGCCGTCGTGAAAAACACGCCCAAGGCGTTCTTGCTGTCCGGAACCCAGAATCTCGACGTGGCACGGATCGCGAAAGCGGGAAGCGCGAGCAGGCCAACTCCCCGCGTGGCCCTTGCGACCCGTAGCGATCAGGAACGAGCCGCAGCGGCCGTCGGGCCGTGCCCTGCCGGGATGGCACTCACGTGCTCGATCACTGCCCGCGCAGCCTGGCGGAGCAAGGCGAGGTAGGCGACGTCGGCATTGTGCGAATAAGTCAGCGCCGTCGCGAGTTGCTCGAACTCGCGCTCCGACGGCCCGTCGCCCTGGCCGCTCAATTCAGCCGCGAAGGCGCGCGCCAGGCGCTCTTGCGCATAGGCATAGGTGACATACCGCGCCGCGCGTTCCGCAAAGGCGACATCGAGCTGAAGGTTCAGGTGCGAGTTCATAGCTGGCCTTTCGACGGGGCCATGTTTGAACCCCATGAAGGCAGCCTGCGCCATTTCGAGCTGCGCGCTTGTACGCTGAAGTTCCAAGGCGCTCGAGGCGAAGCGCACGAGGTGTTGTAGGCATCCTGCCGACGCGAGACCGGCTGCCTGGTGAGGCAGCCGGTAGATCGCACTTTGGCGGTTGCGGTAGAGCGTTGGGACGTCCCGCAACCTCCGTGGGCCGACCCGGCATGGCGCCGCCCACAATCGACAGGCCCCGTCCGTGCGCGGAACGAGACCGGATCCAAATTCAGTTTGGCAAGGCCGTGTTCTTCGAACGCTTGCCGTTCAACGCATAGAGCGCCGGCTGCTCGATGACGACGTCGCTGAGCGAACCTGGCGGGGCAGCAACCATCTGGGTTTGCTGGATCTCGCGTTCGAGCCGCTTGGCCCGTTCGGCGTACATCCTGGCCAGCGCGCTGTGATGCTCTGCCGCGGCCTGGTGTTCCAGGCGTGCCATGTGTGCTTCCTCCAGCAGCACGACGGCTCGCCGTATGTGCTGCTTGGGCCCGGAAAACAGGTTGAACATTTGCGATCTCCTTGCAGGGTAGAAACGAACAACTGGACAAACCGACGCACATCACATTCTTCGAGTGCACGGGGCTGCGGGTCAAGCCCTCTTGTGTGGGATGGCAACATGTTTTAGGTGTTCGAAAGGCGTAGGCGGAATTGCACCCTGGCGGGACGGCTCGTTTGCACCACATCGGCGCGCGGCTTGCGAAAAGCCGCCACCGGCGTAGCATGCCGGCCGGTGAACAAGCGCCGGTTCTTTCCGATCACCACGTGTGGTGGCCAGCTGGCCGCTTCACGCGTCGTCGTCTTGTGCCCGGGCGGCGCGAGGACCGCGCGGGAGCCCGGATGATCGCCCCGCACTGGCGCCTGTTCCCCAAGTACGCGACCTTGATCATCGCCGTGGTGGCCGGCGTGCTGGCCGTGAGCGGCGCCATCAGCATCTATTTCTCGTACAGGGAAACGCGCACGCAACTGGTGGCGCTGCAATTCGAGAAGGCCCAGGGCGCCGCCACCCGCATCGAGCAATACATGCTCGACATCGAGCACCAGTTGAGCTGGACGGCGCTGCCGCGCGTCGACACCGGCGGCGACCCGCTCGAGCAGCGCCGCATCGAATACCTGAAGCTGCTGCGCCAGACGCCTGCGATCACCGAAGTGGTGTGGATGGACCCGGCCGGCCTCGAGCAGTTGCGCGTGTCGCGGCTGGGCATGGACTCGATCACGACCGGCGCCGACATGTCGCGCGACCCCCGCTTCACCGAGGCCGTGGCTGGCAAGACCTATTACGGTCCGGTCTACTTCCTCAAGGGCACCGAACCCTACATGACCATCGCGCGCGCGGCCGGCAGCGGTGGTGGCGTCACCGCGGCGGAGGTGAACCTGAAGTTCGTCTGGGACGTGGTCTCGCGCATCAAGATCGGCCGCGCCGGCCTGGCCTATGTGGTCGACTCGGGCGGCACGCTGATCGCGCACCCGGACATCAGCCTCGTGCTGAAGAAGAGCGACCTGAGCGCGTTGCCGCAGGTGGCCGCGCGCGATGCGCCGGAGAGCGAGGCGCAGCCCGTGGCGCGCGACCTCTCTGGCGCGGAGGTGTTCGCCGCACACGCACGGATTCCCGCACTGGGCTGGACCGTGTTCGTCGAGTCGCCGCGGGCCGAGGCCTATGCGCCGCTGTACGCGACGATCCTGCGCACTGGCCTGTTGCTGCTGGCCGGCCTGCTGGTGGCGACGGCCTTGAGCTTCTTCCTCGCGCGCGCGCTCGTGCGTCCGATCCAGGCGCTGCAGGAGGGCGCCGAACGGCTCGGCGCCGGTGAGCTGGAGCACCGCATCGACGTCCACACCGGCGATGAACTCGAAGCGCTGGCCGCACAGTTCAACCAGATGGGCGCCGACCTGCGCGCCTCCTATGCCGGCCTGGAGCGCAAGGTCGACGAGCGCACCCACGAGCTCACCGTGTCGCTCGCCTACCAGACCGCGACCAGCGAGATCCTGCGCGTGATCAGCGAATCGCCCACCGATGCGCAGCCGGTCTTCGATGCCGTGCTGCGCAGTTGCGAGCGGCTTTTCGGCGCAGTGCACATGGGCATCTCGATGGCCGGCGACGACGGGCTGGTGCATCTCGCGGCGCAACACGGCTCGTCCAATCGCGATGCCTTCGCCAGCACTTTCCCGGTGCCTCTGACGGCTGATTCGGGCTCGGGCCAGGCGATCCTCCAGCGCCGCGTCGTGCAGTACCCGGACATCGATGCGCCGGACGTGCCGTTGTTCGTGCGGCGCAGCAGCGAAGCGGTTGGCACGCGCTCCGTGGTGCTCGCGCCTTTGCTCTGGGAGGGGCGCGCCATCGGCGTGATCTTCATCGGGCGCCCGGAGCCGGGGCCGTTCTCCGAGAAGGATGTCGCGCTGCTGAAGACCTTCGCCGACCAGTCCGTCATCGCGATCCAGAACGCGCGGCTGTTCAACGATACGCGCGAGGCCTTGGAGCAGCAACGCGCGTCGGCGGAAGTGCTCAGCGTGATCGGCCGTTCGGTGGCTGATGCGCAGCCGGTGTTCGACAGCATCCTGCTGAGCTGCGAGCGCCTGTTCGACAACTCGCACGTCGTGATCGACCAGCTCGGCAGCGACGGCGCCTGGCACCTGGCCGCCTATGCCGGCCCGCATCGCGACGAGCTGGCGGCGATGTATCCGGCGCCGGCCGACGTATCGGTCCGGCGGCAGTCCGAACTGACGACGCGCAAGGTCACGCACTTTCCCGACGTTGCCACCGCGACCAACATGTCCGAGACGCTGCGCCGTGGCTGCGAGCTGGTCGGCTGCCAATCGCTCGCCATCGTGCCGATGCTGTCGGAAGAAGGGCGCCTGGGCACCATCCTTGTCGGTCGCCACACGCGCGAGCCTTTCACGGCCAAGGAGACGGCGATGCTGCTGACCTTTGCCGACCAGGCCGTGATCGCCATCCGCAACGCGCGGCTGATCCAGGAGATCCGAAGCACCAGCCGCGAACTCGCGCAGGCCAACCAGCACAAGTCCGAGTTCCTGGCCAACATGTCGCACGAGTTGCGCACGCCGCTGAACGCGATCATCGGCTTCTCCGAGGTGCTGTCGGAAAAGATGTTCGGCGAGCTCAACGACAAGCAAGTGGAGTACCTCAACGACATCAACACCTCGGGGCACCACCTGCTGTCCCTCATCAACGACATCCTCGACCTGTCGAAGATCGAGGCCGGTCGCATGGAACTGGACCTGTCCGCCTTCGACCTGGGCATGCTGCTCGACAACAGCACGACGCTGGTCCGCGAGCGCGCCCTGCGCCAGGGCCTCACCCTGACACTCGACATCCACGAAGGCCTCGGCGAATGGGTGGCCGACCAGCGCAAGCTCAAGCAGGTGCTGGTCAACCTGCTGTCGAACGCGGTCAAGTTCACGCCCGCCGGTGGCAGCGTGACGCTGCGCGCGCGCAAGCTCGACCATGCGCTGGAGATCGCGGTGGTCGACACCGGCGTGGGCATCGCGGCCGACCAGCAGGCGCTGGTGTTCGAGGAGTTTCGGCAGGCCACCGGCGAATACCTGCGCAAGGCCGAAGGCACCGGCCTGGGCCTGGCGTTGGCCAAGCGCTTCGTTGAATTGCATGGCGGCACGATGCGCCTTGAAAGCACGCCGGGCGAGGGGTCGACCTTTGCATTCATCCTGCCTGAACGCGAATTGGAGGCTGCTTGATGAGCGCCGCTCAGGAGGCTCTGAACAAGTCCCTGCGAGGGCGCGCGCCGAGGATGCGCGCTCCAGAGGGACTTGTTCAGAGCCTCCCTTGCACTGCACGGAGGTTTTGACATGCCCACCATATTGATCGTCGAAGACAACGACAAGAACATGAAGCTGGTGCGCGACATCCTTCAGTTCGAAGGCCATGCCACGCTGGAGGCGACCAATGGTGCCGAGGGCGTGGCCCTTGCGACCGGCCGGCGGCCCGACCTGATCCTCATGGACATCCAGTTGCCCGACTTCGACGGCGCCGAGGCCCTGCGGCGCATCCGTTCCGACCCCACGCTGGACGCCATCCCGATCCTGGCCGTGTCGGCATCCGTCATGCCCGACGAACTGCAGAAGGTCGTCAACTCGGGCTTCGATGCCTTCATCACCAAGCCGATCGACCTGAAGCACTTCCGGGCGACGGTGAAGCGCTTCCTCGCGCAGGGGAGGCGAGGGGAATGAGCGCCGCGCCGGGCCGCCCCAAGCCAGCTCGCGCCCCCTCGGGGGGCAGCGAGGACACGAAGTGCCGAGCGTGCGGGCCTATGGACACCGCGCCGGGCCGCCTCAAGCCAGCTCGCGCTCCCTCGGGGGGCAGCGAGGACGCGAAGTGCCGAGCGTGGGGCCATATGAACACCGCGAACTGCCGCGCAGGAAAGACGCCATGACAGCTTCCAAGGTCCTCGTCGTCGATGACGTTCCCGTCAACGTCAAGCTTCTCGCCGACATCCTGGCGATGAAGGGCTACGAGGTCGTCACCGCGTCGTCGGGCCCGCAGGCACTGGCCTTGCTGCCCACCGAGAAGCCCGACCTCGTGTTGCTCGACGTCATGATGCCCGGCATGAGCGGCTACGAAGTCTGCGCCGCGATCCGTGCGGATCCGGCGCACGCGATGCTGCCGGTGGTGCTGGTCACCGCGCTCGACCCCGGCAAGGAGCGCATCAAGGGCCTGGAAGCCGGCGCAGACGACTTCCTGAGCAAGCCGGTGAGCCAGGCGGAACTGCTGGCCCGCGTGCGTTCGCTGCTGCGCATCAAGAACCTGTACGACCAGGTGCAGCGGCAGAGCGCCGAACTGGCCGAGTGGAATCGCCAACTGGAGGAGCGCGTCGCCAAGGGCGTTCGCGAACTGGAGAGCCTGGGACGCCTGAAGCGATTCTTCTCGCCGCAACTGGCCGAATTGATCGTCGCCGGCGGCGCCGACGACCCGCTGAAAAGCCATCGGCGGGAGATCACCGTCGTCTTCCTCGACCTGCGCGGCTTCACTGCCTTTACCGAGACCGCCGAGCCCGAGGAGGTGATGGGCGTGCTGGCCGAATACCACGCCGCGATGGGCCGGCTGATCCTGCAATACGAGGGCACGCTGGAGCGCTTCTCGGGCGACGGGATGATGGTTTTCTTCAACGACCCGGTGCCTATCGCCGAGCCCGCCCTGCGCGCCGTGGAGATGGCACGCGCCATGCAACAGGAAGTGGATGTGCTCAGCGCTGCCTGGAAGAAGCGCGGCTACGACCTGACCATGGGCATTGGCGTCGCGCAGGGCTTCGCGACCATCGGCGGCATCGGCTTCCCGGGCCGCATCGACTACGGCGCCATCGGCACCGTGACCAACCTGGCGGCACGCCTGTGCGGCGAGGCGGCGGGCGGCGAGATCCTGATGTCGCGCCGCGTGGTCGGCGCGCTCGACGGCCGGCTGAGTGCGGAGCCGGCGGGAGAGCTGATGCTGAAGGGCTTCCAACGCCCCGTGCCGACGTTTCGGGTGGTGATTGGCTGACAAGGAGCGGCCGGTTGGGTGGAATAAGTTGGGTAACAATTACCACTAAAGTTGTATTGTGTTTACTGCGGTGTTACATACAATTCCTTACATCCTATCCACGACTGGCCTGAATCTCCAGATACCCATGAATCTGTCGCCCTCCACGCTCAAAGGTGCATTGCTCGACGCCCAACAGGGGAATGGCCTCGTGCCGTCAACCAGCCAGACGCTGATCGACCAAGGCTGGGCCGAGTGGGTCGACTACGAATTCGGCACGCCGATCGATGAGAACAGCCCGCGTTCCCTGATGCGCTTGACCACTGCAGGCCATGAGCAATTGGTGGCGCTTGAAGGTACGCCGATCGAGCAACCGACGGTCACGACAAAGCCGATCCCCAAGCAGCCGAGCGGTCCGCCATCGCGACCAGTCAAGACGTGGCTGACCTTCGCGATCCGGTTCCGGTCGCACGTGGCTGCATAGGCTTTCGGGCCGGCAACGCGCAGCGTCAATCGCACTGGATGAGTGCATTGACAAATTACTTTCAGGAATGAAATCGGCTGAAAATTAATCGCTTTTGGAAGTTCTTCGAGACTCGCAGAATTGCTGCGCATCACTACTCGGAGACTTCCAGAATGCAATCTCGTTACACCTTGGCGCTCGGCTTCGCCGCAGCCCTGTTGTGCACCAGCACCCTTGCGCAAACCGACACGCTCGCCAAGATCAAGGCGGCGGGCAGTATCCAGATCGGCGGGCGCGACAGCCAGGTCCCGTTCTCGTACAAGCCCGCGGGCGGCGGCGACCCGGTCGGCTTCACCAACGACATCTGCCTGAAGATCGTCGATGCTGTGAAGGCCAAGCTGGGCATGCCCAACCTGGAAGTGCGCTACACGATCCTGACCTCGACCAACCGCATTCCGTTGCTGACCAACGGCACCGTGGACCTCGACTGCGCCACCACCACCAACACGGTGCAGCGCCAGCAGCAGGTCGACTTTGCGCCAAGTCACTTCGTCACCAACATCACCGCGGCCGTCAAGAAGAGCTCCGGCATCAACACTCTGGCCGACCTGAATGGCAAGACCGTGTCCACCGTGTCCGGCAGCACGGGCATCCAGCTCCTGCGCCAATATCGCAAGGCAGGCAACGTCGAGGTACAGGAACTGGCGGCCAAGGACACTGCGGACGGATTCCTGCTGCTGTCGTCGGATCGCAGCGCGGCCTACATCCTCGACGACGTGCAACTGGCTGGCCTTATCGCGACGTCGACGAAGCCGGGCGACTTCAAGATCCTGACGGGCGAATCGCTGCGCCAGGAGCCCTACGGGATCATGTACCGCAAGGACGATCCTGCCTTCAAGGAAATCGTCGACAAGACGGTGCTGGACCTGATGAAGTCCGGCGCCATCGAACAGCTCTATGCCAAGTGGTTCACCAAGCCGATTCCGCCGACCAACGCGAACCTCAATTTCCCGATGACGGATGCGGTCAAGGAGATCTACAAGAACCCCAACAACAAGGGTGTGTAAATGACCCACCCCCGAATGCGCCTGCGGCGCCGGGGCGGCCGCCAGAGGCGGCTGCTCTTGCGGGCCGTCCAAGCCTGCGCAGGCAGGCTCGGAGCCGCGGCCCTCAGCCCCTCAAGGGGGCGCACCCAGCGGCCCTGCACAGCCGGTTCCGCGGGTGCCCACGAACAGGCATTGCTCGCTCTGGTTTCATGCGTCGCGGCTCACGCGATAGCGTGGGGGAAATACCTTAGCGCGCTGCCTGGAACATCTGTGTGAAGTCGCAGCATTCCTGCGCCAGCATGACGATCGAGGCCACCAGGGAACTCCGATGCTCGCCCTTGTAAATCGCCACGTAGGTCACCGGCGGCAGCGCGGGCGTGACGTCGATGAGCGCGAGCAGGCCCTGGTCGATCATCTGTTGCAAGGTGCGGCGGGGCAGGTAGCTCACGCCCAGGCCGGAGACGGTCAGCCCGATCAGCGCGACGAGGTTGTGGATCACGATGGCGTTGGCGGGCTGGATGCCGAGGTCCTTCATCCAGCTGTCGTAGAGCAGGCCGGTGCCCGACTTCGAGCCCTGGATCAGCATGCGATGGCGCGCAAGTTCCTGCAGCCGCACCGGCTCGCCCTGCGGGATCAGGCCAGGCTTGCACATCCATGCGCTTTCGACGGCGCCCACGGCCTTGCTGGGGATGCGCGTGTCGGCGAAGGCGTCGGGCACGACGATCAGGTCGAGTTCATCGGCCAGCACCTTCTCGCGCAGGTTGACGCTGCTGTCGACATCCGGTTCCAGCGTGACCTTGGGGTAGTGCGACTGGATCAGCTCGACCCAGCGCGGGAACCAGGTCATCGCGGTGAGCTCGGTCACGCCGATGCGAACGCGCCGCTCGATCACATCGACGCGGCTGAACTGCTCGACGGCCGCATCGCGCTGCGCGAGCAGGCTCCTGGCCAGCATGAACATCTCCTCGCCCTTGTCGGTGAGGCGGGCGGTGCGCTGCGTGCGGTCGAACAACTCGGTGTCGAACACCATCTCCAGCTCGTGCACGCGCTTGGACACGGCCGACTGCGAGGTGTGCAGCTTGTTGGCCGCGAGGGCGAAACTGCCGAGCTGGCCGATCCAGTAGAGCGCTTCGAGTTGCTTGAAAGTCATCATGGCCGAGGCCCTTTTCGCCAGCGCTACGGCGCTCTTTTGTCCAGCGAATCCTAATCAATATTGCTTCTGGAAATCCAACATGAACACGAACCAAGGCGCGCTCTTCTCCGATGCGCTGATGCAAGAAATCAAGAGCCGCTTCCACTATGTCGACCACGACATGAACGGGCGGCAACGACTCTTCTTCGACAACGCCGGCGGCTCGTTCCGGTTGAAGGCCGCGGTCGAGCAGATGGGGCGCATCGACGCCTTGCCCGATTGCCCCGAGCGCATCCATGAACTCGCGATCTTCCTGCAACGCGTGCAGGCCCAGGGCACGGAGGACGTCCGCACGATCCTCAACGCGAAGGGCGGCAGCGTCTACGCATCGCTCACCGCGTCCGGCGGCATGTTCGACATGGTGCGGGCGGTGGCCGAGAACGTGCCGGGCACGAACATGGTGACGACCGTGCTCGAGCATCCCTCGTCCTTCGACGCGATGTCGCTGTATGCCGAACGCCTTGGCAAGACGCTGCGTGTCGCGCGGTCCAATCCGGTGACGGGCGGGGTCGATGTCGACGAGATCGTCGGTTTGGTGGACCAGGACACGGCGCTGCTGAGCGTGATCTACGCGTCCAACATCTCGGGTGCCAAGTTGGACATCGAGCAGATCGTGAAGCGCGCACGCGCCATCAAGCCCGACCTCTACATCATCGTGGACGCGGTGCAGCACGCGCCGCATGGCTTGATCGATCTGCAGAAGACGCCGGTGGATGGCATCAACATCGCGCCCTACAAGTTCTTCGGGTGCCGGGGCTCGGGCATCTCGTGGGTGTCGGAGCGCGCGTCGGTGCTGCCGCATCACAAGCTGGCTGGCAAGAAGAAGGACTTCTGGGACCTGGGCAGCGCCGCGCCCTGGCAGTTCGCGGTCGTCACCGAGATCGTCAACTACGTCTGCTGGCTCGGTCGGCAGTTCAGCCAGAGCGAGGATCGTCGTGAACTTTTCGCGAGCGGCATCCACCGCATCGAGTTGCATGAGCGCGCGTTGCTTGCGCGCTTGCTGGACGGCGACAACCAGACCACGGGCCTGCGCCGCATGGACAACGTGCAGGTCTTCCTCGACTACGAGGACCTCAGCAAGCGCGACCTGATCCTCGCGATCGGCATCGACAACCTGGAGCATGCCCAAGCCGTGCGGGAGTACGAGAAGCGCGGCGTGATCGTCTATGAGCGGGTGGCGACGAGCTTGTATTCGAAGCGGATGCTGCAGTCCTTCGGGCTGGAAGGTGCGATTCGCGTGTCGCCGCTCCACTGCAACTCTGCGGCCGATATCGATCGCTTCCTGCAGGTCACGAGGGAGATCAGCGAGGCGTTTGCGACGGCTTGATCAGTTCGCCGGGCAATGGACGCCTACAAGGACCATGGATGACCTTTGCGATCGTATCGTTGGGGTGGGGCATGGGCCGGGCCATGTCCCAGCGGATGGCGCAAGCCTTCAGGCCAAGTCCTTGGTGAGCGAGAAATATCGCTTCGCCTTGCGCGAAAACGCGACGGCATAACCCCACCAGGCGAACGTGAGCGGCAAGAGCACGGTGCGCCCGAGGACGCCGCCTGCTCTTTCTGCATCATTGGCGTACGTCGTGGTATCCGGGCGCAGGAGGATGAAGGCGGCAATGCCTGCGATGGCCAGCAAGCCCAGCCACCGTCCCCATTGCCTTCGGCGGAAGATGCCGAGCGTCGCTGCAAGCAAGCCGGCGACCAGGGCGGCGCGCCAGGCGACGCCCATTGCCAGCGCGTAGAAATCCCTGATGTCCGCCCAGCGAGACGTCACGAACCAGATGAATCGCGCGGAGCCGACGGTGACCAGAATCGTCACGGCCATCAACAGGAGAAGAAGAAGCCAGATCGAAAAAGGCCGGCGGGCCGGTGATGACGATGGCTCGTCGCTCCGCAATGGCGCTTGCGGAGGGCTGTACGGATTCCGCTGCATGGGCAAGTCTGGATGCGCGGCGCGCCTCAAACCCCGAGCAACGCCGACAACGCCTCCGGCGCCGCCACCAGCGCAGCCGATTCCGAGGCCAGTACGATCCGGCCTTTCTCCATCACCACCGCCCGGTCGGTGTGCCCCAGCACCTTGCGCCAGTCGCGATCGACGATCAGCGTGGCGATGCCCGTGGTGCGGATGTCGGCGATGACGCGCCAGATCTCGGCCACGATCAGCGGCGCCAGGCCTTCGGTCGCTTCGTCGAGGATCAGCAGGCGCGGATTGGTCATCAGCGCGCGGCCGATCGAGAGCATCTGCTGCTCGCCGCCCGACAACTGCTGGCCACCATGCGAGAGCCGTTCGGTCAGGCGCGGGAAGGTCGCCATCACGCGGTCAAAGGTCCAGGCGCGTTGGCCGTCGATGCCGGCGCGGGCGCTCATCAGGAGGTTCTCCTTGACCGAGAGATTCGGGAAGATGCCGCGGCCTTCGGGCACATAGCCGATGCCGCGGCGCGCCATCTTTTCCGGCACCCAGCCGGTCACGTCCTGGCCGTCCAGCTTCACCTGGCCCGAGGCAGGGCGCACATAGCCCATCAGCGTGCGGATCAGCGTGGTCTTGCCCATGCCGTTGCGACCGAGCAGGCCGACGGATGTGGACGCGGGCAAGTCGACATCCACGCCGCGCAGGATGTGGCTGTCGCCGTAGTAGGTGTTGATGCCTTGGACTGTCAGCATGTCAGTGCCCGCCCGGCCGCCCGAAGGGCACTGAGCGCCCCCTTGGGGGGCATCGATACACGAAGTGATGAGCGTTGGGGGCAGTTCATTTCAATGGTCCTCGCCGAGGTAGGCGGTGCGGACTTCCGCGTTGTTGCGGATCGCATCCGGATCGCCCGTCGCGATGACGGCGCCATTCACCATCACCGTGATGCGATCGGCAATGCGGAATACCGCGTCCATGTCGTGCTCCACGAGCAGGATCGCATGGGATGACTTGAGTTGCGTCAGCAGCGCGAGCATGCGTTCGGTTTCCTCGGCGCCCATGCCGGCGAGTGGTTCGTCCAGCAGCAGCACGCGGGGCCGCGTGGCCAGGCACATCGCGACTTCGAGTTGCCGCTTGGCGCCGTGGCTCAACGTGCCGGCGATGCGTTGCGCGTCGGTGGCCAGGCCGGCCGCGGCCAGGGCTTCGTCGGCGGCGGCGTTGCTGGCGGCGCAGCGCGTCGAGGCTTCCCAGATGGCCCAGGGACGTGGCGACGCTGCCTGCGCGGAGAGGCGGCAGTTCTCATGCACGCTGAACTCCGGGAAGATCGTCGTGCGCTGGTAGCTGCGGCCGACGCCGTCGCGTGCGCGGCGGGACTGGGCGCGCGTCGTGATGTCCTCGCCTTCCAGCGTGATGTGGCCTTCGGACGCGGCAATCTCGCCGGAGAGCATGTTGATCAGCGTCGACTTGCCCGCGCCGTTGGTGCCGATGACGGCATGCACTTCGCCGCGGTGCAGGTCGATGTTCACCGTGTTCACGGCGATGAGCCCGCCGAAGCGGCGCGTGAGTTTTTCGACAGCCAGCAATGCGCTCATGAATTCGCCTTTGGAGACAGCCGCGAAGTGATGCCGATGATGCCCTTGGGCAGCAGGGCCACGAACGCGATGATCGCGAGGCCCAAGGTCAATTGCCAGTGATTGGCCAAAGGTCCGACAAAGGCTTGCGTCGACAGCAGTTCCTTTAGCAGCGTGAAGGCCACGGCGCCGATCACCGCACCGCGCAGGTGCCCGAGCCCGCCCAGGATGATCATCAACAGCACCTCGCCCGAGTTGTGCCAGGCCAGCAGTTCGGGGTTCACCACGCCGTCGCGCGAGGCCACGAGGAACCCCGCCAACCCCGCCAGCGCGCCGGCCAGCACGAAGGCGGCAAGCTTGTAGCCATACACCGGAAAGCCCGCCGCCCGCATGCGCTGCTCGTTCACGCGGATGCCCGCCAGCGCCGCCCCGAAGCGCGAGCGGCGGATCAGCGCCAGCAGGCCATAAGTGAACACCAGCGCGGCCAGCACCGAATAGAACTGCACATGCCGGTTGTCCATGTCGATCGAGCCCAACACCGGCCGGATGTACATGTAGATGCCGTCGCTGCCACCGCCGACCTTGGTGTCATGGAACACGAAGAAGGCCATCTGCGCAAAGGCCAGCGTCACCATGATGAAGTAGACGCCGCGCGTGCGCAGGCTCAGCGCGCCGACGATCAGTGCATAGGCCGCGGCGCAACCCATGGCCAGCGGAAGCAACACCGCGATCGAGCCGCCTTCCTTGCCCGAGCCAAGCACGGTGGCATAGGCGCCGATGCCGTAGAAGGCCGCATGACCCAGGCTCACCAGGCCGGTCATGCCGACCAGAAGCTCAAGGCTCAGCGCGAAGATCGAAAGGATCATCACCTTGACGATGAAGTCCGAGACGTATGGGCTCAGCATCGGCCCGAGCACTGCGAGCAGCAACGCACAAACCAGCGGCAGGAAGTGATTCAGCCGCTTCACGTCTTGCGCCCCATCAAGCCTTCTGGCCGCCAGATCAGAACGATCGCCATCAGCACGTAAACGCCCATGCCACTCAGCTCCGCGAAGAACACCTTGCCGAAGGTGTCGACAAAACCGACGAGCAGCGAGGCCACCAGCGCGCCGGTGATCGACCCGATGCCGCCGATCACCACCACCACGAAACAAATGATCAGCACGCTCGCACCCATGCCCGGGTACACAGAGGACATCGGCGCCGCGATCATGCCGGCCAGTGCCGCGAGCGCCACGCCCGCCGCGAACACGATGCGATACAGCCTGCGGATGTCGATGCCAAGCCCGCGCACCATGTCGCGGTTGCTGGCGCCAGCACGAACCATCATGCCGAGCCGCGTGCGGTTGACCACCCAGTACAGCCCGATGGCCAGCACGATGCAGGCAGCGGACGCGAAGAGCCGGTACCACGGATAGGTCATGAGGCTGCCCAGCGCAAAGCTGCCGTCCAGCCACGGTGGCACCTTCACGCCATGCACGTCATTCCCGACCAGGATCGAGCGCAGTTCCTCGAACACGAGGATCAGCCCGTAGGTCATCAGCACCTGTTGCAGATGCTCGCGCTGGTAGAGAAAACTGAAGAAAACCCATTCGAGCAGGTAGCCGAACACCGCGGCCAGCACCACGCCGGCCAACAACATCACGATGAACTGGTCACCGAACAGCGGCGACAGCGCGAACGCCATGTACGCGCCGATCATGTAGAAGCTGCCATGCGCCAGGTTGATGACGCCCATGATCCCGAAGATCAGCGTCAGGCCTGAGGCGACCAGGAACAGCAGCAAGCCGTACTGGACCGCGTTCAGGCACTGGACGAGGAAGGTTCCGATATCCACTCAAAGGCCCTCGATTGTTCTAGTTGTGAAACGCCGCAAGCTTGGCGTGGCCGGGCCGTTGGCGTTGCCCCTGGTCGGGGTTGGAGAGACGAAAGGAAGTGCGCAGCGCCTTCGGTGAGCAGCGGCACTACGGGCACTCTCGTCGACCCCCGCGGAGGGTGCCGGCGAAGCGTACGCAGTGTGCCGCGCAATCCTGTGGCGAGCCTTACATCTTGCAGCCGCGAGCCGGATCGGCCAGGCCCTTCACCGCCACGTTCACCAGCTTGTTCTCCTTGCCCTCGACCTTGCGCAGGTAGAAGTCCTGCACCGGGTTGTGCGACTTGCTGATCGAGAAGGTGCCGCGCGGGCTGTCGATCTTCGACTTCTCGATGGCGCTGGCGAATTCCGCCTTCTTCGTGATGTCGCCCTTCGTTGCGTTCAGGCCGATCGCCAGCATCTGCGCCGCGTCGTAACCCTGCACGGCGTACACGTCCGGCTGCAGCTTGAACTTGGTGGCATAGGCGGTGCGGAAGCTGTTGTCACGCGGGGTGTTCAGGCCATCGGCATAGTGCAGCGTGGTCAGCATGCCTTGTGCGGCTTCACCTTGCGCCTCCAGCGTGCCGTCGGTGAGGAAACCGGGGCCGTACAGCGGGATGGTCTTGTTGAGCCCGGCCGCCGCATAGTCCTTGACGAATTTCACCGCGCCGCCGCCGGCATAGAACGAATACACCGCATCGGGCTTGGCCGCCGCGATCTCGGTCAGCAGCGCCTGGAACTCGACGTTGGGGAAGGGCACGGTCAGCTCCTTCGTGACCTTGCCGCCACCCTTCTCGAAGCCTTCCTTGAAGCCGGCCACCGACTCGTCGCCGGCCGCGTACTTCCAGGTGATGGTCATCGCGGTCTTCTTGCCCTGCTTGGCCGCGACCTCGCCCATCGCATACGCCGGCTGCCAGTTCGAGAAGGAGCTGCGGAAGATGTTCGGCGCGCACATCGGGCCGGTCACCGCGTCGGCGCCGCCGTTGGGCACGATCAGCACAGTGCCGCTTTCCTTCGCAGCCTTGGCCATGGCCATGACCACGCCCGAGTGCACGGTGCCGATGATGACGTCGACGTTGTCGCGCTTGATGAGCTTGTTGACGTTGTCGGTGGCCTTGGCCGGATCGGATTCGTCATCGACCTTGATGTATTCGATCTCGCGCCCGGCGAGCTTGCCGCCGAGTTCGTCGACGCGCAGCTTGAAGCCGTTCTCGATGGCCACGCCCAGCGCGGTGTAGGTGCCGCTGTAGGGCAGCATGAGGCCGACCTTCAGCTTGCCTTGCTGGGCATGCCCCAGGGTGGCAATGCAAGCCAGGGCGAGGGCGGTCAATGTGGTGCGTGCGATGCGTTGGCTCATGGTTGGGGGCTCCGGTTCCGTTCTATGAAATTGAGTGTGGCGACTATGACGTTTTCTGGTTGATCCCGATGTGGGGAATGTCCGCAGTCCCGTATTTCCACCAGTTGCGTTTGCGGCACGCGGCGCGCAATGCCGCGTATTTGTTCCAGCGTGCCGTACTCGTCGTCGACGCCCTGCATCGCGAGCACCGGGCAGCGGATGGCGTCGACTTCGGCCTCGATGTTCCATTGGCGAAAGGGCGGGTGCAGCCAGATGCGGTTCCAGCCCCAGAACGCCGAGTCGGCACTGTCGTGGTACTTGCCGAGGCGCTGCGGCAGGTCGGTCGTCTGGTAGGCCTTGCGCGCTTCCTCGATGTTTGCGACCGTCACGTCTTCCACGAAGATGTGTGGCGCGACGACGACGATGCCCGCCACGGCGTGGGGGAATCTTGCGGCGTACAGCAGCGAGATGGAACCGCCATCGCTGTGGCCGAAGAGCCAGGGTTTTTCTTGCAGGTCGATGGCATGGAAGAAGGCAGGAAGCACTTCGTGTGCCTGGCGGTGCATGAAGTCGACGTCCCAGCGTTCGTCTTCGGCGCGTGGGGTCGACTGGCCGTAGGCGGGGCGGGAGAACACCAATCCCCTGTAGCCGCCGGCATCGCACAACTGCTCCGGGAAATCCTTCCACATGGCGACGGACCCGAGGCCTTCGTGGAGGAAGACGACGAGTGGGGCATTGGTGCGTTCAGGCGCGATGCGCACGAATTCGATGCGCACATCGCGCTCGCGCCAGCGGATGGATGCGAACTCGGTCGTCACCGTCTCTCCCTCTTTGCTCCCTCTCCCTCCGGGAGAGGGCTGGGGTGAGGGCTCTGGGCGGTGGATGAGGCTGTGCGATTCCGAAGGGCCGGAGCCCTCACCCTGGCCCTCTCCCAGAGGGAGAGGGAACAAGACGAGTCCCTCAGCCGCTGGGAGAGTGAACAAGACGGAAACCTCATGCGCGTTCTTTCTCGCGCAGGCGGAATCGCTGGATCTTGCCCGTCGCTGTCTTCGGCAACTCCTCGATGAACTCGATGAATCGCGGGTACTTGTACGGCGCCAGCCTTTCCTTCACGAAGGCCTTGAGTTCATCGTCGCTCACCGACTGCCCCGACTTCAGCACCACGTAGGCCTTGGTCTTGGTCAGCCCGTCCGCATCTTCCTTGCCAATCACCGCGGCTTCCAGCACCGCCGGATGCAGCATCAACGTCGACTCGACCTCGAAAGGCGAGACGTAGATCCCGCTCACCTTCAACATGTCATCACTGCGCCCCGCATAGGTGTAATAGCCATCGGCGTCGTGCGAATACTTGTCGCCGCTCTTCGTCCAGCCTTCGTGAAAGGTGTCGCGGGTCTTCTCGGGATTGCCCCAGTACATCAAGGCCGCACTCGGCCCCTTGATGTACAGGTCGCCGACTTCGCCAACGCCCACGGGCTTGCCATCCTCGCCACGCAGTTCGATCTCGTAGCCCTCGACCGGCTTGCCGGTGGTGCCGTAGCGGATGTCGCCGGGGCGGTTCGAGATGAAGACATGCAGCATCTCGGTCGAGCCGATGCCATCGATGATTTCGCAGCCGTAGTGCGCCTTGAAGCGTTGCGCGATCTCGCCGGGCAACGCCTCGCCAGCCGACGAGCACATGCGCAGCGCGACCTTGTCGCGCGCCGGCAACCCCGGCGAGGCGAGCATGCCCGCAAAGCCGGTGGGCGCGCCGAAGAACACCGTCGGCCGAATGCCGTCGGAAGTCCAGCGCTTGAAAGTGGCATCGGGCGTGGGCCGCTCGGCCATCAGCACCACGGTCGCGCCGACCGACAGCGGAAAGGTGAGCGCGTTGCCCAGGCCATAGGCGAAGTAGAGCTTGGCGGCGGAGAAGCAGACGTCGTCCTCCGTCAGCCCGAGTACCGGCTTGCCGAACAACTCCGCCGTCCACCACGGGTTGGCATGGGTGTGCACCGTTCCCTTGGGGCGGCCGGTCGAGCCGGAGGAGTACAGCCAGAACGCGTGGTCCTGCGGCGCGGTGGCCGCGGGCGCTGCGAGCGGCTTGGCCTTTGCAATGGCCTCGTCGATGCGCGTGGCACCGGCCGGAACGTCGCCCGTCGGGTGCGACACGAACAACTGGCGTACCTGGTGCGGCCCTTTCGCCATCGCCTGCTGCAGCACGGCCAGCAACGCGCCGGACACCAGCGTGGCCTTGGCGCTGCTGTGGTCGAGCATGTAGGCATAGTCGTCCGCCGTCAGCAGCGTATTCACCGCGACCGGCACGATGCCCGCGTACAGGCAGCCCAGGAAGCTCACCGGCCAGTCGTTGCTGTCGAGTTGCAGCAGCAGCACGCGGTCTTCGCGCTGGAGCCCTGCATCGAGCAACGCCGATGCGAGCTGCCGGGCGCGGCTTTCAAGCTCGCCATACGTCATCGTGCCGTGGTCATCGACATAGGCGATCTTTTGCGCGCGGCCGCGGTTCAGCGCGAACAGGTGCTCGGCGAAGTTGAAGGTCGCAGGAAGGCTCATTGTTCTTGTCTCCTCGTTCCGTTGTGTCTCAGCGGGTGAACTGGATCTGGCCTTCGGGCAGCAGGTAGAGCACCAACGCGCGGCCCGCGCCCACGGTAGGAAAGTGCGCGCTGCCTGGTGGATAGACGCACCAACCCGCGGGCGACCATCGAAGGTCGCGTCGCCCTCCAGCGGCATGATCAGGTCGATCTCGCCCTGCGGATGGTTGTGGTGCGGCCCGGCGATGTCCTGCATGTCGACCACGTCGACCGAGAAGCGATGCAACGCATCCTCAGCCTTGAAGACACGGCCGTAGCGGATGCCGCCGCCTTCGCGCTCGCACAGCCAACCTTCCGCCACGCCTTCGATGCAGGCCTTTTTCAACGCCTCGAAGCTGGCGGTACCCGCACCGTGATGGGCGTTGAGCCAGGCATCGAGTTCCTGGTCGAGCGGACGTCCGGCAATCTGCGTCGTCAGGCTGGCGACAAGCTGGTGAAAGGATTCCTTGGACATCGTGGGTCTCGTGGGTGGTGTTGCACCTTCGTCGCCGAGCGCCTTGCGGCAACTCGCCATGTGCAGTATCTTGCCTGTGCGGAACAATACGCACGCACCGAAACGCTGTCAAGCAATATAGTGCATGAATGGTGTTAACCCCAAGATTCCCGCAAGGCCAAGGACTGGACATGAATGAGCGAGCCCACGAAACCGTGAGCGTGGCGGACGAGGCGTCGAAGAATCCGTTGTTGGTCGCACTGGGTGAACGCGTTCGCAACCTGCGGGCTCGCCGGGGCCTGACGCGCAAGGCGGTGGCCGTGGCGGCGGATGTGTCCGAGCGGCACCTGGCCAACCTGGAATACGGCACTGGCAACGCCTCGATCCTCGTGCTGCAGCAGGTCGCCGGCGCCCTGCAATGCTCGTTGGCGGAACTCGTCGGCGACGTGACGACCAGCTCGCCGGAGTGGCTCTTGATCCGCGAAATGCTGGAGCGGCGCGGGGAGGCGGATCTGCGGCGGGCGCGCATCGCCTTGAGCGAGTTGCTCGATTCTTCGTCCAGCGACGCTTCGCGCAACCGGCGCATTGCGCTGGTCGGCTTGCGCGGCGCCGGCAAGTCCACGCTTGGGCAAATGCTCGCGGACGACCTGGAAGTGCCATTCATTGAGCTGAGCCGCGAGATCGAGAAGATCGCCGGCTGCAGCGTGCGCGAGATCCATGACCTCTACGGAACCAACGCTTACCGTCGCTACGAGCGCAGGGCGCTGGAGGAAACGGTGCAGATCTACAGCGAGGTGGTGATCGCCACACCCGGCGGCATCGTCTCGGACCCGGCCACCTTCAACCAGCTGCTCGCGCACTGCGCCACCGTGTGGCTGCAGGCCGCCCCCGAGGAGCACATGGGCCGCGTCGCCGCGCAAGGCGACACCCGCCCGATGGCCGCCAGCAAGGAAGCCATGGAGGACCTGCGCCGCATCCTGGCCGGCCGCGCCGCCTTCTATTCCAAGGCCGACATGGTGGTCGACACCTCGGGGCGCGACCTCGCGCAGAGCTTCCAGGCCTTGCGCACGGCGGTTCGGGAAAGCCTGACGGAAGCCGCCTGAAGGACCTCATACGTCACAACTCGTAAAAGGGCGACGCAACAATTGACGTAAGCGTAAACATGCATAATGATGCATGTCATGGCGGAAACGAAAATCCGTCACATGCATTATTTTTCTCATACTCACTGCATCAGGAGACCTCGACATGACTGAAACCGCTACCGCGCCGGCATCCGTGGACTACCGTACCGACCCGACCCAATACCGCCACTGGAAGCTCAGCGTCGATGGCGCGGTGGCCCGCCTGTCGCTCGACATCGCCGAAGACGGCGGCATCCGCCCCGGCTACAAGCTCAAGCTCAACAGCTACGACCTCGGCGTGGACATCGAGCTGAACGACGCGCTGAACCGCGTGCGCTTCGAGCACCCGCAAGTGCGCTCCGTCATCGTGACCAGCGCCAAGGACCGCATCTTCTGTTCCGGCGCCAACATCTTCATGCTGGGCGTCTCCAGCCACAGCTGGAAGGTCAACTTCTGCAAGTTCACCAACGAGACGCGCAACGGCATCGAGGACACGTCGAAGCATTCCGGCATCAAGTTCCTGGCCGCGGTGAACGGCGCCTGCGCCGGCGGCGGCTATGAACTGGCCCTGGCCTGCGACGAGATCTACCTGGTGGACGACCGCTCTTCGTCGGTGTCGCTGCCGGAAGTGCCGCTGCTCGGCGTGCTGCCCGGCACCGGCGGCCTCACGCGCGTCACCGACAAGCGCCATGTGCGCCACGACCTGGCCGACATCTTCTGCACCAGCGTCGAAGGCGTGCGCGGCCAGCGTGCGGTCGACTGGCGCCTGGTCGACAAGGTGGTGAAGCCCGCGCAGTTTGCAGCCACCGTGCAGCAACGCGCGGTCGAACTCGGTGAAAAGAGCGATCGCCCTGCCGAAGCCAAGGGCGTCGAATTGACCCGCATCGAACGCGAGGACGGCGAGAACAGCCTGCGCTACAAGCACGTGCAGGTCGAGATCGACCGGGCAGGGCGCTCGGCCACTTTCACGGTGCATGCACCGGTCGGCGCGCAACCCACCGACATCGCCGGCATTGAAGCCGCGGGCGGCACGTGGTGGCCCTTCGCGATGGCGCGTGAACTGGACGACGCCATCCTCTGCATGCGCACCAACGAACTGAACATCGGCACCTGGGTGCTCAAGACCAAGGGCGACCCGGCGGCCGTGCTGGCCAGTGACGCCATGATGCTGGCCAACGAAGGCCACTGGTTCGTGCGCGAGACCATCGGCCTGCTGCGCCGCACGCTGGCCCGCCTGGACGTGTCCTCGCGCAGCCTGTTCACACTGATCGACTCCGACTCCTGCTTCGCCGGCACCCTGGCCGAACTCGCCTTCGCCGCCGACCGCGCCTACATGCTCGCGCTGCCGGACGATCCGGAGCATGCACCCAAGCTCTCGCTCAACGAACTCAACTTCGGCAAGCTGCCGATGGTCAATGACCAGAGCCGCCTGCAACGCCGTTTCTACGAAGAAGAGGCGCCGCTCGCCGCGGCCCGCGCCAGCATCGGCAGCGAACTGGATGCCGATGAAGCATTGAAGCTGGGCCTCGTCACCATGGCGCCAGACGACATCGACTGGGCCGACGAGATCCGCATAGCGATGGAAGAGCGCGCCGCCATGTCGCCGGACTCGCTGACCGGCCTGGAAGCCAACCTGCGCTTCTCGCAGCGCGAGAACATGAACACGCGCATCTTCGGCCGCCTCACGGCCTGGCAGAACTGGATCTTCAACCGCCCCAATGCCGTCGGCGAAAAGGGCGCGCTCAAGGTCTATGGCACAGGCCAGAAGGCCGGCTTCGACCTGAATCGCGTCTGACAGAACAAACCCAAGGAAGCACGATGAGCACGATCAACTACAGCGAGAAGATCCCCAACAACGTCAACCTCGGCGAGGACCGCACGCTGCAGCGCGCGCTCGAAGGCTGGCAGCCGAACTTCGTCAACTGGTGGGACGACGTGGGCCCGGACGGCTCGACCAACTACGACGTCTACCTCCGCACGGCCGTGAGCGTCGACCCGCAAGGCTGGGCGCAGTTCGGCCACGTGAAGATGCGCGAGTACCGCTGGGGCATCTTCCTGAACCCGGGCGACCAGAACCGCGAGATCCACTTCGGCGACCACAAGGGAGAGAAGGCCTGGCAGGACGTGCCCGGCGAACACCGCGCCAACCTGCGCCGCATCATCGTGACGCAAGGCGACACCGAGCCGGCATCGGTCGAACAACAGCGCCACTTGGGCCTCACCGCGCCGTCGATGTACGACATGCGCAACCTCTACCAGATCAACGTGGAAGAAGGCCGCCACCTGTGGGCGATGGTCTACCTGCTGCACAAGCACTTCGGTCGCGATGGCCGCGAAGAGGCTGAAGCGCTGTTGCAGCGCCAGTCCGGCGACGTGGACAACCCGCGCATCCTCGGCGCCTTCAACGAGAAGACGCCCGACTGGCTGGCCTTCTTCATGTTCACCTACTTCACCGACCGTGACGGCAAGTTCCAGTTGTCCGCGTTGGCCGAGAGCGCCTTCGATCCTCTGGCCCGCACGACCAAGTTCATGCTGACGGAGGAAGCGCACCACATGTTCGTCGGCGAAAGCGGCGTGTCGCGCGTGCTGTCGCGCACTGCGGCCGTGATGAACGAACTCAAGACCGACGATCCGCAGAAGGTGCGCGCGGCAGGCGCCATCGATCTCGGCACCATCCAGCGCTACCTGAACTTCCACTACAGCGTGACCATCGACCTCTTCGGCGCCGATCAGTCGAGCAATGCGGCCACCTTCTACAGCTCAGGCCTCAAGGGCCGCTACGAGGAAGGCAAGCGCACGGACGACCACATCCTCAAGGGCCAGACCTACAAGGTGCTGGAGGTCAAGGACGGCCAGCTCCTGGAGAAGGAAGTGCCGATGCTCAACGCGCTGAACGAAGTGCTGCGCGACGATTTCATCAAGGACTCCGTCGCGGGTGTCGGCCGCTGGAACAAGGTGCTGGAAAAGGCCGGCATCCCCACGCGCTTGACCGTGCCGCACAAGGCCTTCAATCGCCAGATCGGCGCCTTGGCCGGCATCAAGATGTCGCCGGACGGCCGTGTTGTCAACGAGCAGGAATGGGCCGCGAAGAAGAGCGAATGGCTGCCGACCTCCGACGACTTTGCCTTCGTCGCATCGCTGATGGGCCGCGTCATCGAACCCGGCAAGTTCGCCGGCTGGATCGCGCCACCGGTGATGGGCATCAACCGCCAGCCCGTCGACTTCGAATACATCCGTTTCGGCTGACCGGTTTTGCTCCCTCTCCCCGCTGGGGAGAGGGCTGGGGTGAGGGGCAACAGCGTTCCCATGGCAAGCTGCCCCTCACCCTGACCCTCTCCCCAAAGGGACGAGGGAAAAAGAGGAGACACACGATGAACATGAGCGAAGTCAAGGTCATCCAGCAGCACCTGATCGACCCCGAAATCTGCATTCGCTGCAACACCTGCGAGGCCACCTGCCCGGTCGGCGCCATCACGCACGACGACCGCAACTACGTCGTGCGCGCCGACGTCTGCAACAGTTGCATGGCCTGCATTTCGCCATGCCCGACGGGCTCTATCGACAACTGGCGCACGATGCCCCTGGTGCGCGCCTACTCGATCGAAGAGCAACTCACCTGGGACGAACTGCCCGCAGAGCTGACCCCCGATCAACTCGAAGCCGAAGGCGTGTCGAGCGTCGACGAGCCCGTGCAACCCGCGACGGCCGCTGCACCGCAACCGCCATCCGAACCCGGCGAGCCCGTCTTCAACTCGGCCCAATACGGCGCCACCGTCCCGCCTTGGTCGGCAGCCCACGCCTACACCAACCTCCACCCGCCGAAGAAGCCGACGACAGCCACCGTCGTCGGCAACTTCAACTGCACCGAGGCCGGCTTCGAGAACCAGACCCACCACATCGTGCTCGACTTCGGCGCGATGCCTTTCCCGGTGCTCGAAGGCCAGTCGCTCGGCATCATCCCGCCCGGCACCGATGCCAACGGCAAGCCGCATTTCGCACGCCAGTACTCGGTCGCGAGTCCGCGCAACGGCGAACGGCCGGGCTACAACAACGTCTCCCTCACGGTCAAGCGCGTCACCGAAGACCATCAAGGCAAGCCGGTGCGCGGCGTCGCCAGCAACTATGTCTGCGACCTCAAGGTGGGCGACAAGGTCCAGGTGGTCGGCCCCTTCGGCGCGTCCTTCCTGATGCCCAACCACCCCAAGTCCCACATCGTCATGATCTGCACCGGCACCGGCAGCGCACCGATGCGCGCCATGACTGAATGGCGGCGGCGCCTGCGCAAGAGCGGCAAGTTCGAGGGCGGCAAGTTGTTGCTGTTCTTTGGCGCACGCACACAGCAGGAGTTGCCGTACTTCGGCCCGCTGCAGACGCTGCCCAAGGACTTCATCGACATCAACTTCGCCTTCTCGCGCACCCCCGGCCAACCCAAGCGCTATGTGCAGGACCTGATGCGTGCTCGCGCCGCCGACCTGGTCGAACTGCTGAAAGATGGGCAGTCGCACTTCTACGTCTGCGGACTCAAGAGCATGGAAGAGGGCGTGGTGCTGGCCCTGCGCGACGTGGCAACGGAAGCCGGGCTGGATTGGGATGCCATCGGCGGCAGCCTGAAGTCCGAAGGCCGGCTGCACCTCGAGACCTATTGAGCTGAGCCCTGCGAAACGGGCGCATGAAGTTCGCTGAATTCCACGTTGGGCAGGTGATCGAGGCGGGGCCGGTCCAGGTCACGGAAGAAGAGGTCCTGTCCTTCGCGCGCGCCTGGGACCCCCAGTGGTTCCACACCGATCCAGCCGCTGCCGAAGAAGGGCCATTTCAGGGCTTGATCGCGAGCGGCTGGCACACCTGCGCAATTGCGATGCGCCTGATCGCCGACACGGTCCTTGCAGGCTCCGAGTCCTTTGCCTCGCCAGGTCTCAACTACGTCAAATGGCCCAAGCCCGTGCGGCCGGGCGACAGCTTGCGGCTGAAGGCGGAAGTGCTTGCCGTGCGCGCCTCACGCAGCGGCAAGGCGCTGGGCATCCTCGAGTGGCGGTGGATGCTGTTCAACCAGAACGACGCAATGGTGCTGGACCTCGAAGCGACCAGCCTGTTCAAGCTGCCGGGGTAGCGAGTCGCACTTGTCTTCAGCCCCTTTCCTTTGGGAGAGGGCAGCGGCGAGGGCTTCGATCTTCAAACCTGCGCAGTCACTGCAAGCGCCCCTCGCTACAGAACCTTCCACTTCAACACGATCGCAACCACGGCCGGCACGCCAAACAGGACGAGCAAGACCGGCAATTCTTCGGTGACCGAGTAGCCCGCCTTGCTGACCCCGACCCACATGTTGAACGAGGTCAGCGCAAGCCACAGCGTGATGAAAGCCGTCGTGGCGACGGATGCCGCGTTCTGGAAGTTCTCGGAGAAGAGCCTGGCGACGATGACGGTCGCTGCCAGCAGCAGGAAGCCGGCGAGAAGGAAGAGGCCTGTGCGCATGCGGTGCTCCTTTTGCGATGCATCGTAGCAAGGGAGGCGGCAACGCTACGAAGATTTGCCGCGTTGCACGAACGCTTCGACCCGCGCCGCGGTGTCGGGATTCGAGAAGCAAGCCATCGCCGCCTGCTCCTCCAGATCGAGCGCGCTTTCCAGTTGCGCCCGCCGTTGCGAAGTCATGACCTTCTTGAGTTGCAGGGTCGCCGTCCGGGAACGCTCCGCGACCTGGCCGCCCAGTTCCAGCGCCGTCGACAGCATCGCGTCGCGTGGCACCACGCGGTTGACCAGTCCCATCCGCTGCAAGGCATCCGCGCCAAATCGATCGCCCAGCACGAAGAGTTCCACCGCCCGTTGGTGCCCCACAAGCCGCGGCAGCAGGTGCGTCACGCCACCTGTCACGAATTGCCCCAGCGCCATCTCCGGGAAGAACGCGACCAGGTCGTCGGCGGCCACCACCATGTCGCAGTTCAGCACCCATTCGAAGCCCGCGCCCACTGCATAGCCGTGGATCGCACCGATCACGAGCTTGGGCCCGAACATGATGTCGCGCGTGATCTGCTGCACCCGGCGGCCCATCTCGGCGACGGACTCGTTTGTCGCGGACTGTTCGCCAAACTCCTTGAGGTCGTCGCCGGCGCAGAAGGCACGCCCCGCGCCGGTCAGGACGATGACGCGCGTCTGCGGGTCCGCATGTGCCGCCACCAATGCTTCATGGAAGTCCTGCAGCAGCCGCGCGCCGATGGCATTGAGCCGTTCCGGCCGGTCGAGCGTGAGGATGCTCACCGGGCCTTGAGTGATGAGGCTGACCTGAGGCTTGTCTGGCTGCATGGTGCGCACCTTTTGTTGGCCATGGAGCAGGCCATTCTCCTTCGCCCCCACGCCAACCCTCTCCCGGAGGAGAGCGTCAGCCAGCGCGCACGGGCATTGCGGGATTCCCACTCCACCGCGACGAAGGCGGAATGCTTTCACCCTTCATCACCAGTGTCAGCGGCCCCAGTTGCGCCCCGTCATGCACCACCGCGCCGTAGAGCACAACGCTGCGCGCCCCGATGTTCACGCGCGAGCCGATGTTCACGTGATGCACCTTCATCACCCGATCCTCGAACAGGTGGGTCTGCGGGCAGCACTGCGCGTTCAACTCGCTGTAGGCGCCGATGCGCACGCAATCGAACTCGGTCAGGTCGGTAGTGTCCAGGTACACGCCGCGGCCGATGCGCGCGCCCAGCAGGTTGAAGGCGATCGGCAGCCACGGCGTGCCGCGCAGGTAGTTCATGAAGTTGGGCACCGCGATGCCCTCGTAGATGTTGGTCGCCGCCTCGGACAGCCAGACGAAAGGTGTCCACATCGGCTTGGCGAGCGGCTTGTAGCGGCGCAGGAACAGCCACTTGAACAAGGCGACGAACACGAAGGTCGACAGGCCGAAGATCAGCCCGTCCAGCGTCAGGTAGCCGATCACCGCGCCCCAGTGCTCCCGCGCGGCCGCCGGCATGACCGCCTGCACGATGCTGTAGCCCGCGGCGATCACGATGGCATGCGGCACGACGATGCGGAAGGCCTCGACCAGCCCGCGCCCCAGTCGCCGCAGCGGCGAGGGGTTGAAGGTGACCGATTCCGGATGCCCCGTGACGACTTCGCGCGCCGGCAGGCGCAGCGCGGGCGAGCCCAGCCAGGTTTCGCCGCTGCGCATGACCGCCGCATCAGGCGCGCGGCCCAGCACGCCGATCAACACGTTCTCCGGCACGGTCGTGCCGTCCGGGATGTAGGCGCCATTGCCGATGAAGCTGCGACGCCCGACCACGGTGGGCTGCATCGTCAGCCAGCCACCGTCGATCTCCTCGTCGCCTAGCAGCACCGCATCGGCGATGAAAGTGCCGTCGCCCAGCGTGAGCATGTCCGGCACCACGCCCAGCGCGGTCGAGATCTCGGCGTTGCGGCCCACCTTGGCGCCCAGCAGCCGATACCACATGGGCGCGAACAGCGTGGCATACACGCCATGCAGCACCTGCAAGCTCGACTCCTGGATCTGGTTGACCAGCCACTTGCCGCAGTAGACGTTGCTGTGCACCGGCCAACTGCCGCTCTTGAGCCGCGGCAGCACGCTCCAGCGGATGCCCGCCGAGATCAGGGCCGTCAGCACGATCATCACCGGGCTGGCCAGCAACGCCAGGCCGAAGTACTTGAAGATCAACGTGGCCGAGTTGGCCGCCTCCCAGGTCGCGCCCTCGCTGGGGTCGAGCCAGTCGATCAGCATGAAGGTCGGGAACACCGGCAGGAAGAACAGCGCGGCCACCAGCATGGCGCCCACGACGAAGAACACGCCCTCGCCGAGCAGGCGGCGCGATGTGACGGGCAAGCGTGCGCGCAGCGACGCCGGATCGAAGGCGCCCATGTCGCGCGCCGGGGCGCCGCTCCAGACGCGCCGGGCCGGCATGGCCTGGCCATCGGCCAGCGCGGACTGGCCGTCGAGATGGCCCCAGTCGCCGACGGAGGTGTTGCCTTCCATCACGGCATAGGAGCCGATGTGCGCCTCGGCGCCGATGGCGATCGGGCCCAGCAGCAACTCGCCGCAGAACACCCGCGCGTTCTCGAGGTTGACCGCGTTGCCGATGCTCGCGCCGTCACCCACCGACAGCAGGTCGGGCGCACGCACCTTGACCGAGCCGATCATCACGTCACGCCCGATGCGCGCACCGAGGGCGCGCAGCCACCAGGAATGCAGCGACGAGCCGCTGATGAAATAGGTCGGTGCGGCATCGCACAGCCGGTCGGCCAGCCACCAGCGGAAGTAGGTCAGGCCCCAGAGCGGATAGCGTCCCGGCTTCAGTCGCCCGGCGATCAGCCATTTCGCCGCGATGGCAATGGCGAACTCCAGGATCGTGGTCGCCAGGAAGGCGACGATCGACATCGTGACCGCGAAGGGGATCGAATCGTCGGGGCCGCCGGTGTAGAAGTGGTAGGTGAAGAAGGGTGCGAGCCACTGCATCATGCGCAGCGCGACCAGCCCCGGAATGGCAGCCGCTTGCGCCAGGCCGCAACGCCAGCGGCGCCAGGCGGACGGCGGCGTCCAGTCGGGCACCTGGTCGGCAGGCTGCACGCTGCTGGCCTCCAGCGCGGCGGCGATCGCACCGACCGTGCGGTGGGTGTAGATGTCGCGCACGGTGATGCTGGTGAAACGCGGATCGGCACGCAAGGTGGTCGCGAGCCGCGCTGCCATCAGGGAGTGGCCGCCGAGTTCGTCGAAGAAGTCCGAGGTGCGCCGGATCGCGAAGCCCGGGAAGAGCGACGACATGGCCGTGAACACCGCGGCTTCGGTGGGCGATTCCGGTGTGTCCGAGCCCTCGGTAGACGTCGCGGCTTCGGCCAGCGGCTGCGCCTTGAGCACCTTGCGGTCGATCTTGCCGGAGGGCAGGCGCGGCATCTGCGGCAACACCTCGAAGCGGCCCGGCACCATGTAGGGCGGCAGGCGTTCGGCCAGCGCCGCGCGCAGTGCGGAAGCCGACACCGTGACGCCGCTCTCGGCCACGAGGAATGCGATCAGCTGGTCCACGCCATCCACGGCGCGCAGCACCACGGCCACGGTGCCGACGCCAGGTTGCTGCGCCAGCACGGCCTCGATCTCGCCGAGTTCCACGCGGAAGCCGCGAATCTTGATCTGATCGTCCGTGCGGCCCAGGCACTGCACGTTGCCTTCGTCGTCGATGCGCGCCAGGTCGCCGGTGCGATAGAGGCGTGCCTCGCTCGCGTCGCCGGCCCAGGGATTGCGCAGGAACTTCTCGGCCGTCAGTTCAGGGCGGCCAAGGTAGCCGGCGGCCACGCCAGGGCCGGTGATGCACAGCTCGCCGACCTCGCCGCGCGACAGCAACACCGGGCCGGTGGCGGCCATTTCGGGCGCGATCACGAGCATCGCGTAATTGGGCAGCGGCTGGCCGATGGTGACGGGCTCGCCAGCGGCCAGTTCGGCCATGCTGGCCGACACCGTTGCCTCGGTCGGGCCGTAGCTGTTGAACACCTGGCGGCCGGCCACGGCCCAGCGCTCGACCAGCGAAGCCGGACACATCTCCCCGCCGAGGTTGATGATGCGCAGCCCGGGCACGTCGCGGTCGAACAGGGCCAGCAAGGTCGGCACGGCATGCAGCACGCTGACCTGATGCTCGATCAGTGCGCGGGGCAGGGCCTCGGGATCGGAGGCGATGAGCTTCGGCGCGATCCACAGCGTGGCGCCGACCAGGTAGCTGATCCAGATCTCCTCGAAGGACATGTCGAAGGCGACCGAGAAGCCTTGGTACACGCGGTCCTCCTGCCGCACGCCCAGCAGCGCGTTCTCGCTGCGCAGGAAGTGGCAGATGCTGCCCTGGGTGATCGCGATGCCCTTGGGCTTGCCGGTGGAGCCGGAGGTGTAGATGACGTAGGCAGGATGCACCGGCAATGCGTCCTGGCGACGCAGGGCGGAGGCCGCATCGAAGGGCAGGGTCAGCAGCGCCTGCGCGGTCCACAGCGGCCGGCCGATGGCGCCCAGCCTCGGCGCGAATTCGTCGCAGCTCACGATGCCCACGGCATCGGCGTCATCCAGGCACACACCGACACGGTCGACCGGGGTGTCCGCATCGAGCGGCAGCCAGGCCGCGCCAGTCTTGGCGATCGCCAGTTGCATCACCAGCAAGTCCAACCCGCGCGGCAGCCACAGGCCCACGATCCGGCCAGGACGCACGCCGGCCTCGATCAGCCGGGAGGCGGCCCGGTCGGCCATCTGGTCCAGTTGCCCATAGCTCAGCGACTGCTCGCCGAAGACCAAGGCCGTCTGGCCAGGGATTCGGGTGGCGGTGGCTTCGAACAGGTCGGCGAGGATTTCCGTCCGGATGAGGTCGGGCCGTTGCGGGCCGCGGACGATGTCGGGAGATTCGGCGTCGGAGGGGAATGTGGGTTCGGGCGGGGTCGAGTCGGTGCGATACATCAGGGGTCCAGGGGGCGAGGCGCGGCGGGGAACGGCCGGCTGCCGATCGCCCGATTTTCCCATTCCAAACGTGCGGCACCCCTTGTGCGTGCACAGCCCAAACCGGAGTACACGCAAACATTTGCGCAGAAATGTGTCTTGTGGAGGGCGGGCTGCCCTGAACCTGACCAGTGGCTGACCGAGGCGATGCGCTAGCCACCGAAGACGTGGATTTACCGGTCGCCGTTGGGCGCCTGGAGTTCAGCTCGACGGTGCGCCGAGGCGCTGCGAGACCTGTCGCGCGCAATCCTTGAGCGCGCGCGCCACCGCGCCGTCCCAACTGCTGTCGAACACGCCCGCGGCGCCGATGGCGGTGACGGCCAGCACGATCGCGCCCTTGTGGTCGAACACCGGCGCTGCCATCGCGTTGACGCCGGGCACGATCTCGCCGGTCGAGCGGCTGAGGCCATGGCGCTTGACCTCGTCGAGGTGCGCTTCGAATTCGCGCCAGGACGGCACCGGCGCGGCGGCAGGCATGCCGGGCTGCGGTGTCGATTCGAGACGGTCGCGTTGCTTGCGGCGCGCCCGTTCGTCTTCCAGGAAGCGCTTTACCACCGCCGGCTCCATGTAGGCGCCGAAAAGGCGGCCCGACGCGGTGTCGGTCAGCGAGAACACGGTGCCGTGCCGCATCACCACATGCACCGCAGCGGGCGATTCCGCAAGCCGCACGATCGTCGCGCCGCGGTCGCCCCACACGGCGATAGCCACGGTCTGGCCGATGCTCGCAGCCAGCGCGTCGATCAGCGGCGAGGCGATCTGCACCGGGTTGTTCTGTTGCAGCCCGATCAACCCCAATTGCAATGCCAGCGGTCCAAGCAGATATTGCCCGCTGACGGGGTCCTGCTCGATCAAGCCCAGCCGGCCGAAGCTCACCATGTACGGGTGCGCCTTGGCCGGCGCCATGTCCGCTTCGCGGGCGAGATCGCTCAGGGCCATCGGCCGGCCGTGGTGCACCAGCGCGCGCAGCAACTGGCCGCCCACCTCGACGCTCTGGATGCCGCGCTGCTGCCGCACTTCGCCTTCTTCGCTCATGTCCGTACCTTTGTTCTAGCGCTGGAATTAGACAACGACAAACGAGTTAAGCCATCGAATCAAGGGAAAACCCTAGTTAGTCATTCACAAATTGATTCGTCCTTGGTGAATCAATGATTGGATAATCGCAAACAAGTTAGGTTTAGACAAACGCCAAACAGGAGCCCACCCCGATGACCGCCACGAAGAAATTCGCCTCCCAAGCCGACCTCGAAGAAAAGAAGGTCACCTTCAGCCAGATCTCCGAGCACGCCTGGGCCTACACGGCCGAGGGCGACCCGAACACCGGGATCATCATTGGCGACGACTGCGTTCTCGTGGCCGACACGCAGGCCACGCCGGCCATGGCCGCCGACGTGATCCGCCGCATCCGCGAGGTCACCGACAAGCCGATCAAGTACGTCGTGCTCACGCATTACCACGCGGTGCGCGTGCTGGGCGCGAGCGCCTACCAGCCGCAGCAAATCATTTCCAGCCAGGACACCTATGACCTGATCGTCGAGCGCGGCGAGCAGGACAAGGCCAGCGAGATCGGCCGCTTCCCGCGCCTGTTCCAGAACGTCGAGACGGTGCCGGCCGGCATGACCTGGCCGACCATGACCTTCACCGGAAAGATGACTTTGTGGCTGGGCAAGCTGGAAGTGCAGTTGCTGCAACTCGGCCGTGGCCACACCAAGGGCGATACGGTGGTCTGGCTGCCAGGCGAGGGCGCGCTGCTGTCGGGCGACCTGGTCGAGTTCGGTGCCACGCCGTACGCGGGCGATGCGTACTTCAAGGACTGGCCGAAGACGCTCGACAACATCGCCGCGCTCAAGCCCAAGGCGCTGGTGCCGGGCCGCGGCGCCGCGTTGACCACGCCCGCCGAAGTGGCCAAGGGCCTCAGCGAAACGCGCGACTTCATCGCTGACGTGTACGCCAACGTGCAGAAGGGCGTTGCGGCCGGCATGGACCTGAACGCCGTCTACAAGGACACCTACGGCGTGCTCAAGCAGAAGTACGGCCACTGGGTCATCTTCGACCACTGCATGCCCTTCGACGTGACGCGCTGCTACGACGAAGCCACCCAATACGCCGACCCGCGCATCTGGACGGCAGAGCGTGACGTCGAGATGTGGAAGACGTTGGAAGGTTGAAGGTGTGAATCTTTCTACTGTGGCCACCAATCTCGGGCCTGCGGTGCTCACCGTACTGAAGTACGGCTCCGCTCCTCAGCCCGACCTTGGCGCCCTCGCTACGAAATCTTCACACCTTCAAGGTCGCCGCCACACGTGACTCGGAGACAGAAACCATGCAGTTGAACGAACTTGCATCTCGCAAGGGGGAAGCCGTCGACTACCAGAAGCTGGTGTTCGACTATGTGCGCCATCCTGACCAGGACGCCGACAAGCCGGTGCGCAGGCCGGTGGTGGTCGTCGGCGCCGGCCCGGTGGGACTCGCGCTGGCCATCGACCTGGCGCAGCGCCAGGTGCCGGTCGTGCTGCTCGACAACGACAACACGCTCTCCACCGGCTCGCGCGCCATCTGCTTCGCCAAGCGCACGCTGGAGATCTTCGACCGGCTCGGCTGCGGCGAGCGCATGGTCGACAAGGGCGTGTCGTGGAACGTCGGCAAGGTCTTCTTCAAGCAGGAGCAGGTCTACAGCTTCGACCTGCTGCCCGAGGCGGGCCATTCGCGGCCGGCCTTCATCAACCTGCAGCAGTACTACGTCGAAGGCTTCTTGGCCGAGCGTGCGGCCGAGCTGCCGCTGATCGACCTGCGCTGGAAGAACAAGGTGGCCGGCGTGGTGCAGCACGACGACCATGTGACGCTGACCATCGAAACACCGGATGGCCCCTACCTGCTGGAAGCCGACTACGTCGCCGCCTGCGACGGTGGCCGCTCAAGCGTGCGTCAGTTGCTCGGCCTGGAAAGCAAGGGCCGACAGTTCAAGGATCGGTTTCTCATCGCCGACGTGAAGATGAACATGGACCGCCCGGCCGAACGCTGGTTCTGGTTCGACCCCGAGTTCCATCCCAACCAGAGCGTGTTGCTGCACATGCAGCCCGACAACGTGTGGCGCATCGACTTCCAACTCGGCTGGGACGCCGACCCCGAGGAAGAGAAGAAGCCCGAGAAGATCATCCCGCGCGTGAAGGCGCTGCTCGGCGAGGACGCGCAGTTCGAACTCGAATGGGCCAGCGTCTACACCTTCTCCTGCCTGCGCATGGACAAGTTCCGCCATGGCCGCGTGATGTTCGCCGGTGACTCGGCGCATGGCGTCTCGCCCTTCGGCGCGCGTGGAGCCAACTCGGGCGTGCAGGATGCGGAGAACCTGGCCTGGAAGCTGGCCGCCGTGCTGCAACGCCAAGCCTCGGACGCGCTGCTCGATACGTACGGCCAGGAACGCGAATACGCCGCCGACGAGAACATCCTGAACTCGACGCGCGCCACCGACTTCATCACGCCCAAGAGCGAAGTCAGCAAGCTGTTCCGCGATGCGGTGCTGGAGCTGTCCAAGGTCAATGCTTTTGCGCGGAAGCTCGTCAACAGCGGTCGTCTCTCCGTTCCCGCCACGTTGCATACGTCAGCGTTGAACACGCCCGATGCGCAAGCCTTCGATGGCCGCATGGTGCCGGGCGCCGTGGCCGCCGATGCACCGCTGGTCCGCAAGGACGGCAGCATGGGCTGGTTGCTGGCGCATTCTGGCGGCGAGGCTTTCACGGCGCTGGTGTTCGGCATCGACGTGAAGTCCGACCGCGCCGCGCGTGCCGTGGCCGAAGCATCGGCGGCTGCCCATGTGCCGGTCAACACCGTCGTCGTGCCGCTCGACGATGCACATGCCTTGGCCGCGCAACGCTACGACGCGGAAGTCGGCACCGTCTATCTGCTGCGTCCCGACCAGCATGTCTGCGCACGCTGGCGCGAGCCCGATGTCGCTGGCATCCGCGCCGCACTGGACCGTGCGCTCGCCTGGGCATGAAGGAATTTCACATGCTGCAAGTCACCCAACCCCGACTCATCACCACGTCGAACCTCGACGCGCCCGATGACTTCTATGAAGCCCTGATCGAGTCGCACCAAGGGCTCTCGACCGAAGAGAGCCACGCCTTCAACGCGCGCCTCGTGCTGCTGCTGGCCAACCACATCGGCTCGATGCCGGTGCTGCGCGAGGCCTTCGCCGCGGCACGGCGCGCCTGAACCCCATTCCGTCTTCAGAGAAAGCCCCATGACCACACCACTCGCCTACCAGACCGGCTTCGGCAATGAATACGCCACCGAAGCCGTCCCCGGCGCCTTGCCGCAGGGCCGCAACAGCCCGCAGCGCGCGCCGCTCGACCTGTATCCGGAGCTGATCTCCGGCACGGCCTTCACCGCGCCGCGCCATGAGAACCGGCGCACCTGGATGTACCGGCGCCAGCCGTCCGTGGTGGCCGGCCGCTACCAGCCGTATGCCCAATCGAGCTGGCAGACCGGTGGAGATCGCAGCGTGCCCTTGCCACCTGAGCCCATGCGCTGGCACCCGATGCCGATGGACGGCGCGGAGCAGGTCGACTTCATCGATGGCATGCAGACCCTGGCCGCCAATGGCGATGCCGAGGCGCAGACCGGCATCGGTGCGCTGGTCTACATCGCGGGCCGCTCGATGGAGCGCCGCGCCTTCGTCAATGCCGATGGCGAGATGCTGTTGGTGCCGCAACAAGGCCGCGTCGTGCTAACCACCGAGATGGGCGTGCTCGAAGTGAAGCCCGGCGAGATCGCCCTGGTGCCGCGCGGCGTGGTGTTCAAGGTTGGCTTGCCCGATGGCGTGTCGCGCGGCTACGTCTGCGAGAACTACGGCGCGCAGTTCCGACTGCCGGAGCTGGGCCCGATCGGCTCCAATGGCCTGGCCAATGCGCGCGACTTCCAGGCGCCCGTGGCGGCCTTCGAATCGGAAGAGGGCGCCTATGAACTGGTCAAGAAGGCCGGCGGCCGCTTCTGGCGCGCACCGACCAGCCATTCGCCCTTCAATGTGGTCGCATGGCACGGCAACCTCGCGCCGGTGAAATACGACACGGCGCACTTCATGACGATCGGCTCGATCAGCTTCGACCATCCGGACCCGTCGATCTTCACCGTGCTGACCTCGCCGAGCGATACGCCCGGGACCGCCAACTGCGACTTCGTGATCTTCCCGCCGCGCTGGCTGGTGATGGAAGACACCTTCCGTCCGCCCTGGTATCACCGCAACCTCATGAGCGAGTTCATGGGGCTGGTGTACGGCGAATACGACGCCAAGCCCGGCGGCTTCAAGCCGGGCGGCGCGAGCCTGCACAACTGCATGGTGCCGCACGGCCCCGACGAGGAAGCCTTCACCAAGGCCAGCAACGCGGACCTGAAGCCGCAGAAGCTGGACAACACGCTGGCCTTCATGTTCGAAAGCCGCTACCGCTTCCTGCCCACGCAATGGGCGTTGTCAAGCAATTCACTCGACCAGGACTACGCCGACTGCTGGGCCGGCCTCAAGGACCAATTCAAATCATGACCGCCATCAACGAAACCCACGACCCGAAACTGCGAAGCTGGGTCGCCACGGCCAACGTGTCTGGCTGCGACTTCCCGATCCAGAACCTGCCTTTCGGGCGCTTCCGGCCTAAGGGCAGCAAGGAACCCTTCCGCATCGGCGTGGCCATCGGCGATCGCGTGCTTGATCTCGAAGCTGCGCACCTCATCGACCATGCCGACATGAACCTGCTCATGGCCGCCACGGCAGAGGAGCGCGCCGCCTTGCGCAAGAGCCTGTCGGAAAGCCTGCGCGAAGGCAGCCCGAAGGAGAAGGAGTGGCAACTCGCGCTCTACGCGCAGGCCGACGTCGAGATGACCGTGCCCTGCCGCATCGGCGACTACACGGACTTCTACACCAGCGTCCACCACGCGACCACGGTGGGCAAGCAGTTCCGTCCCGACAACCCGCTGCTGCCCAATTACAAATGGGTGCCGATCGGCTACCACGGGCGCGCCTCGTCGATCGGCGTGAGCGGGCAACAGTTCAAGCGTCCCAAGGGGCAGACCAAGCCGGCCGGCTCCGACCCGGCGGCTGCGCCGGTGTTCGGGCCGAGCCTGCGCCTGGACTATGAGTTGGAACTCGGCTGGTTCGTGGGCCGGGCCAATGCGCTGGGCGAGCCTGTGCTGATGGCGGACGCGGAGTCGCACCTGTTCGGCGTGACGCTGTTCAACGACTGGTCGGCGCGCGACCTGCAAGGCTGGGAATACCAGCCGCTCGGGCCCTTCCTGTCGAAGAACTTTGCAAGCACCGTGTCGCCGTGGATGGTGACGCTGGAGGCGCTGGCGCCGTTCCGTGGCTCATTCGAACGCGCTGACGGTGACCCGCAACCATTGCCGTACCTTGATGGGCCTGCGAACCGCGAGCGCGGCAGCTTTCACATCACGCTGGAAGCCTGGCTGCAGACGAAGAAGATGCGCGACGCGGGTGCGGCGCCGGTGCGGCTGTCGCAGACGGATATGCGCGACGCGGCCTACTGGACGCCGGCGCAACTGGTCGCACACCACACCGTGAATGGCTGCAACCTGCAACCAGGCGACTTGCTGGGCTCTGGCACCTTGTCCGGCCCGGCGCCGGATCAGGCCGGGTCGCTGCTTGAACTCACGGTGGGCGGCAAGCAGCCGATTTCGCTGCCGAATGGTGAAGTGCGCGCCTTCCTGGAGGACGGCGACACCTTGACCCTGCGCGGCTACTGCGAACGCAACGGCGCAGCGCGGATCGGGCTGGGCGAAGTCAGCGGGACGGTGGTCGGAAGCTGAGCGCGCGATCAGCAGTTGGCGCGGATGCTGCGGATCAGCGTCTTGTCCCCGATCACTTCGGTCTGGACGATGGCTGTGGCTTCGCAGGTGTTCTTGGTCGCGCGATATCGGTAGCGGGCTTCCACCCGCCCCGCGCCCAACGGTCGCACCGAACGCAGCGCAAGCGGGTCGCGCAAGGAGCGGTAGAAGCGCGTCATTCCCGCCTCACTGAAGGGTCCGACGCCGCGCTTGGCCGGCGTGATGAGCGCGGCGGCGGCTGATCCGTCGCCGACGGACAAGGCGATGTAGAACTTCTCGACCGTGCGCGCGGCTGCTTCGCCGGTAGGCGCGCGCGCGGGCAACGCAGAAGGTGTAGCACCTTGCGGCGATGGCGCGGACGCATTGGCCGGCGCGGGTGTCGGTGACGTCGCAATGGACGGTGTTGGCGGCGAGGTTGGCGCGGGCGGCGTGGCAACGGGTCGATCATCCAGCCGCGGCGCGGCGCTCGGTGAAGCAAGCGCCGGAGATGACGCTGGCGGACTCGCCGGGATGCCGGCCGCCGGAGTCGCGCGCTCCGAACTGCCGGTCGCAGGCCGTGCGATCAGGAAGAACCAGGCCATGAAGGCGCCGATCAGCGCCAATGCGCCCGCGCCCAGCCAGAGCCACAGCTTGCGCGGATCGTCGTGGCGCAAACCGCCAGCCGCATGGTCGGTGACCAGCGCTTCAATGGCCGGCTGCCTGGGCACCCGACCCCGAGCGGTCTCCAGCATCGACGGCCCGGTTGCCACGAAGCCAGGCAATCGGCGCGCACAGCCGATGCAGAACATGGCGGTGTCCCGATTTGTTGCCTTGCAGGCATCACAGACGACGGTCAAGGTGCAGGGCTTTGAAGAGATGAATGCTTCAAGGCTATATGACGGCGCCCTGTTGTATGTCGGACGAATTCGCTCCGGACCATGCTGCTGTCGATGCCGGGCGGGCCTCGTCGGCGGCTGAGTGGACAATTGCGCCCGCACAGTCCCCACGCACCCGAGATACCCCGCCATGTCCAAACTAGACGACCCCCTCCACGACGCCGAAGTCGGCTCCCGCGACAGCACCATCGACACCACCCGCATCGACGACGTGCGCATCGGCGCCGTTCGTCCGCTGATCACGCCCGCCTTGCTGCAGGAGCGCGTGCCGGTGCGCGACAACACGCTGGCCCTTGTTGAAAGCAGCCGCGCGAAGATCGCCGACGTGCTGCATGGCCGCGACGACCGCCTTGTCGTCGTGGTCGGGCCTTGTTCCATCCACGACCATGACCAGGCCCTCGAATACGCGCACCGCCTCAAGGCCGTCGCCGACGAACTGCAGGACGACCTGCTGATCGTCATGCGCGCCTACTTCGAGAAGCCGCGCACGACAGTCGGCTGGAAGGGCTACATCAACGACCCGCACCTGGACGGCAGCTTCGCCATCAACGAAGGCCTGGAGCGCGCGCGCCGCCTGCTGCTGGAACTGACCACGCTGGGCCTGCCCACCGGCACCGAGTTCCTCGACCTGCTGAGCCCGCAGTACGTGGCCGACCTGATCGCCTGGGGCGCCATCGGCGCGCGCACCACGGAGAGCCAGAGCCATCGCCAGCTCGCCTCCGGCCTGAGCTGCCCGATCGGCTTCAAGAACGGCACGGACGGCAGCATCAAGGTGGCGGCCGATGCCATCCTCGCGGCCCGCGCGCCGCATGCCTTCATGGGCATGACCAAGATGGGCATGGCCGCGATCTTCGAGACGCGCGGCAACGACGACTGCCATGTGATCCTGCGCGGCGGCAAGACGCCCAACTATTCGGCGGCCGACGTCGCGGCAAGCTGCGAGGCCTTGCGCGCCAACGGGCTGCGGGAACAGGTGATGGTCGACCTGTCGCATGGCAACAGCAGCAAGCAGCACCAGCGGCAGATCGTCGTGGCACAGGACGTGGCCGGGCAGATCGCTTCGGGCGACAAGCGCATCACGGGCGTGATGATCGAGAGTCACCTCGAAGAAGGGCGGCAGGACCTGGTCGCCGGCACGCCGCTGAAACACGGCGTGTCGATCACCGATGCCTGCATCAGCTTCATGCAGACGGTGCCGGTGCTGCATGAGCTGGCTGCGGCGGTGAAGACGCGCCGCAAGGGCTGAGCGGGACGTCAGCGAAAGAACTCGCTCGGCGTCTGCCCGAACTGCCGCTTGAACATCGTGGCAAACGCACTCGGGCTGTCGTAGCCGGCGGCCAGGGCCACGTCGACGACCTTCTCGCCGCTCGCAAGGCGCTCCAGCCCATGCAGCAGCCGCGCCTGCTGCCGCCATTGGCCGAAGGTCATGCCGGTCTCGCGGGCGAACAGGCGCTGGATGGTCTTGGCATCGACGCCAAGGCGCTGGCCCCAGTCGTCGAGCGTGGTCGGATCGTCGGGCGCTTCGAGCAGGCGCGTGCAGATGCGTTGCAGGCGGGGCTCGTCGGGCTGCGGCAGGTGCAGCGGCAGCACCGGCAGGGCGTGCAGTTCGTCGAGCAACAGGCGCATCACGCGGCCATCGCGAGACTGGTTCGCGTAGCCAGGCGTGATCGCGATCGCGGCCAGGATCAGTTCGCGCAGCAGCGGCGAAATGCCGACCACCGCACATTCGCGCGGCAGGTGGGGCGTGGCACCGGGCCGCACATAGACGCTGCGCATGTGGACCTCGCCGATGCAGCGGATGCTGTGGCGCACGCCAGCCGGCATCCAGATGCCGCGCGTCGAAGGCACGATCCACTGGCCGCCCTGCGCGCTGACCATGATCACGCCATGCGCTGCGTAGACGAGTTGTTCCTTGGCATGCGCATGCCAGCCGATGACGCGGCCGGGCGGATAGTCGTTGGGGTGGCAAGTGACCAGCGCCTCGCTGCGGTCGACGTCCGCGAGGAAATCCGGGTCCGGCATCGCGGGCGGGTATTTGCGGGAGCTTGCCATGTCCTTTTTGCGAAGAGCGGAGCCCGATTGGCGAGAGACAGGCATCGATCGTACCCCTAGCATCGCGTCTGCTCCAACTTTCAACTGCGCGCGTTCCGTGCGCGCGATCCAGGCTCTTCATGTCCAGCGTCCTTCCTCCCAGCGGCACGATTCCCGCGGCACCGGCGACCGCGCCCGCCGCCCAACGGACCGCCTTCCGCGTGCTCGGCGCCATCAGCGCGTCGCACCTCATCAACGACATGATGCAGTCGCTGATCCTGGCGATCTACCCGGTGCTCAAGGGCGAGTTCAGCCTGAGCTTCGGGCAGATTGGCCTGATCACGCTGACCTACCAGCTGACGGCTTCGTTGTTCCAGCCGCTGGTGGGTCTCTACACCGATCGCAAGCCGACACCGTATTCATTGCCCATCGGCATGACTTTCACGCTCTCGGGCCTGTTGCTGCTCGCCTTCGCACCGAGCTTCTGGGTTGTGCTGGTGGCTGCGGCGCTGGTCGGCACGGGTTCGTCGATCTTCCATCCGGAGTCGTCGCGCGTCGCGCGCATGGCCTCGGGCGGGCGGCATGGCATGGCGCAGTCGCTGTTCCAGGTGGGCGGCAACACGGGCAGTGCGCTTGGGCCGCTGGTCGCGGCCATCGTCATCGTGCCGTACGGCCAAACGAGCGTGGCCTGGTTCTGCCTGGCCGCGTTGCTCGGCATTGCGCTGCTGATCCAGGTGAGCCGCTGGTATGCCTTGCACCACGCTGCCGCCAAGGCCCGTGCGGCGCTGCGTCCTGCCGTGTCGCCGCTGCCGCGCGGCAAGGTCATCGGCGCGATCGGCGTGCTGTTGCTGCTGATCTTCTCGAAGTACTTCTACATCGCCGGCATCAGCAGCTTCTACACCTTCTACGTGATCGAGAAGTTCGGGCTCTCGGTGCAGAGCTCGCAGTACCACCTGTTCATCTTCCTGTTCGCCTCGGCGCTGGGCACGCTGATCGGCGGGCCGGTGGGCGACCGCATCGGGCGCAAGCCGGTGATCTGGGCTTCGATCCTCGGCGTGGCGCCGTTCGCGTTGCTGTTGCCGCATGCGGACCTGTTCTGGACCACGACGCTGACCATCCTGATCGGGCTGATCTTGTCGTCGGCCTTCTCGGCCATCCTGGTCTATGCGCAGGAACTGATCCCGGGCAAGGTGGGGATGGTGTCGGGCCTGTTCTTCGGCTTCGCCTTCGGCATGGGCGGGCTGGGTGCCGCGATGCTGGGCTTGCTCGCGGACCACACGAGCATCGACTACGTGTACCAGGTGATCGCGTACCTGCCGCTGCTCGGCATCGTGGCGGTGCTGCTGCCGAACATCGAGCGGAAGAAGGCCGCGCACTGAGGCGTCCCGCCGGTCAAATCGTTCAAGCGGGAACTGTGGCCTCGATGGCCGCGTCCCGCGATGGCCCTCGGCTCAGCAATCGCCCGTTCGCGCTGATCACAGCGACATCGACGAACTGGTTGCTTTCGCGGTTGCCGCGGCCGAAGTTGAGCTTCCCGCCGCCGAGGCCAAAGCCCTCGACGCGTTCCATCGATGCCAGCACGGCGGCGCGTGTCGGCGACGGCCCGGCGCGGCGCAGGCCTTCGCCGGGCACGCAGGCGTCGGCATGGCCTTCCTGGCTCTGCAGCGAGAACTCCTTGTCGCCGCTGGCCAGCATATCGGCCTGGTAGCGTCGCGCGAACGACCCGGCGTGGCATCAGCGACGAATACGGAAAACGGTGCGTCCATGAACGAAATCGAAAGTTCACAAGCCGCGCGCCGAGCACACCGCGATACTCGAATCTCGTTCGAGACAAAGGAAAAAAATGACTGGAGACATGACCCGCCAAACCCTTGGCGACCTGCTGCGCCGCACCAGCCGCCGCTACCCCGACAAGCTCGCGATCCAGTGCGGATCGACGGCCTGGACCTACCGCGAATTCGACGCCGTTTGCGCCCGACTGGCCAACGGCCTGGCTGCGCAGGGCGTAGAGGTGGGGGACCGCGTGGCGGTGCTCTCACGCAACTCGCATGCGTTCGCGGCTTTGCGCTTCGCCGTGGCGCGCATCGGCGCGGTGCTGGTGCCGGTCAACTTCATGCTCAATGCCGACGAGTCGCGCTACATCCTCCAGCACGCCGGTGCACGCATGCTGTGCGTGGATTCGGAAGGCGCGGCGTTGGCAAGGTCCGCCATCACCGACACGCAAGTGCAAAAGCTCGTGTGGCTGCCCGGCGAGCAGGTCTCACCGCCGGAGCCCGACATGCTGGCCTTCGACGACCTGCTGCTCGACGGCCCCGCGCCCGAGCGCGCCTTGAACGGCGCGATGCTCGCCCAGATCGTGTACACCAGCGGCACGGAGTCCCGCCCCAAGGGCGCGATGCTGACGCACGACGCGGTCATTTCCGAATACGTCACCTGCCTGGTCGACATCGAGCTCACTGCCTCGGACCGCCTGCTGCATGCGCTGCCGCTCTACCACTGTGCGCAGCTCGACGTGTTCCTCGGCCCCTCGGTGTACGTGGGCGCGACCAACATCATCACGAGCAAGCCTACGGCGCCGAACCTGCTGGCCATGATGGTTGCGAACGGCATCAATTCCTTCTTCGCGCCGCCCACGGTCTGGATCGCTTTGCTGCGGGCGCCGGAGTTCGCGCAGACCGACCTGTCGCTGCTGAAGAAGGGCTACTACGGCGCCTCGATCATGCCGGTCGAGGTGCTCAAGGAGATGCCGCAGCGCATGCCGCACCTGCGCCTGTGGAACCTCTACGGCCAGACCGAGATCGCGCCCGTGGCCACGGTGCTGAAGCCCGAGGACCAGCTGCGCAAGGCGGGCTCGGCCGGCAAGGCGGCGCTCAATGTCGAGACGCGCCTGGTCGACGACGACATGCAGGACGTGAAGCCGGGCGAGGTCGGCGAGATCGTGCACCGGTCGCCTCAGCTGCTGGCCGGCTACTTCAACGACGCGGAGAAAACCGCCGCCGCCTTCCATGGCGGCTGGTTCCACAGCGGCGACCTCGGCACGATGGACGACGAGGGCTACATCACCGTGGTCGACCGCAAGAAGGACATGATCAAGACCGGCGGCGAGAACGTTTCCAGCCGCGAAGTGGAGGAGGCGATCTACGGTGTGGAAGGCGTCTCGGAGGTCGCAGTGATCGGCGTGCCCGACCCGAAGTGGATCGAGGCCGTGACCGCCGTGGTGGTGCTCAAGCAGGGCGTGGACATGACCGAGGCCGACGTACTCGCAGCTTGCGCCGGCCGGCTCGGTGGGTTCAAGCTGCCCAAGCGCGTGATCCTGACGGAGGCACTGCCGAAGAACCCGACGGGCAAGCTGCTCAAGCGTGAGCTTCGGTTGATGTACGCGGGCGGGACCGGGGTCGCACAGTAGTCAGGTTGGCTCGGGGCGACCGGGTAAACTGCCCGGTTTTCTCCTCTGGCGATATGGTGCAAGTGTCACGGCGCCCAGGTGTCACCGGATCGGCGCTCATTCGCTTGCTGACTCGACTGACCGAGCACGGCGTCCCCGAATCGAAGCAAGCCTTCGCGGAGCGATTGAGCCAATGGCTCCGATGGACCGACGCCATCTCGTTGTCCTCCGCGTTGAACAGCCCCCCGGCGACCGCGCGCACCGGCGCACGCGCAGCCTCCGCCAGTGCGGAGGAGCGGGAATGCGCGCGCGTGCGAAGCGCGCTGACCAAGGCCATCACCGAAGGCACCGCCTTCTCGGTCGACGACTTCGCGCCGTACCGCCAGCGCTACATCGCGCGACAGCAGGCGATGGAGGCGGGCATCGCGCCCTTGCGCGGTCGGTTGCGGACGGTGCTGGCGGCCAGGTCGCCGGCGATGGCGCGGCTGGCGTCGGTGGATGCGGTGATGGAGCAGGCGTTGGACCCGCATGAGCAGCGCTTGCTGGCGACCGTGCCGTCGCTGCTGGATAAGTATTTCAAGCGTTTGCGGCAAGCCCATCAGGCGACGCAGGCGCATGAGACAGATGAGGCCGCGCAGGCGGTGGCTGGCGATGCGCAGGCGGCTGACGGGCCGGGCAAACAAACGAGTTCGCCCGTTCAAACCCAGCCCGCCGCGTGGCTGGACGCGTTCGGCAAGGACATGCAAGGCGTGCTGCTGGCTGAACTGGATATTCGATTTCAACCGGTCGAAGGGCTGCTGGAAGCCCTTCGAACATGACGAAGTGACCCTCCCGACATGAACAGATCTCTTCATTACGCCGCCTTCCTCGTGGGCCTGGCCGCAGTGTGCTGGGTCGGCGCCGGCTACATCGGCACCAACCATCTGGCGCTGGTGATCACCTTGCTGGTCGGCGCGTTCTACCTGATGGGCGCGCTGGAACTGCTTCACTTCCACCAGGCCACGGACACGCTTGCGCGCGCGGTTGCGGACAAGAGCGATCCTCCGGCGAGTCTGGGCTCATGGCTGGAGCAACTCCATCCGTCGTTGCAGAACCCGGTTCGCCTGCGCGTCGAAGGCGTCCGCGTCGGCTTGCCCGGCCCGGCCATGACGCCTTACCTGGCGGGGCTCCTGGTGCTGCTGGGCATGTTGGGCACCTTCCTCGGCATGGTGGTCACGCTGAACGGCACGGGGATCGCGCTGGAGAGTGCGTCGGATGTGAATGCGATTCGCTCTTCACTGGCTGCGCCGGTTCGGGGTCTGGGGCTGGCCTTCGGCACCTCGGTCGCGGGCGTGGCTGCGTCGGCAATGCTGGGGCTGGTTTCCGCCCTGTGCCGGCGTGACCGGCTGCGGGCAGCGCAAGCACTCGATACGCGCATTGCGACGAGCTTGCGCGTCTTCTCGCTTGCGCATCAGCGCGAAGAGTCTTTCAAGCTGCTGCAGCGGCAGGGCCAAGCGATGCCTGAGTTGGTGGACCGACTGCACGCCATGCTCGAGGCGATGGAGCGCCAGAGCCTGGCATTGAACGAGCGCATCGCTTTCAGCCAGGACAACTTTCATGTCAAGGCGGAGGCCGTCTACTCGGGCCTCGCCACCTCCGTAGGCCAGTCGCTGAAGGAAAGCCTGACCGAAAGCGCCCGCGTGGCCGGCGCAACGATCCAGCCGGTCGTCGAAGCGGCGATGGCGGGGATTGCGCGCGAAGTGACCGCCTTGCACGGCACGGTCGAGCACAGCGTGCAACAGCAACTCGATGGCTTGTCGACGCGCCTGGAAGCCACCACGGGCGCCGTGGCGGACATCTGGAAGACCGCGCTCGCCGAGCATCAGGGCGCCATCGCGGCGCAGTCCGGTGACTTGCGCAGCTCGCTTGAAGGCTTTGCCCAGGCCTTCGAGCAGCGTTCGGCTTCGCTGGTGGAAGGCGTCGCGGCTCGGCTGGAAAGCACGGCCACCAGCGTGTCGGACACCTGGGGCCAGGCGCTCGCGGAGCACCAGCGTGTCAGCGAGAAGCTGGCGGGCGATACACATCAGGCCCTGGCATCGGCCGCGTCGGGCTTCGAGCAGCATGCGGCATCGCTGGTAGACGGCGTCGCGGCACGCCTGGAAAGCACCGCGACCAGCGTGTCGGACACCTGGGGCCAGGCCCTCGCGCAACATCAGCGCGTGAGCGAGAAGCTGTCGGGTGAGGCGCAGCAGGCGCTGGCGTCGGCCGCGGCGGGCTTCGAGCAGCACGCGGTTTCGTTGCAGCGCACGGTCGACGAGGCGCATGCCCATCTGCAAGCGGAGATGGCGTCGCGTGACGAGCAACGGCTGGCCGCCTGGACCACCCTGCAGGCGGGGATCGCCTCGCGCGACGAACAGCGCTTGGCGGCCTGGACGCAAGCGTTGGAAGCGATGGCTGGTTCGCTGCAGCAGGAATGGCAACAGGCGGGCGCACGCGCCGAAAACCAGCAGCGCGAGATCTGCGACACGCTGGCCCGGACCGGCCGCGACATCTCCGCCCATTCGGAAGCCCACGCCAGCAAGACGATCGCTGAGATTACACATCTCATGCAGGCGGCCTCGGAAGCGCCCCGCGCGGCCGCCGAAGTCATCGGCGAACTGCGCCAGAAGCTGTCCGACAGCATGGTCCGCGACAACGCGATGCTGGAGGAGCGCAGCCGCATCCTCGAAACGCTGGAGACCTTGCTCGGCGCCGTGAACCATGCCTCCACCGAACAGCGTGCGGCGATCGATGCGCTGGTAGCGGCGTCGGCGGATGTGATGGAGCGCGTCGGCACGCGATTCACGGACAAGGTCGAGGCTGAAACCGCGCGACTGGCCGAGGTTTCCGCGCAGGTCACCGGCAGCGCCGTCGAGGTGGCAAGCCTGGGCGAGGCCTTCGGGCTGGCGGTGCAGTTGTTCAGCCAGTCGAACGACAAGCTGGTGACGCACCTGCAGCGCATCGAGAACGCACTGGGCAAGTCCCTTGCACGCAGCGACGAGCAACTGGACTACTACGTGGCGCAGGCGCGGGAGGTCATCGACCTCAGCATCATGTCGCAGAAACAGATCGTCGAAGACCTGCAGCAACTGGCCAGCCAGCGCACCCTCGCGGGCAGTGAAGCGTGATGAGCGAGGACGCGATCGACGCCGGCATCGAGCCGACGGTGCCGGTATGGGCGGTCTTCGGCGACCTCATGTCTGGCCTGCTGGGCGCTTTCGTGCTGATTCTGGTTTGCGTGCTCGGCATGCAACTGGACCTGGCGACGAAGCTGGAAGCCGAGGTCAAGCAACGCCAGGCCGAAGAACAGCGCCGCGTGGCGCTCGAGAAGGCGCTGGAAGGCCCACTCGCCGCCGGCCGAGTGACGTTGAACAACGGCCGCATCGGCATCAGCGGCAGCGTGCTCTTCGCTCTCAACTCCGCGGAGCTTCAACCCGAGGGCCGGCAGTTGCTGAAGAGCCTGGCCAGCCCGCTGGCCGCATACCTGAAGTCGCGCGACGAGATCCTGATGGTCAGCGGCTTCACCGACGACCGCCAGGTGCGTGGCGGCAATCGCCAGTTCGCGGACAACTGGGAGCTGTCGGCGCAACGTGCGTTGACGGTGACGCGATCATTGATCGAGGACGGGCTGCCGTCGGGATCGGTGTTTGCGGCGGCGTTCGGGTCCGAGCAGGCGGTGGCGTCGAACGCGGATGCGGATGGGCGGTCGAAGAATCGGCGCGTAGAGATGGCGCCGACACCGCGGCCTTCGAATGCGATCGTTGTCGACAAGCCCCGTGGGTAGCGACCTGTCGACCGGAAGTGTTGTGGCGGTGGCTGAGTTGGGCCTCGGCGCGACGTTGGAGGCATGGCGCAAGCAGGGTGCCCATCGGCTGGACCCCGTACGCTTCAAGTTCATCGAGGCGATGGCAAGGAGGACGGTTGCGCACAGCGGCGAGGTGCGGCGGCTGTTGGATGACAAGGTCGCCGGGCTGCTGCGGGCGTATGGCGAAGACCTTGCCAAGGCCGGCCCGCCGGCGCCGCGTTCCGCCTCCGTGCGTGCAAGTCCATCCAGCGAGCCCACGCGCGGCCCGCTTGCCGAACTCGTCCAGCACATCGGCCGGCAGGCGCCGTCCCCTGCGCGCAGCCCGACGGCAGTCGCCGGTGCTGTGCCCACGCCCGAAGGCGCGGGTGAACTGAAGTCACTCAGCTACTTCCGAAGCACCTGGTCCAGGCTCAGCGCCGACCGGCGGCTGACACAGTCACTGGCCAAGGTTCCTGAGAACGCGGGCCCCCTCAACTCGCAGCACCTCGTGCACCAGGCGCTGACGTTGATGCGCGACCTGTCGCCGGAATACCTCAACCGGTTCATGGCCTATGTGGACACCTTGCTGTGGCTGGAGCAGGCGAATGCGGGCGGTGGCTCTGCCGGGGCGGACAGTCCGCGGACCGACGCGCCCAGGAAGACCAGTCGCGCTCGATCCGGATGAACTTGCATTCACGGCTTCCATCACGGCTGATCGGGCGACAGGAAGCTTGTCAGGTCAGCTTCTCGATGCGTTCGATCCGGTTCGACTGAAGTACTAAGCCGTTTGGCACCCGGCGACGCGCGCAAACACCTGTACGCCCAGGGTCGCCATGCACCTATATTGGGTTCGTCGCAAAACAATCAGGGGATCCGGACATGCAACCCACGCATCGATCGCACACGGCCGTTGCCGGGCTGCAATGGCTGGTCCGGGCTCTCTTTTTCGGGGCCTTGCTGGCGCTGGCCGGCTGTGGTGGTGGCGGCGGTGGCTTTGCTGGCGTTGGCGGGAACCTCGCGGTGCCGCCCAAGATCATCATCGACAGCGACTACAACACGATGAGCGACGATGGCCAATTGGGCGTCATGGCCGCGCAACTGCAGGCCAAGGGCCAGCTCCAGGTGCTGGGCATCACCGTCGTTTCGGGAAACCAGTGGCTCAAGCAAGGCGTGGCCGATGCGCTCAAGTCCATGGAACGGCTCGGCATGGGCGACAAGATCGGTGTCTACGAAGGCGAGAACTACGCGCTGTCGCACGACTGGGCCACGATCCAGAAAGAGCTCGACGCTGGCGCGGCCAAAGATGGCTACTACGGCGCATGGAGCGCGAGCAAGACGGCGCCGACCGATGCCGAACTCGTGGCGCCGCCCGATGGCTTTGCCACTCGCACGAAGGTGCAGTCGCAGGGTGCGGTGGACTTCATCATCAGCACGGTGAAGGCGAACCCCAATGAGGTCACGATCCTGGCCATCGGGCCGCTGACCAACATTGCCAAGGCCATGCGCAAGAGCCCGGAGATCGTGCCCTTGATCAAGCAGATCATCTACATGGGCGGCGCTGTGCACGTGCCCGGCAACACCACGAAGACGGCGGAGTTCAACTGGTGGTTCGATCCCGAGGCCGCGCAGTACGTGGTGCGGCAGCCCGTGTCGCAGGCGGTGGTGCCGCTGGACGTGACCGACACCGTGCTGCTGACCAAGCCGGTGTACGACCGCATTGCGAATGCCGCCAAGCCGACCATCGTCACCGACTTGTTCAAGCAGATCATCGGCCCTGGCTTCAACGGCATCGGGTTCGAAGGCGATCCCTACTACACCTTGAACGTGTGGGACACGCTGACGATCGCCGTGATGGTCGATCCCTCGTTCGCCACGCAGTCCAGCGAAGAGTATCTCGATGTGGTGAACGAACCCGGCGCAGCCAACAACGGGCAATCCATAGGCTATCCCGCGCAGCCTGCCGGGCCTCGGCTGCAGAAGATGAAGATCATCAGCAAGTTCGACAATGCGCGCTTCTTCAACTTCTACGTGGACCTGCTGACGCGCCCTGTGCCGATCCCATGATGCGGGCTTGCCGGAACGGCTAGAACGCGACGCCGGCGTAGAGCAGCACGTTCATGTAGGGCGTGCACTCGCCCGTGCGGACCATGGCCTTGGCGTCGGCACAGAGTTGCTTGAACCGGGCATGCGGAAGCATCTCGATGTCGACTGGCTGCAGCGGTGCACACCATTCGGGCGGTTGCGAGCCGCCTGCCGCGCAAGCCTCCAGCGCAATGACCGCACGCTCGACCTGCAGTTCGCTCAGCACGGCGGCGAGCACATCGGCAAAACGCGGCACGCCCGGCGTGACGGCCAGGTCGATGCGCTGCGGCCCCGGCGGAATCGGAAGGCCGGCGTCGCCGATGACCAGCAGGTCACCGTGACCCATGCCGGCGATGACACGCGACAACTCCGCATGCAGCAGTGCAGTTCGTTTCATGACGGCAATGCGATCAAGCGAGATCCGACCAGGGCGGTGAGGGCGGCAATGCGTCGGCTTCCTGCGCCGTCGGGATCGACACCTGTGCGCCGATGCGCGTCACGCACACGGCGGCGGCGCGAATGCCTCGTTGCGTTGCCGCGGTCAGGTCCTGGCCTTGCGCCAGCCCGACTGCCACGGCACCCGCGAAGGTGTCACCCGCAGCGGTCGTGTCCATCGCCTGCACCTGGACGACCGGGTGGAATCGCTTGCGCCCTTGCTCCACCGTGACCACCCCGAGCGCACCCAGCGTGACGACGACGCGCGGCACGCCCCGTGCGTGCAGCATCTCGCCGGCCGCGGCAGCTTGGGCCGGGTTCGTGACGGCGCAATCGGCATAGGCGGCCGCTTCCACCTCGTTCACGACCACCGTGTCCAGCTGGGGCCAGAGTTCGTCCGGCAGTGGCTGCATCGGCGAAGGGTTGAACAGCACGCGGCAACCTGCGCGGCGCGCGGCGGCAACGGCTTGCAGCACCACCGGAAGGGGCGATTCAAGCTGGGTGACGAGATAGGCGGCGCCTTGCAGGTGACGTGACAAGTCATCGTCGTCCAACCGGAGGCGTGCATTGGCGCCAGCCAGCACGACGATGCGGTTCTGGGCCGAGTCCTCGAGCATGACGAGCGCGCGGCCCGTGGGCGCCTCGTCGTCCAACTGCAGCGCATCGATGGCGATGCCGTTCCACGCCAGCGCGTCGCTCATCGCTTGGCCCTCGGCGTCGCGACCGATGCGCGCCAGCATCTTCACCTTGCCGCCTTGGCGCGCGCAACTCACCGCCTGGTTGCCGCCCTTGCCGCCGGGCAGCATCGACAGCGAATGGCCGATCAGTGTCTCGCCGGCCTCGGGTGCACGCGGCACACGCAGCAGCAAGTCCATGTTCAGGCTGCCAAGCACGACAATGTTCGGCTGCGCGATCACCGTGACGTTCCTCGATAGGGCGCGGTCGAAGCGCGCACGCGCAGTTCCGGCTGCAGCATGACCTTGCGCGGACTCTGCCGACGCCCCTCGATGCGTTCGAGCAGCATGTCCACCGCCATCGTTGCAATGCGCAGCTTGGGCTGGGCCACGGTCGTCAGGGGAGGGCAGGTGAAGTGCGCCAGTTCGATGTCGTCGAAGCCGACCAGCGAGATGTCGTCGGGCACCGCCACGCCGCACTCGTGCGCCGCGCAGAGTGCGCCGATCGCCATCAGGTCGTTGGCGACGAACACCGCGCTCGGTCGCGGCTCCATGCGCAGCACCGCATGCATGGCGGCGTAGCCACTCTCGCTCGTGAAATCGCCTGCAAAAAGCAGCCCTGCGCTGGGCACGCCAAGCCCAGCCAGCGCCATGCGCCAGCCTTCGACGCGCTGGTCGGCCGTGACCACGCCCGCCGGCCCGCTGATGCAGGCAATGCGGCGGTGGCCCAGCGTCGTCAGGTGCTGGACGGCCAGCAAGGCACCGTGCATGTGGGCGGTCTCGACCAGGTCGCAGGGCAGCGTGTCGATCTCGCGGTCGACCATGACGGCGGGAACGCGCAGGCCGCTGAGCATGCCGGGCAGGGCGGGGTCTTCGCCGGAGGAAACGACGATCAAGCCATCGACCCGGCGCTCGGCCAGCACCTGCAGCACCTTGCACTGGCGAAGCGGCTCGTCATCGGTGTTGCACAGGATCAGGTTGTAGCCCGCGCCGAAGCAGCGGTCTTCAATGCCGCGCACGATCTCGGCGAAGTAGGGGTTGGAGCTGTTCGGAATCAGCATGCCCAGCGTGGCGGTGGCACTGCGTTGCAGGCTGCGGGCCACGGCGCTCGGCACGTAGCCCAGCTCGCGGATGGCTTGCTCCACGCGGGCGCGGCCCTTGTCGCTGACAAAGCGCGTCTTGTTGACCACGTGCGACACCGTGGTCACCGAGACACCAGCCTGGCGCGCCACGTCCTTGATGGTCGCCATGCTGCGTCAGCCCCGGTCTGCGCGCCGCTGGCGCAAGGTGTCGACGATCACGGCCACCACGATCACGCAGCCGGTGATGATGCGTTTGCTCGGCTCGCTGGCGCCGACCTGGGCCAGCCCCGCCTCGAGCACCGCGATGATGAGCACGCCGATGAAGGTGTTGATGACCGAACCGCGTCCGCCCATCAGGCTGGTGCCGCCGATCACGACGGCCGCGATCACGCGCAATTCCATGCCCTGGCCGGCATTGGGGTCGGCCGCTTCCAGGCGAGCCGCCTGCATCAGCCCGGCAAGGCCTGCGAGCAGCCCGGTCAGCGCGAACACGATGATGCGTACGGGTCGGGGATCGACACCTGCGAGGCGCATCGCTTCCTCGTTGGTGCCGATGCCGACGACGCTGCGGCCGAACACCGTCCGTGTCAGCACCAGTTGCCCGACGATCACCAGCACCACCGCGAGCACGAAGGACACCGACACGCCGCCAATCCACGGCGCGGCCAGTCCGGCAATGCGATCGCCCACGTACTGGGTTCGCGAGCCGGTGACCAGGTAGGCGCCGCCGCGCACGACCTCCAGCATGCCCAGCGAGACGATGAACGAGGGCAGCCGCCAGGCCACCGAGACCGAGCCCAGCAGCAGCCCGCACAGCGTGCCGGATGCGAGTCCCACCAGCGCGGCGGCCGGCGTGCTCCAGCCCCACTGCAGGATCGCCATGGCGCTGAGCGCGGCACTCAGCGCCAGCACCGAACCGACCGACAGGTCGATGCCCGCGATCATCAGCACGAAGGTCATGCCCACCGCCATGACCGCGAGCGCGGGAATCTCGTTGACGATGGCCACGAAGGTGTCCGTGGTGAAGAAATACTGGCTCAGGCTGCTGAACAGCGCGATCATGCCGACCAGCACCACGCCCAGGCCGAGATAGGTGCCAAGCTGCGCGTTGATGCCGTTGCGCGCGGGCAATGCTGCACTCATGCAGTGGTCTCCTTGATTGTTTTCTCGCTGGCGGCGCTGAATGCCGCAGCCAGCAGGGATTGTTCTGTCCATTCGCCGCGCTCGAACACCTGCACCAGGCGCCCGCCGCTCATCACGCCGATTCGGTCGCACATGTCCATCAGCTCGCGCAAGTCACTGGAGACCATCAGCAGCGCACGGCCGTCCGCCGCCATGCGCTCCAGCTCGGCATACAGGTCGGCCCGCGCGCCGATGTCGACGCCACGGGTGGGTTCGTCGAGCAACAGCACCTCGCAGTCGCGGTGCAGCCAGCGCGCGAACACCACCTTCTGCTGGTTGCCGCCGGACAGCGCGGACACCGCCTGCTCTTCGTCGCGGCAGCGCACGCGCAGCTTCTGCACCAGCGCCTTCACGGTGCCGCTCTCTTTGGCCGGCTGCAGCCAGCCCGCCTGCGAGACGGCGCGCAGGTCGCTCACCGTGGTGTTCACGCGGATGGGTTGCGGCAGCAGCAGGCCTTCCGACTTGCGGTCTTCGCTGACCAGGCCGATGCGCTGGCGCACCGCCTCGACGGGGCTGGACCATTGCGGCGCCGGCTTGCCTTCGCGCGTGAACAGTTCGACGGTGCCGCGGTCCGCCTTGTCGGCGCCGTAGATCAGGCGCAGCAGCTCGGTACGGCCGGAGCCGACCAGGCCTGCCAGCCCGAGCACTTCGCCGCTGTGAAGGTCCAGGCTCACGTCCCGCACCACCTGCGCGCGGCCCAGCCCGCGCACCTGCAGCCGCAGCGGGCCGGTGGGGCGCCGGGGTCGTTGCGCGCCGTCATCCACGGCGCGGCCGATCATGCGCTGCACCAGGTCGGCTTGGCTCACACCCGCCATCGGCCGGTCATCCACCAGCCGGCCGTCGCGCAGCACGGCGACCCGGTCGCAGATGCGGCGCAGCTCTTCGAGCCGGTGCGACACATAGATGAGCGCCACGCCCGCAGCCGCCAACTCGGCGATCTGCCCGAACAGGCGTCCGGTCTCGCGTGGCGTCAGCATCGCGGTCGGCTCGTCCAGGATCAGGATGCGGGTGTCGTCCTGCAGGTTGCGCGCGATCTCCACCATCTGCTGATGCCCGATGCCCAGGCGAGACACGGGCATGTCGGGATCGATGTCGGTCAGGCCGATGCGCGCGAGTTGGCGCTCCGCAAGTTCACGCAGACGGCCGCGTTGCAGCCAGCCGCCGCGGTTCGGCAGATGGCCCATCAGCAGGTTCTCGGCGACCGTGAGGTTCGACACCAGCCCCAGTTCCTGCATGACCATGCGAACGCCCTGCGCCTCCGCCTCGCGCCGTGAGCGCGGCGCGAAGGGCTGGCCACCCAGCTGCATCTGGCCGCGCGTGGGCGTGACCAGGCCGCAGATGATCTTGGACAGGGTGCTCTTGCCGGCGCCGTTCTCGCCGGTCAACGCCAGCACTTCCCCGGCACGGAGTTCAAGGCCCACGCCGTCGAGCACGGTCGCGGCGTAGTCCTTGCCGATGCCTTGCAGCGCCAGCACCGGCGCAGGCGAGGCGGCCATGGCCGTGCTACTTCGAATCGCGGGTGACCAGCACCACGTCGGTCTTCACTTCCGCCGGCATGCCCGATTGCGGGGTCTTGGCCGCCAGGGCCTTGAGAGCCGTCTCGATGCCGAACACCGCCTGCTTTGCGGCGAACTGGTCCGCTGTGGCGAGCACGCGGCCATCCTGGAGCATGGGCTTGATGGCGCTGATGTTGTCGTAGCCGACGACGGTCACCTTGCCGGTCTTGCCCGCCGCCTTGACGGCTGCGACGGCTCCCAGCGCCATGGAGTCGTTGCCGGCCAGCAGGGCCTTGAGGTCGGGGTGCTCGCGCAGCATGCTGGAGGCCACGCTGTTGCCCTTGTCGATTTCCCACTGGCCCGACTGCACGCCGAGCACGGTGACGTTGGCGGCCTTCATCGCGTCCTGGAAGCCCAGCGTGCGCTGTTGCGCATTGAAAGTGGTGGAGACGCCTTCGATGATGCCCACCTTGTCGCCAGCCTTCAGCGTCTTGGCCAGGGCATCGCCGACGAGCTTGGCGCCGGCGCGGTTGTCCGGGCCGACGAAGGGCACCTGCAAGCCCTTTTCCTTGAGCGCCGCGGGGTCGAGTTTGTTGTCGATGTTGACCACCAGCACGCCCTTGTCGACAGCCGCCTTGATGGCCGGTACCAACGCCTTGGAGTCGGCCGGGGCGATGACCAGGGCGTCCACCTTTTGCGCCACCATCTGCTCGACGATGCGGATCTGGGCAGCAGCATCAGTTTCGTCCTTGATGCCGTTGGCGATGAGGGTGTACTCCTTCGCATGCGCCTTCTGGTGGGCCTTGGCGCCTTCTTCCATGGTGAGGAAGAACTCGTTGGCCAGCGACTTCATGACCAGGGCCACCTTGGGAGGGTTTTGCGCCCATGAGGGGACTGCGGCCAGCGAACCTGCCAGCAAGAGTGCGGCGGTGAGCGTTCGACGCTTGAAGTCCATGTGTCTCTCCTTCCTGTGCTTTTTATTGAGGGAAGGCTCAATATAGAGACGCAAAAACGTTTGCGCAAACGTTTGCGGATGGGGGGTTTCCCGTAGTCGCCGGCAGGCGGCGGGTGGGCAGCGCTCACTCTCAATCAAGAGGGTCCCAAGCCGCGAACGGAGGGCGACTCGAACTGCGGGAAAAATCCACATAGCCCAAGTAGTTCGAACCGAGGTTCGCCCTACCGAATGAGGATCACTCTGCAAATACTTCTTGAAGCGTGGCCAACGTAGCCGCCAGGGTCTTAGCCGTTACGGCGCCCAACTTCTTCGCCAGGCGTACCTTGTCAACCGTTCGAATCTGATCCAGCAAGATCAGGCCCTTGGTGCCCCCGTGTGTCAGCGCAATCCGGAAGGGGGCGGTGAAGCCCTTGGAGGTCATCGGCGCCACGATCACGGTCCGCAGGTGATCGTTCAACTCAGAGGGTGAAATCACCACGCAGGGTCGTGATTTCTTGATCTCGCTGCCGACGGTGGGGTCGAGATTGACAAGCCAGATCTCCCCGCGCTTCACCAGGTCAGCTCCGCGTCATCGGCATTTCCGAATTCGCCCATGACCAACGCGTCGTCGCCCTTGGCAGCCAGCGCTTGAGCGGCTTCCGCCCATCCGGAGCGAGCCGGCCGAGGTGCCCTCCTCAAGACGATGGCGCCATCCTCCACCGTCATCTCCGCCGCATCCTCATCGGCGAGACCTGCTTGAGCAAGCAGTGGTTTTGGAAGGACGACGCCTTTGCTGTTTCCGAAGGGTCTGATGGTGACTTGCATGAAATTTCCTGTTGCAACAATGTTATTCCTTTTCGAGCTCCCAGGTCAAGTTATGACATTGTGTGGACGCAAGGCGTTCACGGCCCCCCCCCGCGCGCTTACCTCTTCCGTCTCATGTCCAACGTTTGTGCCACATGGTCTGGCGAAAGCGCGACTGCATGCCCATCTCGCGCCAGCCCAAAGAAATCAACCCCGCCGATCTGTCCGCCCTTGAGCACGATTTCCAGCCCGTCGCGAACCTTGGCGCTCGACCATGCGCGGCACAGCGGCGCACCGGGGGCCAGTCCCGCTGCCACGGTCAAGGCCTGGATGTCGAGGGCGCTGGCGACTTCGCCTGAACTGTCGCCACCGGCCACGACGACGCGCGTCAAGCGCACCCGGTCGAGCAACCGGCGCATGACCTCCGCAAGTGCGGTGCCCACTTGTCGCGCCGCGTCATGGCGGCCCAGGCCGGCTGCTACGGCAAGCTGGTTGAAGCCGGTGACGCTGGGGTCTTCAGGTCCCTCGGCGCTGAAGACGATCGCACTCGTGCCCCGCTCGATGGCCGTCGCTGCAACGGCGACAACGCGTTCGATCTCCGCTTCACGCGTGGCGCTGCCGAGCGCTTTGTCCAGTTGCAGGCGCTCTGTGAGGAAGCCATTCGTCCGGGCCCGCGCGATCTGCGACGCGGTGACGGGCGAGCAACTGCCGCTGACCACGGCAATGGCCGACGCGGCCTCGGCGCCCGGAAGCGAAGGCTCGCGGGGTATCAGGCCCAGTTCGCGCCAATGCGCCGCCAGCGCGTACTGCAGGCCGGAGGACGAGGCGCTGAAGAGCCCGTTGCCGCGGTTCTCCCAGACCAGCCGGCCTGCGGCGGCTAACGTGTGCTCATCCAGCACGTCGACAAATACAACTGGCACGTCGTCGGCCTGGAGCTTGTGCACCTGGCTCGCCGCTTCGCCGTTGCGCAGCTGCACCATGTCCACGAGCTCGATACGCCGCGGGGTCTGCATCGCCAGGTGGCGGCGCAGGTCGGACTCCGCCATCGGCGTGACCGGATGACGCGACATCGTGGGATGCCGGTCGATCCGGTAGCCCACGCCATCGACGGCCGCGAACAGATGGCCGAAGACCTGGTAGCGCTTCAAGCGCGGCGCCCCGACGATCGTGGGCGACCAGCGACCCGGCATGCAGTTCACGCCCAGGTCGATCGCGCACCCGATCGAGCCGATCGACGGGGAAGAGTCGAAGGTCGAGCAGACCTTGTACTGCAGCACCGGTGCCTTCAACGACGCCAATGCGGCAAACGCCTTCGGCAGTTCGCGCTGCATCCACTCGGGATCGCGGCCGCGCGATGAGCCCGCGATGCCGACGCACCGCGCTTGCGGAAAGCGGGCGAGCATGTCGGGCGTTGGCAGGTCGAGGAAGAGGACTGTCGGTATGCCGGCGGCCGTCATGGCCTCCATCGAATCGGTCGACCCCGTGAAGTCGTCCCCGTAGTACGCCAGCAAGGGCCCGTCTGGCAACTGTTGCTCGGCCTGCGTCATCGCCAGAACTCCAATGCGCCGGCCAACGCGGGCACGCGGGTGGCGCGCGCTGCGAGCGTCTCGCCGGCCACCGCGGCTTCCCAGGACGCACGCAAGGCTTCCACGCCGGCCGACACGCCCTGCGGGTGCCCGAAGATGCCGCCGCCGGCCGTGTGGATCAGGTCGGTGGTGCCGAGTGCCGCGTAGGTGTCGTGCGCCTGCAAACCCGTTTGCCCTGAGCTGAAGACCGGCATCGCCGTGAGGGCCGCGCTCGGCATGACCGGCGCGAGCACGGAGCGCGCCGCCGCGATCACGCTCTCGTCCGGTTCGCTGAACTTGTTGCGCAGCCCGTTCACATGCAGGTGGTCCGCACCCGCCAGGCGCCAGATCTTCTGCAGCGGCGCATAGTCGAATCCCAGCGCCGGCGAGCGCGACAGGTAACCCCAACCTGCCCGATGCGCGTGGATCGGCAACTGCGAATGGCGTCGCAGTTCATGCAGGCCGGTGATGCCCACCGAGTTGAGGCAGACCATCACGCAGGTACCGCCTTGTGCAACCACGTGGTCATGACGCCGCTGCATCTTGTCCAGATCGCCCGTCAGGTTGAAGGCCACCATGACCTTCTTGCCGGTGCGCTCGGCATGGTGGTTCACGACGCGCATGACCTGGGTTACGCGATCTTCGAAGGGGCAATGCGGACCGTCGGCCTGCAACTCATCGTCCTTGATGAAGTCGATGCCGCCCGCGACCAGTTCACGTACCTGTTGCGCCGTTTCGGTGGGCGACAGGCCGACGCTCGGCTTGATGATCGTTCCGATCAGCGGTCCCGTCGCGACGCCCGCGAGGCGCCGCGTGCCTTCGATGCCGAATGCCGGCCCCGGATATGCGGCGGCGAACGAGGGCGGCAATTGCAGGTCGAGCAAGCGCAAGCCCGTGACCGCGCGCAGTTCGTAGAGATTGCCCGCGATCGTCGCCATCAGGGTCGGCAGGCAGGCGCCGAGGTTCTCGATGGGCCACGACAGTTCCAGCAAGCACTGCGTGTAGCGCGCCGATGCCTTCGGCGTCGGCAGGCTCGGCGTCGTGGCCGTGCCGAGCAACTCGATGCGTTCGACGCGTGCGCCGGAGCGCGCCTTCAGTTCCGGCGTCTCCGTGGCCAGGGCCACGAAGGTGCCGCTGGACTGTTCCCCGGCGATGACCTCGGCGGCGCGCGCCGGGTCGTCGCTGGTTTCCAGCCAGTAGGTGGCATGGATGCGTTCGCCCATTTCGTTCTCGAGTTCAGGTGATCCGGCGGATGCTTTCCGCGATCTCTTCGCGGTCGAACACCTTGATCCAGTCGTCGCGCATCAGGCGCGGCTTGCCGAAGGTGATGGCCTTGTTGCAGGCATCCGAGAAAGCGCCGGGTATCTCGTTGAAGATCACCGCGCCAAGGATGTTCATGTGGCCCAGCAGGAAGTCGCGCGCGCATTGCTCGGGCACGCCGCGGCGGACGGTTTCGTCCATGGCATCGCGCATCACTTGCAGCAAGGTGGCGCACACCGTTTCCGACAGGCCCGGCTCCAGGATCGCCATCTGGTCGACCGTGAGGCGGTACGAGCGCAGGATCGGTTGGTAGATGGTCTTGGCCACGTCCTCGCCCAGGTCGAAGGCGGATTCGGGGCCCTGCATCAGCGCGCTGGTGATCGACTGCTTGGCCGCGCCGCCGCCGAAGTAGTCGCGGCGGGCTTCGGGCTCGGTCTCATCGTTGTAGATGAGCGGATGGCAGGGATGCGCGACGAAGTAGGTCAGGTCCTTGCGATCGGGCAGGTGGCCGGCGAAGGGCGCGGCTGCATCCAGCGTCATCACCATGGTGCCGGCCTTGAGCTTGGGCGAGATCTCGTGGGCGATCTTGCCGATGAGGGTGTCGGGAATCGCGAGGATCACGACGTCGGCCGCCTCCAGCGCGTCGTCCACGCTCACGCAGTCGATGCCGAGTTCGTCCTTCAGGCGCTTGCGGCCGGCCTCGCCGGGCTCGACGTGCTTGACGCGGTAGGTGGACTTCAGCAGGTTCTTCGACAGGCGCACGCCCATCTTTCCGCCGGCGCCGAAGAGGGCAATGGTTTCGTTCATGATGTTCAGGTCTCCAGGGTTGTTGAGGGAATGCCGCTCACTTGGCGTGAGCCTGTGGCTTCAGTGAAAGAGGGGAAGGATTGGCAACGGGCGATGAGCGCGCCGCACGGATGCTCATGACCAGCACGCCCGACAGCGCCATGAAGCCACCGACGGCGAACATCGGCACCTGGTAGCCACCCGTGGCGTCTTTGAGTGCACCGGTGATGAAGGGCGCGGCGAATCCGCCGAAGTTGCCGAAAGTGTTGATCAATGCAATGCCGGCAGCCGCACCCGCACCGGTGAGGAAGCGCGAAGGCAGGGCCCAGAAATTGGGCAGGGCCGCAAAGATGGCGCAGGCCGTGACCGTGACCACCGCCACCGTCGCCGCCGGCGACTGCATGAACAAGGCGCACGGAATGCTGACGGCGCCGATGAAGGCCGGGATGCCGACGTGCCAGTTGTGCACGCCATGCTTCGTCGAATGCCGGCTCCAGAAGAACAGCGCCAGGGCGGCGGGCAGGTAGGGAATAGCCGTGATCAGGCCCTTCTGGAACACGTTGAACTTGGTGCCGAACTGCGCCTCGAAGCCCCCGATGATGGTCGGCAGGAAGAAGGCGAGGGCGTAGAGGCCATAGACCAGCCCGAAGTAGATGAGCGCATAGGCCCAGACACGCGGGTCCAGCAGTGCCTTGCCGGCGTGGCTGCCGTGGCCATCGGCCTTGGAGCGGTCTTCCTTGGCCAGCTCGTTGCTCAGCCACTCGCGTTCGGCGGCAGTGAGCCACTTCGCATCGGCGGGCTTGTCCGTCAGGTAGAACCAGGCGATCACGCCGACCACGATGGCCGGCACGGCGACGCCGAAGAACATGATGCGCCAGCCTTCCAGCCCGAACAGGCCGTCGGCGCCGATCAGCAGCGCAGCCAGCGGCGCGCCGATAAGCGTGGTGAGCGGTTGCGCCAGGTAGAACAACCCGAGCACGTGACTGCGGTGCTTCGATGGAACCCAGAGGCTCAGGAACAGGATCGCGCCCGGGAAGAACCCGGCCTCCGCAACGCCCAGCAGGAAGCGCAGCCAGTACAGGCCCTGGACGCTGCTCACCCAGGTGAACAGCAACGCGATGACGCCCCAGGTGACCATGATCCGCGCCATCCAGCGACGGGCGCCGAACTTGTGCAGCGCCAGGTTGCTGGGTATCTCCAGCAGGATGTAGCCGACGAAGAAGATGCCGGCCGCGAAACCGAACTGCGCGGCGGTGAGCCCGAGGTCCTTGGTCAGCCCGTTGGGGCCGGCGAAGGAGATGGCGGTGCGGTCGAGGAAGTTGATGAAGAACATCAGGGCCACGAAGGGCACGAGCCGCAACGAGACCTTGCGGATGGCTGATTTTTCGATGTCGGGCGTGGTTGAGCGTTGATCCACGTTGTCTCCTGTTGATGGTTGAGTCGCTCGAGTTGCGTCATTGTTTTTTCGTGATCGCATGAGTTGGTGTGATGAGTACACCATAACAAATAGAAAATCCATCTAAGGGTTAGCCCGAAGCCACTTCATAACAATTCTTGCGCGCGGAAAAGCCCGTGATAAGGTCATCAGACCACGCCCCTCCGGGCGCGACGCGAGCCCCCAAGTGACCGAAACCATCCAACGCCGAAAGATCTACCAGGAGGTTCTGGACCGCCTGATGGAGCGCATCCGCTCAGGCGCGATCGCGCCGAACGCGCAACTGCCGTCTGAGCGAGAACTGATGGAGGAATACGGTGTCGGGCGGCCCGCGGTGCGGGAAGCGTTGCAGGCGCTGCAGCGCTCAGGCATCGTCGAAATCATTCACGGCGAGCGCGCGAGGGTGGTGGTTCCGACGGCCGAGCGGCTGTTGTCGCAGATTGCCAGCGGTGCGATGCACCTGCTGCGCACGCAGCCCGGGACACTGGAGCACTTGAAGGAAGTGCGCCTGTTTCTGGAGACCGGAACCGCACGGATGGCTGCCGAGCGGGCATCGGAGGAAGACGTCGCACGCCTGAGGCTCGCCATCGCGAAGCACCGGGCTTCCATGGTGGACCTGGAGCGCTTCATCGAACTCGACATGGCCTTCCACCGCGAGATCGCCGAGATCAGCGGCAACCCGATCTTCCCGGCCATCGTCGAGGCGATGTTCCGATGGGCCGGGGCGTACTACCAGTCGCTGGTGCGTGCGCCTGGCGCCGAGGAACTCACGCTCGCCGAGCATGAGCGGATCGTCGATGCGATTGCGGCAAAGGATCCGGCCGGCGCGGCGGATGCGATGCATGCGCATCTGAGCAGGGCGAACAGCCTTTACCAGCAGCTCATGCGGCCGGATGAGTTGGCGGGTATCGCCAAGGGTGCGAACAAAGCCGATGTTCGCGACCGCGCAGACCGCTATTGATGGCAGCGGTCTTGCTTACGCTCAGCCCCTGACCATCCCCACCACCTTCTCCCGCAACCGCCGCATCCCGCGGATCCAGCGGTCGTAGTCCGCAGTCTTTCGCTGCAGGAAGGTCAGCACTTCCGGATGCGGCAGCACCAGGAAGCGTTCCTCGCGCATCGCGTCGATCACCGCGCCAGCCACGGCCTCGGGCGACACCGCACCGTCACCGAGGAAGCTCTGGCTGCGCTGCGATCCGTCCGCGCCCATCAGCATCGGCGTCAGAACGCCTTGCGGGCACAGGCAACTCACGCGGATGCCCTGCGCGCCGTGCGCGATCGACAGCCATTCGGCAAAGCCGACAGCCGCATGCTTGGTGACGGAGTAGGGCGCGGCGTTCACCTGGCTCAGCAGGCCGGCGGCCGAAGCGGTCTGCACCAGGTAGCCTTCGCCGCGCGCCAGCATCTGCGGCAGCACGGCGCGCGCCGCGTAGACGTGCGCCATCACGTTCACGTCCCAATGGCGCTGCCAGTCGACGTTGGCCGTGTCTTCGTCGCCACGCACGATGATGCCGGCGTTGGAGCAGAACACGTCGACCTGGCCGAAGCGTTCGGTCGCGGCCTGCACCAGCGCCTTCATTTCCGCCTCGACTGCGACGTTGACGCCGACGCCCATGCCGCCGATGGCTTCGGCCACGCGCTTGGCACCCGCTGCATCGAGGTCCGCCACGACCACGCCGCGCGCGCCTTCCTGCGCGAAGCGTTCGCACAGTGCCTTGCCGATGCCCGACGCGCCGCCGGTGACGACGACGACCTTGCCCTGGATGTTCATTTGAATGCTCCGTCAGCAGGTCACGCCGCCGTCGATGACGAGGCTTTGCCCCGTCATGAAGGAGCCGGCCTGCGATGCCAGGAACACGGCCGCGCCGGCGATCTCGTCGGGCTCGCCGATGCGGCGCAGCGGCGTGGTGGCGGTGCGGTGCTTGAGGCCTTTAGGGTCTTCCCACAAGGCGCGTGCGAAGTCGGTCTTGATGAGGCCCGGCGCGATGCAGTTGACGCGCACGTTGTGCGGCCCGTATTCCACCGCGAGATTGCGTGCAAGCTGCATGTCCGCCGCCTTCGACACGCAGTACGCGCCGATGATCGGCGAGCCGCGCAGACCGCCGATGGACGATACGATGATGATCGCTCCGTCCTTGCGCTCGATCATCTGTGGCACCGCGAAGCTGATGAGCCAGTGGTTGGCGATCACGTTGTTCTCGAGGATCTTGCGGAACTGGTCGTCCTCGATGCCGGCTTGCGGGCCGTAGTAGGGGTTCGACGCCGCATTGCAGACCAGGATGTCGACCTTGCCGAACTGGCGGTTGGTTTCATCGACCAGGTTCTTGAGATCCTGCTTCGACGAGATGTTGGCCGGCACCGAGATGGCCGAGCCTTCACCATGCTGGCGATTGATGGCGTCGCGCACTTCCTCGCAAGGCCCGGGTTTGCGCGAGGAGATCACCACCTTGGCGCCGTGCTCGGCGAGCCGCTCGGCGATGGCGCGGCCGATGCCGCGGGATGAGCCGGTGACGATCGCCACCTTGCCCGTCAATGAAAACAGGGACATTCAGCTACTCCTGGAGGAAACATGAGGCCTGCGTGCGCGAGGCGTCGGGGACGATAGCAGAGGTCTTTCGCGCGGTCTTCCCCGGCATGCGGCCGGACAGTCTCGGAGGCGACGGTGGCTCGCGCGGTCCGCTGCGCTCGGTACTGAAGGTGTGAAGATTTGGTAGCAAGGGCGCCAGCCGGGAGGCCGGTTCGCGGAGCGGAACTACCCTCACGTGCAATGACAACCAAGTTGCGGCGAGGCTGACAATTGCGCGAAGCGCTTGCAATGCCGGAGCCAACACCGCAGGCCCGAGATCGGTGGCCGCAGTAGAAAAACTCACACCTTCTCAGACGAAGTGCTTTCTCAACGTGTGGACTTGCCCGCCGTCGCCGTGCCGTGCGCGCCTTTGCGCAGGTCGGACGACACGCCGGGAACGAGCAGGGGCGAGCCTTCGCCGACCTGGTCTTCCGTGACGATCAAGATGTTGTTGAACTGGGGCAAGGGACGCTCCGGTGTGCCAGACGATGGCCGCGGTGAGGGCTTGACAGCCGTTCTTCAGATCCCGATCGATGGGGGCCGTTGCCGCAAGCCGGCGCCGTCCAGGGATCACTCGCCTTCGTCGATCTCCAGCAGCCTGCCGCCGGTGTAGCGATAGAACAGATCCGACGCGACCGATTCCGCGGCACGCATGGCTGCGTCTTCTGCGACGCGGAACTCCATGACCAGGCGCATGACGCGTTGGAGGGTGCTCTGGTAGATGGCGCCTTCCGTGTCGAAGCCCACGGCAGCAAGCAGATCCATCGCGCGGACCAGCTCTGCATGAATGACGTTGAAGGGGCGAAAGTTGTGTTCCATGTCGTTCTCCTTGTCTGCCACTGAGTTGCAGCAAGGCCGGAACGGGTTCTCATTGATTGGATGCGACGCTTTGCGAACGTCCTGGCCAGACGGACACGCCTCGCCTTCCGTGCAGTTGTTCACGGCTTGTGGGAGACGCGCGACAGCATCGGCGCGCACCTCTCCGCAGGTGACGGCCGAGGTCGCCGCCTTCGGCCCTGACGCAGCGCGACGCCGCCATTCACCCCGCGCCCGCACTCCCATCCCGCACCGCAAACACATCCACCGGCGCCGACTTCCCATGAAACAGCGCCGGCCCCAGCGCCTCGACCGCAATACGCCCGTCGATCGCATGGCAGGTCGCCGGGTCGATCAGGATCGCGCGCTGCGCCAGCTTGGTGTGGGCTTCCAGCCGCGCGGCCAGGTTCACCGTGTCCCCGATGCAGGTGTACGTCGCGCGCTCCTGCGTGCCGGTGTAGCCGGCCACCATCTCCCCGGTGGCGACGCCCACACCGATCCGTATCTCCGACTTGTGCGTGGCGGTGCGTTCCAGGTTCAGCAGCCCGACCATCTCGACCATGTCCATCGCTGCGCGCACCGCGCAGCCGCCGTGGTCTTCCAGCGGTAGCGGGGCGCCGAAGATGGCCATGAGGCCGTCGCCGATCATCTGGTTGACCACGCCGCCGTGGCTGGTGATGGCCTCGAACATCAGCGTGTAGTACGTGTTCAGCAGGTCGATCGTTTCCTCGGGCGACTGCGACTCGACGATGGCGGTGAAGCCCCGGATGTCGGAGAACATGACCGTGCCCTGCACGCGTCGGCCGCCGAGCGCGAAGCCGGATTGCTGCAGGTCCTGCGCCACCTCCGAGGTGGCGAAGCGGCGCACCATTTCCTTCAACTGGTCCCGCAGCCGCTTCTTCTCCAGGCTGGCACCGATGCGCGCCTTCAGCAGCACCGCGTTGACCGGCTTGTGCAGGTAGTCCTCGGCACCCAGTTCGATGCAGCGCACGATGTCGGCCACGCCTTCGAGCGAGGAGGTGACGATCACCGGCAGGTCGCGCAGCCGGGTGTCGGCGCTCAGGTGCTCCAGCACCTCGAAGCCGGTCATCTCCGGCATCTCGATGTCGAGCAGCATCAGGTCGAAGGCGCCGTTGCGCAGCATGTCCAGGGCGATGCGGCCGTTCTCGGCGGTCTTGACGCTGTGGCCCTGCAGTTCGAGGCTGCGGGTCAGCAGCAGGCGGTTGACCTTGTTGTCGTCCGCGACCAGCAGGCGGGCCGCGGAGGGGTTCTGTTCAGACATGGCACAGCGCCTTGAGCGAGGCGTCGACGCGCAGGTATTCGAGCATCAGCGCATCGAGCGCTTCGGGCGGCTGCGCCGCTGGAAGGCCGCCGAGTTCCAGGTCCCGCGCCATCGCGCCCAGCGCGAGCGCACCGAAGGTGAGGCTGTTCGACTTGAGCGAATGCGCGGCCCGGCGGAAGGTGTCGGCATCGCCCGCGGCCTGCGACTCGCGCAGTTCCTTCAGCATCTGCGGCGCTTCTTCCAGAAAGGTCTGGACCAGCTCAGTCACGAACTCGGCGCCGGCGGCCTCTTGTAGTTCGGCGAAGGTGGCGGGGTCGATGGTGGGGTCACTCATGTCGGGGTTCCATCAATCGTTCTTGTGTACAAGGCGCGCGCCAATTCCAGATGTACCACCGGACCGGCTTTGGAGGACCATTGGTGTTGCCCCCCGCAGGAGGTTGGAGGAGCGACACGCAGTGCGCGGATCCTGGTGGCGAGCAACACGCGGATCCTGGGGGCGAGCAACATGTTCGTCATCGTCGGGGGACATTGTTCAGCGCCTCCACCAGCCTGTCGACGCGGATCGGCTTGGTCAGGTAGTCGTCCATGCCGGCGGCCAGGCACATCTCTTGGTCGCCCTGCATGGCGTTGGCGGTCATGGCCACGATGCGCGGGCGTTCGCCGGGTTGCATCAGGGCGCAGATCTGGCGCGTGGCGTCGAGGCCGTCGAGTTCGGGCATCTGCACGTCCATCAGCACCACGTCGTAGTCCTGCCGCTGCACCGATTCCACCGCCTCGATGCCGTTGGAGGCCAGGTCGGCGCGGTAGCCCATCTGCTGCAGCAGGCGCATCGCGAGCTTCTGGTTGACCGCGTTGTCCTCGGCCAGCAGGATGCGCAGCGGATGTCGCGTCGCCATGGTCGGGTCGATCTGCGGCTTGGCGGAGACGCTGGGGGCGGCCTTGGGGGCGGGCACGTCGTGGTGCGCGAGCAGGCCGACCAGCGTGTCGAACAGTTGCGACTGGTGAATCGGCTTCGACAGGTAGGCGTTGAAGAGCACATCGCCTTCGGCGCCCACTTCGCGACGGCCCAGCGAGCTGAACAGCACCAGCGGCAGCTTGGGTTGCCGGGGGCGGATGCGGCGGGCGAGGTCGGTGCCGTCCATCTCGGGCATGTGCATGTCGAGGATGGCCAGGTCGAAGTGCTCGCCCTGTTCCAGCCAGCGCAGCGCCTCCAGCGGCGACGCCGTGTCGCGTGCCTGCATGCCCCACTTGTCGGACTGCAGCGAGAGCACGCGGCGATTGGTCGCGTTGTCGTCGACGACGAGCACGCGCTTGCCCTGCAGCTCCGCCTGCACGCCGGTGAAGATGCGCCGCTTGCTCGGCGGCATCTCGGCCACCGGCGCCTCGATGGTGAAGTAGAAGGTCGAGCCGGTACCGGGCCCGTCGCTCTCGACCCACATGGTGCCGTTCATCAGCTCCGCCAGCCGCTTGCTGATGGCCAGGCCCAGGCCGGTGCCGCCGTACTTGCGCGTGGTGCTCGAATCGGCCTGCGAGAAGGACTGGAACAGCCGGCTCATGCCCTGCGGCGACAGCCCGATGCCGGTGTCGCGCACGGCGAAGGTGATGCCGGCCCGGTTGGCGGGCCGGGCGGTCGAGGTGACGGTCAGCACCACCTCGCCGGTCTCGGTGAACTTCACCGCGTTGCTCAGCAGGTTCAGCAGGATCTGGCGCAGCCGCGTGAGGTCGCCGCTGATGCCCAATGGCACGTCGCCCTCGAACACGTAGGCCAGGTCCAGGTGCTTCTCGGTCGCCCGCGTGCTCACCAGGTCCAGCGCCGACTCCACGCAGTCGCGCAGGTCGAACGGGTGGGCCTCGATGTCCATGCGGCCGGCCTCGATTTTCGAATAGTCGAGGATGTCGTTGATGATGGTCAGCAGCGCATCGCCGGAGTCGCGGATGGTCGACACATAGTCCTGCTGCTCGACGTTGAGCGGCGTGTCCAGCAAGAGGCCGCTCATGCCGATCACCGCGTTCATCGGCGTGCGGATCTCGTGGCTCATGGTGGCGAGGAAGGCGCTCTTGGCTTCGTTGGCGGCCTCGGCGGCGGCGCGGGCCTCCTGTGCTTCCTTGAACAGGCGCGCGTTCTGGATGGCGATGACGGCCTGGTCGGCGAAGGTCTCGAGCAGGCTGATGTCCTTGTCGGAGAAGGGCGTCGGCGGCCGTCGCACGACCTGCAGCGCGCCGACACCGGTGTCCTCCCACAGCATCGGCGCGACCAGGATGGAATAGCTTCCGACCAGCTCGGCTGTTGCACGCAGGCCCTTCGGCACGTCGGGGTCGTTCCGCACGTCCGGGTAGTGCAGCACCTTGCGCTTGTGGATGGCATAGCCGTGGATGGAGTCGCGCACCGGCCTCGGAAACTGGGCCCGGATCATGGCGTCGGACACCTGGTCGATGTGTGCGATCTCGGCGTCGAAGTGCATCAGCCCGTCTTCGCCGATCAGCGCGATGCCGACCTGGCCGTTGGTGAACAGCCGCTGGCAGCTGTGCAGGATCTCCTTGAACACGGGCCCGGTGTCCGACACGGAACTGCTGATCACGCGCAGCACGTCCGAGGTCGCGGTCTGCCGCTCCAGCGCTTCCTTCGTCTCGTTGAACAGGCGCGCGTTCTGGATCGCGATCACGGCCTGGTCGGCGAAGGTCTTCAGGAGCTTGATTTCCTTCTCGGCGAAGGGCTCCGACGGGTCGCGCGTGACATGGATCGAGCCGATGTTGCGGCTCTCCCAGATCAGCGGCGCGACCATGATCGCGTAATTGCCGACTTGCTCGGCCACCGCGCGCATGAACCAGGGCAGATCGGGCTCGGCCAGTGCATCGGGGATGTGCAGTACCTCGGTGCCGCCCATGACCAGGCCGATGGGCGAGCGGTCGATCGGCCGCGGATAGAACTTCTCCAGCACCTCTCGGGCCGCGCCGCGGTGCGCGCCCAGGTACACCTGCCCGTCGCTGCCGTTGAGCGAGATGCCCAGTTGCGAGCCGGAGAACAGGCGCTGGCAGCTCTCCAGGATCTTGTCGAACACGGGCTGCGCGTTTTCCATCGAGCCGCTGATGACCTGCAGCACGTCGGCGGTGGCGGTCTGTTGTTCCAGCGCCTCGGTGGTTTCGTTGAAGAGGCGCGCGTTCTGGATGGCGATGACCGACTGGTCCGCGAAGGTCCTGAGCAGGGACATCTCGACCGCCGTGTACGGCTTCGGCGACGTGCGGCAGACTAGGATCGAACCCAGGCCGTGGTCCTCCCAGAGCATCGGCGCCAGCAGCAGCGAGCGGATGCCGGCCTGGAGGGTCATCGCGCGCAGCGGCTCGGGCACACCGGGGTCGGTCTGGACTTCGGGGTAGTGCAGCACGCAGCGGTCGTCGATGGCGAGTTGCGTGCCGCTGCCTTCGAAGGCCCGCGTTTCCTCGGGGTCGCGGCTTTCGCCATAGGGGCCGATGGCGCAGGCCAGGTGAAGCTGGCCGTCGTCGCCGATCAGCATGGTCGCGAGTTCGTCGCTTGCGAGCAGGTCCCGGCAGCTCTCCAGGATCTTTCGGAACACCGGCTTGGCATCGGCCATCGAGCCGCTGATGACCTGCAGCACTTGGGCCGTCGCGGTCTGGCGCTCCAGCGCCTCTTGCGTCTCGTTGAACAGCCGCGCGTTCTGGATCGCGATCACCGCCTGGTCGGCGAAGGAGCGCAGCAGGGCCAGCTCCTTGTCGTTGAAGGGCCGGGGCGGCACCCGCACCACCGACAGCGACCCGATACCGCGGTCGTTCCAGATCATCGGCGCGAAGGCGATCGAGCCATTGCCGACCGAGCGCGTGGCGGCCTTCACGGGCTCCGGCACTTCCTCCGACCCGAGCAGGTCAGGGTAGTGAAGGATCTGCCGCCTGGCGATGGCACGCCCGGTGAGCGTGTTGGACAGCGGCTGCGGCAAGCCCCGGAACGCGCGTTCATAGAGCGTGCCCATGCGCGCGCCGGGATGCAGCATGTCGTCGTCGCTCACCAGGTAGATGGCGGCGTCCTCGATGGACAGCAGCCGGGCGCAGCTCTCCAGGATGCGCTCGAACACCGGCGTGGTGTCGTTCACCGAACGGCTGATGACCTGCAGCACCTCGGAGGTCGCGGTCTGGCGTTCCAGCGCCTCGCGCGTCTCGTTGAACAGCCGCGTGTTCTCGATCGCGATCACGGCCTGGTCGGCGAAGGTGCTGGCGAGCTTGGTTTCCTGCTCGCTGAACTTGCCGGTGGTCGCGCGCAGGATGCCGATGCTGCCGATGGCGCGGCCCTCTTTCATCAGGGGCACGAACAGGCCCGACTGGTAGCCCAGCGCCAGCGACAGGTCCTTCATGCGCGGGAACTCCTTGGCGCCCTCCCGCGTGTCGCCCACGTTGATGAGGCGCGCGTCCAGGATGCAGGCGCCGGCTGCGCTCTGGCGGTCCAGCGGCCACGGCTTCAGGAAGCCGCCCTCGCGCTCGCCGCGCGTGCCGTCATCGGCGAAGGCGACCACCTCGATCATGTCGTCGCGCGGCACCGCGAAGGCCACCCCGCGCCCGTCGAACAGGCGCTGGCACGCTTGCACGATGGCATCGAACACCGGTTGCGTGCGCGTGGGCGAACTGCTGATGACGCGCAGGATGTCCGCAATGGCAGTCTGCTGCTCCAGCGCCTCGTTGGTTTCGCGGAACAGACGCGCGTTCTGGATCGCGATCACGGCCTGGTCGGCGAAGGTTTCGAGCAGCGAGATTTCCTTGGCGCTGAAGCCGGTGGCCGGCTTGCGGATCACGTTGAGGTAGCCGATCGGCTGGCCCTTCCAGGCCATGGGCGCCACCAGCTGCGAATAGGCTCCGATGTTCAGCGTCTGCGCGATCTTGCGCACCGACCAGTGTGCTTCCGGGTCCAGCGCGTTGACGAAATGCAGCGTCTTTCCGGCGCGGATGCCGCGTTCGAAATCGGTCGACGGAATCTTCGTCGCGAAGATCTTCTGCAGCGTCGGCAGGGCAGGGCCATGGTGCGCGGCCAGTTCGACGAAGCCGTCCGCGCCCAGCAGCAGGATGCCTTGCTCGTTGCTGCTCAGCAGCTTCTCGCAGCTCGCCAGGATCTTGTCGAACACCGGCGCCGTGTCGGCCACCGAGCCGCTGATGACTTCGAGCACTTCGGAGGTGGCGGTCTGCTGCTCCAGCGCGTCCTGCGTCTCGCGGAACAGGCGCACGTTCTCGATGGCGATCACCGCCGGGCCGACGAAGGATTCGAGCAGGCCGATGTCCTTGTCGTCGAAGCCGTCCAGTTCCTTCTGCAGGACCGCCAGGCCACCGATGGCGCGTCCCTCGTGCAGCAAGGGCGCATAGAGGCCGGAGCGGAAGCCGCTGCCCAGGCCGAGTTGCTGCAGCATGGGATGGTGCGCGAGCGCGGCCAGCAGGTCGGGCAGGTGGATCACGCGCTTCTCTGCGACGCAGGTGCCGATAGGGCTGGTGCTGTCCACCGGCAGGACCAGGCTGGGGAGGCCGCCATTGCTGGCCCGGGCGTGCAGGCCGTCCGCCTCCACCAGCCACAGCACCACGCGGCTGTCGTGCAGCAGCTTGCCGCAGTTGGTCACGATGGCATCGAACACCGGCTGCGTGTCGGTCATCGAGCCGCCCAGCACGCGCAGCACGCGCGCGGTGGCGGTCTGCCGCTCCAGCGCCTCCTGCGTCTCGTTGAACATCTGGACGTTCTGTATCGCGATGACGGCCTGGTCGGCAAAGGTCTTGAGCAGTTCGACCTGGTGGCCGGTGAACGGCCCCGGCGCGACGCGGGTCACGCTGATCATGCCGATCGACACGTCTTCATGCACCAGCGGCACGTTGGCCTGGCCGCGCCAACCGCGTTGCTGCGCCAGCGCGCGCAAGGTGTCGGAAACCTCGGTGTTCGACTCGATGTCCTGCATCAGCAGCGGCTGGCCGGTGAGCAGCGGACCGTAGATGTAGTCCGAATCGACCGGCACCGGGAAATACGCTTTGAGCGCCTGGTCGCCTTCCTCCGTGGTGGCCGTGTAGGCCGAGAGATGGACCGAGTCGCCGATGCGCCGCAGCAAGGTCGCCGACAACCCGCCGACCAGTTGCCGCGCACTGTGCACGATGGCGTCGAACACCGGCCGCACGTCGGCTGGGGAGCTGGCGATGACCTTGAGGATCTCCGCCGTGGCAGTCTGGCGTTCCAGCGATTCGCGCGTGGCATTGACCATGCGTGCGTTCTGGATTGCGATCACCGCCTGGTCGGCGAAGGTCTTCAACAGCTGCGCTTCCTGCTCGGTGAAGGGCGCAGGCGGCCGGCGGATCACGCACAACGTGCCGATGCCGCGGCCTTCCCATTGCATCGGCGCGAACACCTGCGAGTAGTTGCCGATGCCGAGCATCGCGCAGACGTTGCGCACGCCCTTGGGCGTGTCGGCGCCGTCCATGACGTCGTCGTAGCGCAGTACCCGGTTCTCGCGGATCGACTGGTGCACGGGCTCGTCTCGCAGTTGCAGCGGGAAGATGCGCGCCGCCGCTGGTGCCGACTCGCCACGATAGGCGGCTATGCACAGCAACTGCCGTTCCTCGTCGATGGTCAGGACGCTGAGCTCCGAGCTGCGGAACAGGCGCGCGCAACTCTCCAAAATCTTGTCGAACACCGGCGCTGCGTCGGCCACCGAACTGCTGATGACCTGCAGCACGTCGGAGGTCGCGGTCTGGCGTTCCAGCGCCTCGCGCGTCTCGTTGAAGAGACGCACGTTCTCGATCGCGATCACGGCCTGGTCGGCGAAGGTCTGCACCAGCCCGATCTCGGCTGGCGAGAAAGGATGCACCTCGTTGCGCAGCAGCGAGATCACGCCGACGGCATGCCCGTCGCGCAACATCGGCACGGCCAGTACGGTGCGGAAGCCATTGCGCGCCTGCAGCTCGCGCACGTCGGGGTATTCGACATCGATCAGGGGCACGACGTCCTCGACGTGCACGGTCCGGCGTTGCGCGAACGCGCGGCCCGCGATCGAGCTGCTTCGAAGGGGTAACTCCATGCCCGCGCCATCGGCGTACTCCGGACCGTAGCTCGTCATGGCGCGCAGCTTGCCGTCGAACACCAGCCACACCCGGCTGCCTTCGGCGCGGCACAGCAGGCCGGCGCGCTCGGCCACGGTGTCGAGCACCGGCTGCACGTCGGTCGGCGACCCGCTGATGACCTTGAGCACTTCGGCGGTGGCGGTCTGCCGCTCCAGCGCCTCACGCGTCTCGTTGATGAGCCGCACGTTCTCGATGGCGATCACGGCCTGGTCGGCGAACAACTGCAGCAGGTCGATCTGCCGTTGCGGTGTCTTGCCGGGCTCCGGCCAGGCCGTGACGATCACGCCGACCGGCTCGCCGTCCTTCAGCATGGGCGCGGCGATCATGCGGCGCCGGTGGCCGGTGCTGGCGAGCGTGCGGTCGTAGTCCGGATCGGCCCAGGCGTCGTCGTTGCTCAGCGCCCGGCGCTCGAGGATGACCCGGCCGTTCATCTGGTGCAGGTCGGGCGGCGCCGGCCACATCGTGCGCGCCGCTTCCAGCGCCTCCGGGGTCCAGTTGCGCGTCGCGGCCAGACGGACCAGGCGGCCGTCGTAGGCGAAGATCGAGGAGGAGGGGCCGTCGAACAGCCACATGGTGCAGTCGAGGATGGCCTCGAACACCGGCATCACGTCGGTGCGCGATTCGCTGATGACGCGCAGCACGTCGCTGACGGCAGTCTGCGATTCGAGCGACTCGGTCAGTTCGGCGGTGCGCTCCTCCACCTTGTGCAAGGCCTGCGTGGTCTCGTTGAACAGGCGCACGTTCTCGATGGCGATGACGGCCTGGTCGGCGAAGGTCTGCAGCAGCGTGACCTGCTGCTGGTCCCAGGCATCGGGCTCGGCCCAGCCGACGGTGATGGCACCGATGGGCTCGTCCCCGCGCAGCATGGGCACCGTGACCTGGCTGCGCGTGCCCAGCGCCGCGATCATCTGCAGCGACAGCGTCGGCACGTCGTTGGGTTGCTGGATGTCCTTGACGAAGTAGGGCTTGCGGGTGCGGATGACGACGCCGGCAATGGTGTCGTCGCCGGCGTCCCGCGGAAAGATGCGGTTCAGCTTGCGCAGCTTGACCGGGCTGACGCCGCCCACGGCCACCATGTGGATGGTGGTGCCGTCGTAGCGGTAGACGCGGCCCATGCGCGCGTTGCACAACTGCACCGCGCGCTCCACGATCACGTCGAACACCGGTTGCACATCGGTCGGTGAACTCGCGATGACGCGCAGGATCTCCGCCGTGCCGGTCTGGCGTTGCAGGGCCTCCTGGGTCTCGTCGAACAGCCGCGCGTTCTGGATTGCGATCACCGCCTGGTCGGCAAAGGTCTTGAGCAACGCGCGCTCGCCCGGCGTGAACGGCCCGATCTCGCTGCGCTGCATGCTCAGCAGGCCGATGCCGCGGCCCTCCCACATCAGCGGGGCCGCCAGGTTCGCGAAGTTCTGGCCGAGCCGTTGCGCACTGAGGCGCAGCATCGGCGGCGCATCGAGGGCGGCCAGCACATCGGGAAACTCCACCACGTCGCCGGTGCGGAACGCGTGTTCGGCGGAGCTGTCGGCCAGCGGCATCGGATAACTGGCCTGCATCGCCAGAGCGAGTTGCGCGGCACGTTCCTCGCCGATCACCGCACGGCCGGCCGCGGTCATGTGCCAGCGCTTCAGGGCGAGCTGGCCCTGGGCGTCGACCATCGTCAGCGCGAAGGAACTGACGTCGAACAGGCGGTCACTGCACTCCATGATCTTGTCGAACACCGGTCCGGTGTCATGGACGGACTTGCCGATGACCTGCAGCACCTCGGCCGCCGCGGTCTGGTGGGCCAGCGTCTCCTGCGTCTCATGGAACAGCCGCGCGTTCTGGATCGCGATGACGGCCTGGTCGGCGAAGGTCTTGAGCAGCGCCCGCTCGCTGGGCTTGAACGGGCCGACCTCGCCGCGCTGCATGCTGAGCAGGCCGACGCCCTTGCCCTCCCACATCAGCGGCGCGGCCAGGTTGGCGAAGCTCTTGCCGATGAACTCTGCATAGCGGCGAAGTGCCGGCGGGGCGTTCGGATCAGCCAGCACATCGGTGTACTCGACCAGCGCGCCGGTGCGGAAGGAGGCCTCGGCCGCGGTGCCGACCAGCGACATCGGGTAGCTGGCCTTCATCATCGGCTCGATGGCGTCGATGCGTTCCTGCGCGAATTCGGCATGGCCGGCGGCCGTGACGACCCAGCGCGTGAGTTCGAGCTGGCCGTTGGCGTCGAGCATCATCAGGCCGAAGCCGCTGGCATCGAACAGGCGGTCGCAAAGCTCGAGGATCTTGTCGAATACCGGCCCGGTGTCGGCCACCGACTTGCCGATGACCTGCAGCACCTCGGCCGCGGCGGTCTGGTGGGCCAACGACTCCTGCGTCTCGCCGAACAGGCGCGCGTTGTGGATCGCGATCACGGCCTGGTCGGCAAAGGTCTTGAGCAGTGCGCGATCGTGCGGCTGGAACGGGCCGACCTCGGTGCGCTGCAGGCTGAGCATGCCCAGGCCCCGGCCTTCCCACATCAGCGGCGCGGCGAGGTTCGCGTAGTTGAGGCCGGCGATCTCCGCGTTGCGGCGCAGGGAGGGCGGCACGTCCGGGCCGTGCAGCACGTCGGCGATCTCGACCAGGTCGTTGCGCTGGAAGGCGAGCTCGGCGGAGGTGTCGGCCAGCGGCCGCGGATAGATCGCGCGCAGCTGCGCGGCGAGCTGGTCCGCACGTTCATCGCCGACCATGGCGCGGCCCTTGCTCGACATGCGCCAGCGCGTGAGGTTGAGCAGGCCCTGCGCGTCGACCATGTACAGGCCGAACGAGGATGCGTCGAACAGGCGGTCGCAGCATTCGAGGATCTTGTCGAACACCGGCCCGGTGTCGGCGACCGATTGGCCGATGACCTGCAGCACCTCGGAGGCCGCGGTCTGGTGGGCCAGCGCGCGCTGCGTCTCGGCGAACAGCCGAGCGTTGTCCAGTGCCGCACTCATGCTGCCGGCCAGCGTCTCCAGCAGGCGGATGTCGGAGGTGCTGAAGGCGTGTTCGCGCTGCATGTCGGCCAGCGAGATCATGCCGACCGCCTTGTCGGACACCACCAGCGGCACCAGCACCTGCGACTTGGGATAGCTGGGGTGGTAGGACAGCCGGACGGAGCCGACCTTCAATGCCTCGGCCTCCAGGTTCTCGTCGACCAGCAGCGTGCGCTTCGTGCGCAGCACCTGCGCCCCAAATCCGGCCGGCGCCATCGACTCCATGCGGAAACGTTCGCCGCGGCGGCCGATGAAGGGATAATGCAGCAGGTTGGTCGCGGCGTCGTAGATGCGGATGCCCACGTCGGCCTGCGGGAACACCTGGCTCAGCTTGTCGCCGACCGCGTCGTACACGCCTTGCAGGTTCAGTTCGCCGGCCAGGGTGTCCTGCACCGCGGCGATGATGGCCAGCTCGGCATTGCGCGCCTCGGTCTCCTTCAGCAGGCGCTGGGTTTCGTCGAAAAGGCGGGCGTTCTCCAGGGCACCACTCATGCTGGCCGCGACGGTCTGCAGCAGCCTGATCTCGTTGGGGCCGAAGGCGTATTCGCGCTCGTGGTTCTGCAGGCCGATGGCGCCGATCACGCGCTCGGTGCCGATGATCGGAACGCCGACGACGGAGTGCGCCCAGTCGGTGCCGGGCGAGGGGCCCATGCCGATGCGCGACTGTTCTTCACGCGTGTTCGCCACGCCGACCTCGCCGGCCAGGAAGATGCGCTCGACCGGATCGCCCGGCTTCATCACGCGCGGCGGCAGCAAGGGCAGTGGCTGGTTGTGCTCGTAGCGATAGAGCCCCTGGACCAGGCCGGTCTTCTCGTGGCGCCAGATGATGGAGATGTCGCCCGTGTGGAGCACCTCACGCAGCTTGTCGCCGACAAGGTTGATGATGTCCTGGAAGGGCATGCGGGCCGCCACGCCCTGCTGGATGGAGTGGATGAGCGCGAGTTCGCCGGCATGTTGGGCGAGTTGATCGGCGCTTTGGGCCAGGTTGCGCGCCTGGGTCTCCTGGCGGCGGATGTTGGCCAGCACGGTGGCGGCCTGGCGGGCGAGTAGGTCGAGCGCGTTGCGGTGCGTGGTGTCGAAGCGCCCCAGGGTGCCTTCGATGTCGGCATAGAGGTGGCCGAGCAGCTGGTCCTTGTTGACCAGCGGTGCGATGAGGCAGGAGCGCTGGTCGATGGGCTCGGCGCCCTCGGGGCCGTGCCGCAGGCTGGGCTTGCGCGTGCGGCGGGTTGCGGCCAGCCAGGGCTCGATGGCGGTCAGGAGGCCGCTGGCTTCTTCATCACCCGGCAGCTTCGCACCGGCGATGTGCAGGCTGTCCTTGCAATCGAGCACCAGCAGCACACGCTGCGCGCCAAGGAGCGCCATGGCCTCGTCGACCAGCGCATCGCGCCATTCGCCTTCGTCGCTGCAGGCGCCCAGTCGCAGGCCGCTCTCGACCAGGCGCGCATCCATCGAGGGTGGCCCCGACCGGGTCTTGGGCATGTTCAGGGGTCGCGTCCCGTGGTGAGGGGATAGCCGTTCTCACGCCAGGCCTTCATGCCGCCGTCCAGCGCGACCGCATGCGCGAAGCCCATCTCGCGCAAGGTGGCCGCGGCCAGCGTAGAGATGTAGCCCAGCTCGCAGCAGGCCAGGATGCGCCGCGTCGGGTCGGGCAGCTCGGTGTTGACGCGCAGTTCCAGCTGGCCGCGCGGCAGCAGGCGGGCGCCGGGGACGTGGCCGCCTTCGTAGGCATCGCGCTCGCGCACGTCGAGCACGATGAGGTCGTCCTCCTTCGCCTCCACCCGCGCCTTGAGTTCGCCGAGCGACATGAAGGGCACAGTGGCGGTGGCCGCGGCCAGAAGGTGCGCCACGGTCTTGCCGCCGCTCATGTTGGTGCGCAGCGCCTCGGTGATGTGGGTGGGCATCGTCAGGTTGAGCGTGTTCATCATCTCGACGAACTCGCTGCGCTCGCGCTTCTGCAGGCGCGGGTTGTTCGCCAGCTCGTCGGCGATGGTGGAGTGGCTGCGGCCCTTGTAGTCGTGTGCGGGATAGACCTTGAGCGCGGCGTCCAGCTTCAGCAGCTTGTTGAACAGGCTGTCGTGCAATTGCTCCGGGTCACCGCTCGGCAGGTCGGTGCGGCCGGTGCCGCCGATCAGCAGCGTGTCGCCGGTGAAGACGCGGTCGCCGACCTGCAGGCACATCGAGTCGGCCGTGTGGCCGGGCGTGTGTAGCGCGCGCAGGCGCAGCTTGCCGACCACCACCATCTCGCCATCGGCCAGCCGCATGTCGACGAAGGGGGCCGGACTCTTGCGGTGCATGATCACCGGCACGTTCAATTGCCGCGCCAGTTCCTTGGTCGCGGAGAAGTGATCGGCATGCGTGTGCGTGTCGATCAGGTAGCGGATGCGCACGCCGTCGCGCGAGGCCAGCGCGATGTAATGGTCGATCTGGCTCAGCTCAGGGTCGATCAGCGCGGCGGCGCAGGTGTCGTCGCAGCCGATGAGGTACGACTGGCAGCCGCCGGTCGCGATCTGCTCGAAGACCACGCCGGCTCAGCCCGGCTGTTTCACCACGCGCAGGTAGGGCTTGGGCGCCTTCCAGCCGTCGGGGAACAGCTTCTTCGCATCGTCGTCGGACACCGAGCCGGCAATGATCACGTCCTCGCCCTTCTTCCAGTTGGCGGGCGTCGCGACCTTGTGCGCGGCGGTGAGCTGCATCGAGTCCAGCACGCGCAGGATCTCGTCGAAGTTGCGGCCCGTGGTCATCGGGTAGGTCAGCATCAGCTTGATCTTCTTGTCGGGGCCGATGACGAAGACGGAGCGCACGGTGGCATTGGTGGCGGCGGTGCGGCCCTCGGAGGTGCCCGGCTCCTCGGCCGGCAGCATGTTGTAGAGCTTGGCGACGGCCAAGTCGGTGTCGCCGATCATCGGGTACTTCGGCCGATGGCCCTGCGTTTCCTCGATGTCGTTGGCCCAGCGGTCATGGGCGTCGACCGGGTCGACGCTCAGGCCGATGAGCTTGGCGTTGCGCTGGGTGAACTCCGGCTCGATCCCGGCCATGTAGCCCAGTTCGGTGGTGCAGACGGGGGTGAAGTCCTTGGGATGCGAGAACAGGACGGCCCACTTGTCGCCGATCCAGTCATGGAACTTGATCGGGCCCTGGGTGGTGTTGGCCGTGAAGTCGGGAGCGGTATCGTTGATGCGCAATGACATGCCGGTTCCTTCTGCAAGTGGTCTGGAAAAGTGAGGTCCGCAAACGGTGCCGATTCAGGCGTTTGGTGCGCTTGCACCGCCCGAGTAGAACGGAAGTACACCACTTTCCCGAAGCGGAAACAAGCGGGGTCATCCGCCCCGCGGGCGGCCCGGGCGCGGCCCGGTCCTGGGGCCTCAGCTGTTCAGCGCGGACCCGCCGAGAAGCTGGCCAGTTCGCCCGGCTTGCGCAGCATCTTGTCGACGTCGGCCGCATGCAGTTCCTCGACCTGCACCATCTGCCGCGCGAACTCTTCCAGCGCGACGGAGCGACCTTCCACCACCTCCAGCAGGTCGCGATAGAGTTGCAGCGTGCGGCTTTCGGCGGCCAGCGATTCGCGCAGCATGGCGCCGATGTCGGTCTGGTGGGAGTCGAGCAGCGAGCCGATCGCCAGCGAAGGATAGGCGCCCAGCGTGGTGATCCATTCGCCGACCTGCTGGGCATGAATCAGCGATTCGTCCGCCTGGCTGCGCAGCCAGGAGACGATGGGTATGCGGCCAAAGCCGAACACCAGGAAGGAATAGTGCGTGTAGCGCACCACCCCGGCCAATTCGTCTTCCAGGATGCGGTTGAGCACCGCGACCACTTTCGCTTGATCGAGCTGTTCCATGTCGTCACCGTTCGTCTCGTGTGGGGGCGAGATTATGCGCGGCGACTATCGGACAAGAGCCACGCGATGTGCAATGATTCCCTGCGCTGCTGCGATTTTCGCGCCGCACAATCACAAAAGGAGAGACGACATGGCAGAAGAGGCAAACAACCCTATGGGTGAGCTGAACAAGTTGCTGGAGCAGTTCAAGCTGCCGGGCGTGGACATGTCCGCACTGGTCGAGGGAGGGCGGAAGGATGTCGAGGCATTGGTCGCGGCAAACAAGTCGGCCTTCGAATCGATGCAGGCGATGGTGCAGAAGCAGACCGAGATGCTGCAGCAGGCCGTGGCAGGCGTGCAGGAGCATGCCAAGAACGCAGTCGCTGCCGGCCTGGATCCGGCAAAGCAAGGCGAACTGGTTCGCCAGGCCTTCGAGAAGACACTGGCGGACATGAAGGAACTGGCCGAGATGGCGCGCGACTCCCAGTCCGCCGCGATGACCCACATCACTCAGCGGGCCAACGAGCACATGGCTGAAATCAAGAAGCTGATGGGCTGAGTTCCCTGGCATACGCGGCCTGCTCGAAGGCCGCGTATGTCTGCATGAAGCGCGGGTCCGCAAAGGGCAGGGCCTGCGTCATGATCAAGCCCGCCAGGTCGGCGCTTCGGTCGAACCAGAAATGCGTGTTCAGCACGCCCGCCCAAGTCTGTGACCCGGCCGATCGGCCACCTGGCACATCCTCGTCGACACGCATGAAGGCCATGCTGTGCGACTTCTTCAAACCCGGAAACAGCTCCACATCCGCCGTAACCGCGGGGTTGGCTGACTTCAGGATCGGGATCTGCACCGAACCGATCTGGTTCTGCAATAGCGCGTCGATGGTTTCGCTGCGCAGGATGCGGCGGCCGTCCAGCTCCCCACCGTTGAGGTACATGCGCAGGAAGCGCAAATAGTCCGGCGCCGTCGAGTACAGCGCATGGCCCATGCCGTAGAACTCGGGCTTGGGCGGCGGCGCGATGTCGAAGTCGGCGAACTCGCCGTCGGCGCCACGGATCTTCACGCCGGCGAGCCTGCTGCCCCAGGCCGGGTCGGGCTCGAAGCCTGTGTCGCGCATGCCCAGCGGCTCCAGGATCTCCTCGCGAACGAACTGGTCGATCAGCCGGCCGTCCACCTTCTCGACCACCTGGCCCAGCCAGTCGATGCCGATCCCGTAGTCCCATTGAGTGCCGGGATCGAACTGCAGCGGATATTTGAGCGACCGCCTGAGGCCGGACAGGATCCCCGGAAACTGCGTCGCCTCCATGTACTTCGCGACCTTGGCATTCCAGAACTCGTAGGCCAGGCCCGAGGTGTGCGTGGCCAGGTGGCGCACCGTGGCCTTGGTCCTGGGCGCGCGGAAAACGGGACCGTCCGGGCCCACCGATTCCAGCACCTTCATCTCGGCGAACTCGGGCAGGATGCTCTCGACCGTGGCATCCGGGCTGAGCTTGCCGCGGTCCATCAGGATCATGGCGGCGGTGCTGCCGACGGCCTTGGTCATCGAGAAGATCCGGAACACCGTGTCGATGGTGGCCGGGTGTCCCGGGCTGGCGTCGCCGGCAGCGCCGCTCCACAGAACACCCTCGCGGTTGCCGAGGGTCGTGACCACGAAGGGCACGTCCTGGCGTGACACGGCATCACGAATGACGCGATCGAACTCACTCATGCTTTGTCTCCTGTTGTTGGGATGCGAACTTTGCGCCTCTTTTTGGTGTTTTGACAGGACTTGCCGAAAGCGCCAAAGGGCATGTCTCGAAGTGTTAACACCCCCGGCAAACCGCGTGGACAATAGCCCCCTCGAATTCCCGATCCACGCCTGTCCAACGTACCCTGAGGCCAACAATGACCGCCGGAAAATCCCGCATCATCTACACGCTCACCGACGAGGCGCCCCTGCTGGCGACCGCATCCCTCCTTCCCGTCATCCAGACTTTCGCAGCGCCTGCCGGCATCGAGGTCGTCACCAGCGACGTCTCGGTCGCAGCCCGTGTGCTCGCCGAGTTCCCCGAACGCCTGACCGAGGCCCAGCGCGTGCCCGACAACCTCGGTGAACTCGGCCGCCTGACCCAGTTCCCCGACACCAACATCATCAAGCTGCCCAACATCAGCGCATCGGTGCCGCAACTCGTGGCCACCATCCGCGAACTGCAATCCAAGGGCTACGACCTGCCGGACTTCCCGGAAGACCCCAAGACCGATGAAGAGCGCGCCATCCTGTCGAAATACTCCAAGGCGCTCGGCAGCGCCGTGAACCCGGTGCTGCGTGAAGGCAACTCCGATCGCCGCGCGCCGGCCGCGGTGAAGAACAACGTCCGCAAGAAGCCGCATTCGATGAGCAAGTGGAGCCCGGCGTCACGCACGCACGTCTCGCACATGCACGACGGCGACTTCTATCACGGTGAAAAGTCGATGACGCTCGACAAGGCCCGCGACGTCAAGATGGACCTGGTCACCAAGAGCGGCAAGACCATCCTGCTGAAGAAGAAGGTCGCGCTGCTGGACGCTGAAGTCATCGACAGCATGTTCATGAGCAAGAAGGCCCTCGTGAAGTTCTACGAGGACGAGATGGAAGACGCGCGCCAGACCGGCGTCATGTTCTCGCTGCACGTCAAGGCGACGATGATGAAGGTCTCGCACCCGATCGTCTTCGGCCACGCCGTGAAGGTCTTCTACAAGGACGCCTTCGCCAAGCACGGCAAGCTGTTCGAGGAACTGGGTGTCAACGTCAACAACGGCGTGAGCAGCGTGTACGAGAAGATCGAATCGCTGCCTTCGTCACAGCGCGACGAGATCCGCCGTGACATGCATGCCTGCCACGAGCACCGGCCTGAATTGGCCATGGTCGACTCGGCCAAGGGCATCACCAACCTGCATGCGCCCAACGACGTGATCGTCGATGCGTCCATGCCCGCCATGATCCGCCAGGGCGGCAAGATGTGGGGCCCGGACGGCCGTCCCAAGGACACCAAGGCCGTGATGCCCGAGAGCACCTTTGCTCGCATCTACCAGGAGATGATCAACTTCTGCAAGACCAACGGCGCCTTCAACCCGGTCACGATGGGCACCGTGCCCAACGTCGGCCTGATGGCGCAGAAGGCCGAGGAATACGGCTCGCACGACAAGACCTTCGAGATCCCTGAAGACGGCGTGGCCCGCATCGTCGACATCGACACCGGCGAGGTGTTGCTGGAGCAGAACGTGGAAGAGGGCGACATCTGGCGCATGTGCCAGACCAAGGACGCGCCGATCCGCGACTGGGTCAAGCTGGCCGTGAACCGCGCGCGCCTGTCGGGCATGCCGGCCGTGTTCTGGCTGGACGAATACCGTCCGCATGAACTGGAACTGATCAAGAAGGTCAAGACCTACCTGAAGGACCACGACACCACGGGCCTGGACATCCAGATCATGTCGCAGGTGCGCGCGATGCGTTATTCGCTCGAACGCGTGATCCGCGGCAAGGACACCATCTCGGTCACCGGCAACATCCTGCGCGACTACCTGACCGACCTGTTCCCGATCATGGAACTGGGCACCAGCGCCAAGATGCTGTCGATCGTTCCGCTGATGGCAGGCGGCGCGATGTTCGAGACCGGCGCGGGCGGCTCGGCACCCAAGCACGTCAAGCAACTGGTGGAAGAAAACCACCTGCGCTGGGATTCGCTGGGCGAGTTCCTGGCCTTGGCCGTGTCGCTGGAAGACCTGGGTCAGAAGACCGGCAATGCCAAGGCGCTGGTACTGGCGAAGACGCTGGACGCCGCCACTGGCATGCTGCTCGACAACGGCAAGGGCCCGTCGACTCGGGTCGGCGAACTCGACAACCGCGGCAGCCACTTCTACCTGGCGATGTACTGGGCCCAGGCCCTGGCCGCGCAGACCGAGGACAAGGAGCTGCAAGCCCACTTCGCCCCGCTGGCCGAGGCGCTCACTGCGGAAGAGCAGAAGATCGTCGACGAACTGAAGGCTGCGCAAGGCAAGCCCGCGGATATCGGGGGCTACTTCAAGCCGGACATGGAGAAGCTGGCGGCAGTGATGCGGCCGAGCGGGACGTTCAATGCGGCGTTGGAGGCGATGGGGGCCTGACGCCGCCTCGAATTCGGGAAACCGGAAGGCGCAGAAGACAGAAGATTAATCAGCCTCCAGTGACAAGACGAATGGATATTCGACATTGGAGGTTTAATTGCCAATCTTCTCGGGGAGTGTGATGTCCAGTTTGTATAAGATCCGGCCGGCGCCTGCCCGTACACAGGCGTTCCCGTGACTCCACCCCACAGTCCGATTTAATTTTGAGGCCCGTCGGCTTCGAGCAGTTACTCCGGCGGTGTCAAGCCAACATACCTAGCCCCCAAAATATCGGCAAAATCCTTTGCTTTGCGAACCCAGTCCTCAGGCGGGGCGCGAGGGTAGTCATGGTACACAGTGGCCAGACAAAAAGAAGATGAATCTTGTTTGCCATCTTCGGCCGACATCGCGACGGCAAGAAAGACTCGGAGAGATGAAGGAGAACTGTCTGCAATTTGGACCCAGGAGAAACCAATAACGAGGTCGCTCAATGGAGTTCGCACCAGCTGGTCCACATGCTCGTCATAGCGCATGCGGCATGCGGAGATCAACTCATTGGACCAGCCATTGATTATGGTGACACTTTGCTCGGCCATGGGCGGCTGTGCATCTGTGTATCGAATCGCTAGACCAAGTCCCGCCACGACACTCAATCCGAGCAACGCCATGCCGCCGGCATTGTTACCTTTGAGTAGGCCCGACATGAATCCGAGCAACATGCCAACGATCAAGCACCCGAGTGTTAAATATGTCCAATGCACAAAGAGTTCAGCGTGCCGCGCCCATCTTCCAAGCCAAAAATTTGTGTAGCTGACAACAATCGGGACACCTTGATTGAGCTGCCTTTTTAGATTACCCGTATTAGAAATTGAAATTTCCGAATAATTTAATAGCTTACGGTGCGGTTGCGGCAAGCGATCAGCCAAAGCATCAAACACGGCCGTCGCGGAAGAAATATCCGCATTCGAAAGATGACGTGGCGACATAGCCATCAATGTCGCTTGCATATATCCGGCGGCATGATGCGGATGTTCGAGAAAATAACCCTGCTCTCGATCTTCATAGGGTTCTCATGCAATTGAGTGATCTTGCAAGCGATGTGTGCTGTAGCGAATACGTGTCTCATCGAAAATGCTCAAAGTCTTTCAGTATGTTTGGGAACAGAATGATGTTGCAGGCGTTTAATCCCGCCGAAAAAATATCGAGGCCAATGGGCTTGCGTTCAGCCCGCTTTGCCTCTTACGCCTGTCGTTGAAACTTATTCCGTGCTCCGTCCATCGGTGCAAGGCACACCGAATTTTAGAGAGCCGTCCGCTCAGAAGTTGGCGCGTTCTCAGACTCGCAAGCTGTTCCGAATGCAGGTTGAACGCATTTCGCAACGACGACCACGTTTGCGGCGCTTTCGGCACCACCAACTGCCGCGCCGCCAAGTCGCGCTGAGCGCCGGGCTTGGTCCCTCAGCGATGCGAGGAGGCGTGTCTCAGCGGGACCAGGTTCACGCAATTCACAACGCCACCTTGATGACCGTGAAGTCATCCTCCAGCGCCCCCGGCTCATGCGCCTTCCGAGCAAAGTCCAGCAGGCTGTCCAACTCGGACTTTTCATTGAGCACGGGCTGCGCATGGATCTCGGATAGCTCGGAGAACGCCAGCATCGTCCCGTCCTGCCGCGTGAGCTCGTAGGCGCCGCCGCTGAAGATGAAGAGGCGGGCAGGGGACTGCAGTACGCACAAGTTCCGTGAAACGCGCTGCGGGCGAAATGCCAATGCAGGCGCCTGAAGCCTGCAAGGGTCGGGCTTCCCCCAGCGCATCACCATGCGGCGAGGTCGCTGTGGGCGCGCGTCAACTCCTGGTTGGCGGCTTCGAGCTGCGCGATGAGCCGGGCCTCGCGCTGGCTCAGCAAGGTCATGTCGTAGGCCTTCTGCTGCACCAGCCGGGTTTCCTCCCATTCAGTGGTCACGTCGAGCAGCAGCACCCAGACGGTGCCATCGCCGTCGTCCGCGAAGTCTCGACGCTGTTGCCGGTCTTGGCGCTGGTGCGTCGGAAGGTCCAGCCGGCAGACACCGGTTGCTCGACGCGCTCCGGCGGGATCGCCCAGAGGGCGCGGCGCCGATCTCGGCTGTGATGCGCGACTGGATCGATGCGGCCGTCTCCAGCGTTTCGGGCCGCGTGTCTTCGAAACGATCAGGTCTCCGATGGCGCCGAATAGCGCTTCGAGCCAAATATCCTGGAACTCGGACCAATGGCTGGGGCGGCTATCCGCGAAAGAAGTCGCAGTTCATTGGGTCGACTGAAATTAATTGTCAATTCGCACGTCTTCGTGTGATAGCCGTATCCGTCCCAGATTGCAAAATATTTCACGTACCGCCTATCTCTTGCACGAGCGGGGAGAGATTTTTCTCGTATTGAGGAAATTGATTGGAGTTGGAGGCAGTCGGTTGTTTCAAAATTCATGCAGCCGACTATTTTAATTCATCTTGAGAATTGTGAATTGAATGTGTCCATTGCGTCAATGTCGCATCCGATGCGACCGAGCGCATCGAACTGTCCAATCCATCGATTTTCAGGATATTACCTACCATGAACAAGAACCATCGCGTTGTCTGGAATGAGTCTGTCGCCGCCTATGTAGCGGTACAGGAAACGGCCAAAGGCCGGGGCAAGTCCAGTGTGAAATCCGGCATGAGGCGGGTCGCCTCGCGCTTCCTCAGCACCGCAGCCCTGATTTCGGGGTCGGCACTTGCAGCGGACGCCACCATTGCTCCGAACTGGGATACCAGTAACAGCAACGAGGTCGGTGCAGTCACGTTCAACACACCCGGTGAAAGCAATTTCACGGGCAATGCGGTTTTCGTGAACACGGGAAAGGCCGGTGCAACCGACATCGCCAATGCAATGGCAAATGGCTACGCCACAGGTCCCGATCTGAGTGGCCTGCAGCAATTGATCGTGGGCGGAAAGGATCGATCCATTTCTGTCCTTGATCCTGTCACCGGAAATATGACAGCAGTGCCGGTCTACAGCTCGACGGCGTTCGCCCAGGGTGCATTTGGAACCGCCTTCCCGGGGTCCAATACCGTCAACGCCGTTGTTATTTATCCCGCAGACTCGATTCCCTATATCGACGTACGCCTCGCCACCGTGACCAACGGCAAGCTCAACGTCGACCTTGGCACTACGAGCCTGGAACTGGGCGCCACCAAGCAAACCGCCTTGGTGCTGGTCGACGCCACGGGAGGCAACAAGGCCGACGCTGTCTGGAAATCCAGCCAGGTTCTCAACTTCGGCTCCAGCGCCTACACCACCGCGACTCCCGGCCAAACGGCCGGGTACGACAGGACGCGCGACGCCGCGAAATACAACGGTACGTTCTCGATCACCGACGTCAAGGGCAATGCGACGAATCACACGGTCACCGACCTCGCATCGCTCAACCAGTACAACGACTGGCTGATCGACGAGATGAAAGCCGGCCGCCTCGACTATTCGACGTACGAGGCCAACGTCAAGCGCGCCTACACGCTCACGCCTGTGACGGTGCGTATCTCCCCCATGGGCGTGGGTAACACCTTCCCTGCTGACCATCCCCTGTACCAGCCGGTTGGTGACCGCGCCCTGATGCAAGCGAAAGGCGCCCAGGCGACGGCAACGATCGATTCGGGTGCCAACATCACGCTCAAGCAGGGGACTGCGTTGCTCGCCACGGACGGAGGCGCCGTGGTCAACAATGGCCGCGTTGCTCAGACACTCGATGAAAGCGTCGCGTTCGACATTCGCAGCGGCTCCAATGGCGTCAACAACGGCGTCATGACGGTCGGCTACGGCTCGACAGATCCCGATGCCAAGGTCGGTACGGGGACGGTGTATTTCAACGCATCGAACAAGGTCACCGATGCCGGCTCGGTGTTGACCAACAAGGGCATCATCAATGTCGGTGCCACCAACCGGGACGCACGCAATCTCGGCTCGATCTTCGTCACCATCGAAGCATCCGAGAACGGAGAGTTCGTCAATGAAGGCGCAATGAATCTCGGCGTGAACGACTCGCCCCTGTTCAACCCCGTGCAGGGTGTACGCGTCAGCACCGGTGCAAAGGCGACCAATGCCGCGACGGGCGTGATCTACCTCGGTCGGGGTTCGAGCACCGACATGTCGGGTGGCAGCATGGCTGCCGGTGGCGCCGACACCACCATCAATGCAGGTGGCAACGCAATGATCGTGCGTGGTGGCGGCACGGGCATCAACGACGGCCGCATCGTCATCGGCAAGGGCATGCAGGATTCAACCGCCATGCGGGTCGATTTCGAATCGGGCGCTTCGAAAGTGCCCGCAGTCGCCATCAACAACGGCACGATCGACGTCAACGGTGCGCTGAGCGGTTCGCCTTTGCAGAACCGAGGCATGTGGGCGAACGCAAGCGGGGCTTCGGTCGTCGAAAACGTCGGCGTCATCAACCTGAATGGCGTCAATGGCGTCGGCATGAAAGCGAACGCCGGCGGCACGGCCACCAACACCGGAACCATCAACCTGGGCACGTCGACGAATGCCAAGCTGCCCAACTATGGCTTGTGGGCAGAGGGGGCGAACAGCGCTGTGACGCTGACCGGTTCCGTCAACATGAACGGCGACAACGCCATCGGCGTTCACGCACGCGATAGCGGAACGATCACGGTCGCGGGCGGTGACGTCAATTTCAACAATGGTTCGCGCCAGGTCGGCTTCTTCGCACACGGCGCAGGGTCGGTGGTGGACGTCACCAGTGCGCCGGTCAGTGGCGCGCTCGATGTGTCGACGAAGGATTCGACGCTGATTCGCGTCGAGGACGGCGGCAAGGTCAACGTGAAGGCCGCAACGCCGCTGGTTGCCTCTGGCGCCGGCTCGACTGCGATCCAGGCCACGGGTGTCGGCTCGACTGCGAATCTGGACGGCACGAACATCACCGTTTCGGGCAACGGCGCGACAGCGCTCAAGGTCGAAGGGGGCGCAACGGGGTCCATGTCGGGCGCAGCGCTGCTGACCCTGAAGGACGGATCGATCGCCGTGGCAGTGGACGACAACAAGTACGACCTGGCCGGCAACAAGGTCGCCACCGGTCAATCGACCTTCACCAACACAGCCAATGTCATGGTGGCCAACGCGAGGGATGTGACCGTCTTCCAGGTCAAGAACGGCGCCGAACTTGTCAACGCGGGCAACATCGACGTTGCGCACGGCACGGCCATCGAGATCACGGGCGCAGGATCGGTCGTGAGTCCGGACGCCAGCGGCAAGCGCGGCACGATCACCATGCATGACGGCAAGGCCGGCATCTGGGTGCACGACGGTGCCACGCTGACCACTTCCGACACCATCACGGTCGACAACGCCGCATCGGGCGTGCTTGTGGGCACCGATGCAGGCAAGGTCGTCCTCACGAAGGACGCGCAGATCATCGGCACCGGCACGGGCTTCGGCAACCTGGTCACCAACCAGGGCGCCGCAGGCAATACCTTGCTGGACGGCACTTTCCTTGAAATGCAAGGCAGCGGCGCTGCCCTGCTGACGGAGAACAACCTGGACGCTGCCTCGCACGGCACGATCCTCGTGAGCAGCGCGACGGGCGGCAAGGGCCTGGCCCTGACGAATGCCGACGGCAGCGCAACCTCGGGCAACCTGGTGGTCGGGAATGCCTTCGACATCAGCGTGACGGGCAATGGCTCAGGCGTCTATGCCAACACCACCGGCGACCTGACCGTGACGAGCAAATCGGTCAATGTCAGCGGTGCGGGCCAGGCGGTCCTGGTCAAGTCGGCCGGCACGGTCACGATCGACCAGGCCGCGACCCTCACGGCAACGAACCCTGGCGCGGTGCTGGTCGCGGGTGCGCCCCGGACCCTCATCAACCACGGAACGCTGCAGGGCGTGGCGGGCTCTGACGCGGTGCGCCTGGACGACAGCGGCCATGCCTTCGAGAACAGCAACGGCGGCAACATCACCGGCAACGTCGTGATGGGCAATGGCACCAATATGGCACTGCTCGCCGACAGCACGATCACCGGCAACTTCGTCGGTGGCACGGGGCAAGACACCGTGACCGTGCGAGGCAATGCGGCGACCGTTACCGGCGCTCTCGACGGCGGCAAGGGCAACGCGATCGACACGCTTGTCTTCGAGGGCTCGCAACGCACCATCGACGCCTCGAACAACATCGCCAACTTCGAGAACGTCAACCTGACGAATGGCTCGGTGCTCACGCTGAAGACGGCGATCAAGCTGGACGACAACCAGGCCGATACCGGCGTGGTGACGATCGACCCCACCAGCACGCTGGCAGTCGCAATGAACAGCGCCTTCGCGCTGAACAACAAGCTTGCCGGCACCGGCACGGTCACGACCGACACCGCCGGCCAGGCCTTCGACTTCACGTCGAACGTGGGCAACGCGTTCGCCGGTACCGTCAAGCTCGGCGACAGCAGCTTGGCGCTGGGCGGCGCCAACACCACCGCGCTGCAGAACGCCACGCTCGAACTCGGCGACAAGAGCATCACGGCCGTGGCCGATGGCGACCAGGCGATCGGTGGGCTGACCTTCAATGGCGGCACCGCGAAATTCAATGCCACGGCACCGGATTACCGGGTGGCCGCGTCGACCATCACGACCCGCACGCTGGACGCCAGCGGCGCCGGCAACGTGCAGATCAACGTGCCGGCACCGTATGTCGCCTCGACGCCCACGGTGGACACGCGCGCGTCATTGCTGGAGCAGGATGACGCCAACATCGGCATCAAGCTCATCAACGCGTCGACCACGGGCGGCAGCGGCGGTGCCCTGGTGCTGCAGGATCAGGACGGCCAGCCGATCTCGGTCAAGCGCAGCGTCGACATCGCGCAAGGCGGCCAGGTGGTTGCCAAGGGGGACTACGACTATCGCCTGACGACGCTGAAGGACGATGGCCTGTATGTCAATTACGGCCTGACGCAACTCGACCTCCAAGCCGGCCAGTTGCTCTCGCTGCAACAGCGCGCGGGCGCTGTCGACAACGCGGCGGACATGTCGGCCAGGATCACCGGCGCGGGCAACCTGGGGATCGACGCCGGCACGGGCACGGTCTCGCTGTCGAACACGACCAACGACTACACCGGCGTGACCATGGTCAGCACCGGCACCTTGAAGGCGGCTGCCAACAACGCGTTCGGCAAGACAAGTGCGCTGTACCTGACGACCGGCACGGCTGCCGAACTGGATCGCTACGAGCAGACCATCGGTACGTTTGCCGGTGAATACGGCTCCACGCTGGATCTGCAGACCGGCACGCTCAACATCATCGACGGCGGCGACGCCGACGGCATCCTGAAAGGCTCCGGCCGGTTCAACGTCAACGGTGGCACGCTGGCCGTCTCCGGCTCCAATGCGGAGCTGGCAGGCGCAACCTCGATTGCGAGCGGTGCGGCTGTGAAACTCAAGCAGGCCGATGGCCTCGGCAGCAGCACGATCGCCAATGCGGGCACGCTGACGCTGGACGGTGCGCAGGGCACGCTGGCGAACACGATCAGTGGCACGGGTCAGGTCGGCCTGGTCAACGCGGCCGCCGTCAATGTCGCCGGCGACAACAGTGCTTTCTCGGGCCAGTTCTCGACCGCGGCGGGCACACGGCTGACGGTCAGCGAAGGCGCGAACCTCGGTACCGCCAAGGTCGCGAACGCGGGCACCTTGGTACTCGACACGGCCAACGATTGGGCGCTGGCCAACGCCGTCGCCGGCAGCGGCAACGTCGTCAAGAACGGCGCGGGCACGCTCACCGTCGGCGACAACGTGCAGCACACGGGCGGTACGAACATCAATGCCGGCGCCCTGATCGTCGGCGGCACCCTTGGCGCAGTGGGCGCCGGCGCAGTGAACGTGGCGCAGGCCGCCGTGCTGTCGGGCACCGGCACGGTCAACGGACATGTGATGAACAGCGGCACGGTGGCCGCGTTCAACGCGCTGCCTGCATCGGCAGGCGCTCCCAACAGCACCTTGACGCTGGCCAGCGGCTTGACCAGCAACGGCATCGTGAACCTCGCCGGCCCGGCCAGCACGACGCCTGGCAACGTGTTGCTCGTGAAGGGCGATTACGTGGGCAACAACGGCCGGTTGGTGATTCGCACCGTCATGGGTGACGACGCGTCGGCGACCGACAAGCTGGTGATCGATGGTGGCAATGCCTCCGGCTCGACTGGCGTGGTGGTGAAGTCGGCGGGTGGCATCGGCGCGCAGACGCTGCAGGGCATCCGTGTCGTGGAAACGCGCAATGGCGCGACCACGCAAGCCAACGCCTTCTGGCTGGACGCGAGTTCCAGCGGCTATCGCCAAGGCGTGGGTACGCTGGCCGTGGGCGCCTTCGACTACGGGCTGGTGCGCGGCGGCAATGGCGGCAAGGCGCAGGACTGGTACCTGAGTTCGGCGAAGCCGCCGGCCCCGGTCATCGAGGGTCCGGGCTTCGAGCCGCCGGTCGATCCGGTTGGGCCCGGCGTCCCTGTCGAGCCACGCAACCCGCGGGAGCCGGTCGCCGGGGGACCGATTCCCGAGCCCGTGGCAGCCCAGGTGGCGGCGCCGGCCATGCCGGTCTACCGCCCCGAGGTCGGTGCCTACCTGGCCAACCGCCAGGCCGCCATGCAAATGTCCGTGCACACCCTGCACGAACGGCAGGGCCAGGCGCCGGGCATGGAAGGCAAGGACCTGAAACAGTCCAGCGACAGCAACGGATGGCTGCGCGTGGTGGACACGTACAGCAGCCGTGACGGCCTGAACCCGTCATCCACGCTCGCCGACCGCACCTATCTGCTGCACGGCGGCGCCGATGTGGCCCGTTTCAGCGACGGTGGCGAGGGCAGTTTCCGCGTCGGTGCGATGGGCATGTATGGCAGGACCGACAACACGTCGACCAATGCGAACCTCATGTCTGCGACGGGTTCCGTCAACGGAGGGAGCCTTGGCGTGTATGGCACCTGGTACGGCAAGCAGGACATCCTGTCGGGCCCGTATGTGGATGCCTGGATCCTGGGCGGGCACTACAAGAACAAGGTACGGGGCCTGGGCCTGGCGCAGGAGTCGTACAGCGCGAACAGCATTTCCGCATCGCTGGAAGCGGGCTATTCGTTCAAGATTTTCGACGACGGCAAGAGCCAGATGTACGTGGAGCCGCAAGCCCAGGTCATCGTGCAGAACTACCGGGCCAGCAACCACACCGAAGCCACCGGCACCATCGTGTCGGGCATGAAGGACACGAGCGTGACAACGCGCCTGGGCGTCCGCGTGCATGGACACACGGAGAACGACAACGGCAACAAGATGATGAGGCCCTTTGCCGAAATCAACTGGTGGCACGGCAATGGCTCGGACGCATCGATGATGTTCAATGCGGATCGTGTGGTCGATGGCATGCCGTCCAATCGTTTCGAGGCCAAGGTGGGCCTGCAGGGCAACCTGACGAAGAACATCAGCGCATGGGGCAGCATCGGCGGTGAGGTCGGCGCGAAGAACTACCAGGCAGCGAAGGCGCAAGTCGGCGTCAAGTACAGCTGGTAAGCGCACGCCGGCCGGGGCAGCCGAGCGAGTGAGTCCGGCAAGAGTGGCTGGAATCCGCAGCTGGATACGCGATGTGTGCCTTGTGGGGCGTGGCTGAAAGGCTGGAGGCGCGCATCCGGCGATGCTTCTTTCAGCGGCGGCAAGGTGGTGCAGCTTCGGCATGCTGCAGCGTGCTCCCAGGGCAGTCGCTGCGGTTGCGGGTTGCGGGCTGCCGGGCAAGGCCAAGGCGAGGGCCAAGGCCTGCGGGTCACAGTGCCAGCTTGATGATCGTGAAGTCGTCTTCCAGCGCCCCCGGGCCATGGGACTCCCGCGCAAAGTCCAGCAGGCTGTCCAACTCGGACTTTCCGTTGGGCACGGGCTGCGCAAGGATCTCGGCGAACTCGGAGAACGCCAGCATCGACCCGTCCGGCCGGGTGATCTCGTAGGCGCCGTCGCTGAAGACGAACAGGCGGGCAGGGGACTGCAGCACGCATTGCTGTTCCTGGAAGCGCGCCGCTGGCGAGAGGCCGATGCAGGTGCCTGAAGCCGGCAAGGGCCGGGCTTCCCCCAACGCTTCGCCATGCCCGCTCACCGCGATGGCCGGCGGGTGGCCGGCGGAGGCGTAACGCAGGGCGCCCGTCGCGCGGTCGTAGACGCCGTACCACACGGTGCTGAACAACTCGCCGTGCCGCTCCATCTGGTAGGCCTGGTTGAGCGCGGTCAACACCTCGGCGGGGCTGCGGAAATCCGTCTTCTGCAGCGCTTCGGAGCGCAGCGTGTCGGCGACCGCCACCGAGAGCAATGCCGAACCGACGCCGTGGCCGCAGACGTCGATCAGGTAGATCGCCAGGTGCTCCGTGTCGATCCAGTGGTAGCCGAAGGAGTCGCCGCCCAGCTCGGTGGATGGAACGAAGCGCCAGTCGACCGTGAAGGGTTCCGTCAGCGGATCCGGCAAGACGGCGCGGACGTAGCGCTCGGCATCGCGCAGTTCCAGTTGCAGCCGGTCGTGCGTGAGTTGCAGGGCTTCGCGGGACGCGGCGAGGTCGTTGTGGGCGCGCTTGAGTTCCTCGTTGGCGGCTGCGAGCTGTGTGTTGAGCCGGGCCTCGCGCTGGCTCAGCAAGGTCATGTCGTAGGCCTTCTGCTGCACCAGCCGCGTTTCCTCCCATTCGGCGGTCACGTCGAGCAGCAACACCCACACGGTGCCGTCTCCGTCGTCCGCGAAGAAATGGATGTCCGCGATGCGCCCGCTGGGCATGGCCATGGAACGGATCAGGAAGGGTGTCTCCACCAGCGGCAACATGCCTTCGAGCAACGGGATCTGGTCGCCTGCGGGAAGGCCGAATTCGAGGCCGTCCAGCCCATAGTGCGCGAGGTGGCCGCCGGCCTGCACCAGGGTTTGCGTGTCGTCGACGACCAGGTGAGCGAGCATGCGCTGCGCATCGATCAACAGCAGCAGCGAGTCGGAGATCCGCGCGGGGAGGTCGAGCATGTGACCCGCTATTTCGCCAGGCGAGCCGCCAGTTCCTGGAAGGCGTCCTCGACGCTGTCGCCGGTCTTGGCGCTGGTGCGTCGGAAGGTCCAGCCTGCAGACTCCAGTTGCTCGACGCGCTCTGGCGGGATCGCCCAGTCTTCCACCAGGTCGGCCTTGTTGAGCAGGGCGAGGAAGGGCACGGCACCGATCTCGGCGGTGATGCGCGACTGGATCGATGCGGCCGTCTCCAGCGTTTCGGGCCGCGTGCCATCGATTACCAGCAGATAGCCGGCCGCGCCGCGCAGGTAGCTCACGCGCACGGCCGCGACGGCGTCTTCGCCGGCGATGTCCCACAGGATCAGGGCCATTTCCTCGGCGCCCACCGTCATGACCTTCTTGTCGATCTTCACGCCGACGGTGGTGAGGTAGGTGTCCGAGAAGATGGTGTCGACGTAGCGGCGCACGAGGCTGGTCTTGCCGACGCCGAAGGCGCCGAGGAGGCAGATTTTTTTCTGGAGCATTGGGTTCCGATTGACTGCCGTTTCAAAGGTTCTATTCGCCTGTGCTGACGACAAAAGACACGCGCCGGTTCATCGACAGTTCGTCCACGCTGGCGCCGGGCTTCAATGGCTCCAGCGGACCGGCGCCGCGCACCGCGAGCAAGAGTGGATCGACGCCGCGTGCCCGCAGCATGGAGCGCACGACTTCGGCGCGGCCCAGGCTCAGCGCCAGGTTGGAGTTTTCCTTGCCGGTGGCGTCGGCGTGGCCGACGATGGTCACCTTCACCGGGAAGCCGTGGGTGCGCGACACCTGGATCAGCTCGCGCATTTCCTCGGCGGCGCCGTCGAGCATGCCTTCCTGGCTGCCTGACGGGCGCGCCACGTTGTTCTCGAAGTGGATCAGCCGCGCCTCGATGGCGTCATGCAGGCGCAGGTAGTCCGGGTCTTGCACGTCTTGCAGCGCGCTCAGGTCGACCTTCGGCGCGCCGGCCGGCAGGGTGAGCAGGAAGGCGCGCGCCTTGTCCGTCCAGTATTGGGGCGCTGTGCCGCTGGCGCGCACGCCAGTGGCGTCCTGTGTCAGCGTGACAGTCGGCGGTGGATTCAGGGTCGCCTGCATGCGCTTGAGGATGATGGCCGGATGCAGCGCCTGGTACGGCTCCCAGCGACCGGCGACGCGGGTCGGGTCCAGCTTGGTCTTGGCGAGCAAGTCTTCGGGCTGGGCGGCGAGCGGGTCGCGCAGGCCGGACACCAGCCACTTGCCGCCGCGGCGGTCGGCATTGGTCACGACGATGCCGGGTTGGGCCTGCAAGGACTCGACATAGCTGTCCACGCGCCGGCCCTCGATGACGCGCAGCGTGAGCCAGTAGCCCAGCGCAATCAGCAGCGCCAGCGGGATGATCCACAGCAGCGGGGAGAATTTCCGTTGATGCTCGGCTCCCTGCGAGATCAGGCAAGGCCGCAGCCGCTCGCCCGCTTGCTCGAGGGGCTCGGTGTCGCCTTCGAATTCCTCGAGCGGTGCCGCCCATTCGGCATGCACCGCGGCCAGCGATTCGCGCAGCCGCACCCGCAGCGATGGCGGCGGATTGCCATGCACCACCGCAGCGAGGAAGGCCGAAGGACCTTCCTCGATCCACAGCAGCATGTCGCCGAGGCGGAGCGTGTCGATGCCGCCGCTGTTGGTGCCGCCGCTGGCCGATTCGTCGAAGGAATCGCGTACGAAATCCTGGATGGCGGAGAGCATCGCCGAGACCAGTTGCGGGTCTTGCGTCGACGCATCGTCGCGCGACACATGCGAGATCAGCAGGCCCGTCTTGCGATGGATCATGAAGATGTGGTCGACCCGGTACACGGCCGTGTGCTTGAGCACCACGTCGCCGAAGGTCGTGCCGCTGCGCCAGGCCTCGATGCGCCACTTGAGTCCGCGCCAGGACAGGCTGTACTTGAGCGCCTGGTTCAACGACTGGAGCGAACCATCCAGCGTCTCGGCAATGGCCTTGCGAATGGCCGGCCCCATCACCGGGTACAGGATGTCGACCATGGTGCGCGGGTTCTTGCGGATCGATGCCTGGGTGGCCCGCTCGACCGTCGGTGCGATGACCTGGCCCAGGTGGTCGCTGCGCGACGCGGCCAGCGTGAAGGCGGCCGGAAGCACCGAGCCCACCGCATCGGCGAACTCGCGCGGATCGTCGAACTTCTGCTGCAGCCGGGCCAGCGCCGCCTTCTCGCGCTCCATGAGCACGTCGCGCAGCGCGTCCATGCGCGGGTCGTCCTCCAGCCGCGCGGGCGGAAGCTCGATCGCGATGTCGGGGTTGACGCAGCGCGCCAACTCCAGCAAGAGGCCGGCCAAGCGCCGGCTCTGGTCCTGTTCCGCCGCGCTGCGGTGTGCGCTCGTCGCGGCAAGCGACAGGCGCGCGTTCACGGCGCAGCCGCCCCTGCGTGCAAACGTGCGGTGTGAATCAACCGCCGCCGTTGGCGCCCTTCGGCGACACGTCCTGGTTCAGGCACTTGGCAATCTCGACGAACAGCCCGGCGAGCAGGTTGCGATCGGTTTTGACGTTGCTGAGCTCGGAGAACATGCGTTCCATGGTGGCGCGGGAGTCGTCCTGGCGCTTGCGCATCTCGTCGCGCAGGCCCTGCACCTCGTGGCTCAGGCGGTCCGTGAAATCGCGCTCATGACGCGCGAGCTGGTCGGACAGCTGCGCCAGGCGCTTTTCCAGTGCCTGGGTGTGGTCGCGCAGGCTGCGCTCCAGTTCCTTGTCGGCATCGGCGCGCAAGTCCTTTTCCTCGCGGAACTGGCCGGCGACGGATTCGAGCTGCTTCTTGATCGTGGATTCGAGGTTGCTCAGGCTGCGCGACGACTCCGCTTCCATGTCGCGCAGGCGGAGCTGGAAGCGCTCCTCCATGATCGAAAAGCGCTTGTCGTAATCCTGCATCTGGTTGCCGAACAGCAACTCGCGCATCTTGTCGACACCGGACGTTTCGCCGCCGCTGCCGTTGGTTTGGCCACCCATCGCGGCCTGGGCCGCCAGGGCGCCTTGCACGTCGATGGTGGGTAGTGGTTTGCCTGCTTGTCCCATTTTTAAAGACTCCTCGGTTGGTGGATTGGTTACGCCGTGTGCGCCGGCGCCGCGATGCGAATGGGGTCGGGCTTGTCAGGAGGGCGGTGCCGTCGGCCGGAACAGGAGCGTCAGGCAATTGCGACCGTCTTCGTAGCGGTACTGCACGCCGTCCGAGAACTGGCGCACGATGGGGATGCCCCAGCCGCCGATCCGTGCGTCCTGCAGGTTGGTGGCGTGCGAGGGCGTGGCAACCTGCCGTGGATCGAACTTGCTGCCTTCGTCTTCGACTTCCAGGGCAACGTCGTCGCCCTGCCAACCCAGGCGCAGCAGGATGCGCTGTGCGCCGTCGCCGCAGGCGTGGGTCACGATGTTCGTGACCACCTCGGTGGAGCAGAGGTCGATGCAATGGGCGATCTTTTCCGGCAGGTGCTGGTGCTCGGTCCAGTCGTGCACCCAGGCGTTGACCCGCGGGAGTTCGCGCAGTTCGCTGTCGACGATCAGGGAAGCCTCCGGCTCCCCGCCGTTCGTGGACATCAACGGCTTTCGGAGGAGGCCATCAGCGCGCTGAAGGCGGAATCGACGTCGGGGTAAACCGGAATGATCGTGTCGATGCCGGCCATCTTGAGGACCTCCGCCACGAGCGGTTGCGGGCTCGCGAGGACCATGCCGCCGCCGCGCGACGACTGGGCCCGCGCGTTGATGACGAGCGTGCGAATCCCGATGGAAGCCAGGAACGACACCTCGGACATGTCCACCACGGCAAGAAGCTTGCGGGATGCGACCATCGCCTTGAAGCGGTTGTCGATGTCGTGCCCGCCAATACTGTCCATGCGCCCAACCAGGCTGATCTTCTCGATGCCATCAGCCAGTTGTTCCCGTCTCAGGTCCATACGATCTCCGCAGTGGATGTCGATGTCGAACGTTGAGCCAGCAGGAGCCTCCGACACAAGAATCGCCTGATCCGTCGGTCTTCTTGTACAGAATAAAAACCGGGATTTGTGCGTCTTGCGATCAACAAGCAGGATCGTCGTCAAGCATACGCGCAAAGTATTACTACGTCACTAACTTGGTATCCCCAAAATGGACGAAAGCGGTTCGTAAGGGCGGTACTGCTTTCGCGCCGATCCGGTCGCGCGACACGATGGTTGCGGGAACGGGGCGACGCGAGGCAAGGGTCGACGGGCAAACCCCGATGAGAAGGCGGCAATGCGCCTTTGAGAATGCATCGACCCACCACCGGAACGTTCATGCCAGCCCCCCGCCTCACGCGTCGCGCCTTCAACCTGTCCGCAGCCGCTGCGGCCGCTGCCGTTGCGGCGCCATCCTTCGCGCAACCTGCCTGGCCCGGCAAGCCCATCCGCATCATCGTGCCGTACACGCCGGGCGGCTTCACGGACCAGATGGCGCGTCTCGTGCAGCCGGGCCTGCAGGCGCAGTTGGGCCAGAGCGTCATCATCGACAACAAGCCGGGCGCCAATAGCCTGATCGGCGTGGATGCGGTGGCCAAGTCGCCGCCGGACGGCAGCACCTTCGGCGTGGTGATCGCGGCCTATGCCGCCAACACCACGCTCTATCCCAAGCTGCCCTACGACCCGGGCAAGGACCTGGTGGGCGTGTCGCTGATGGGCGTGTCGCCGCTGCTGGCGGCGGTCAACAACAACGCACCTTTCAGGAGCGGGAGCTGATCGACTACGCCCGTGCGAACCCGGGCAAGGTGAGCTTCGGTTCATCGGGCAACGGGTCGGCCGCGCATCTCACCACCGAGTTGTGGAAGTCGCTGACACAGACCTACATGATCCATATCCCGTACCGCGGCGCGGTGCCCGCGTTGACGGACTTGATGGGTGGGCAGATCCAGTTGTTCTTCGACGCGCCGACGGGTCTCATCGCGCAGGGCAAGGCAGGCAAGGTGCGCCTGATCGGGGTGGCGAGCGAGCGGCGCCTGCCCGTCGTGCCGGACGTGCCAACTTTCATCGAGCAAGGCTTTGCGGGTTTCACAGGCAGCACCTGGGCCGGCATGCTGGCCCCGGCCGGCACACCGCGCGAGATCGTCAAGCGGATGTCGGACGCCGTGGCGCGCATCATCAAGTCAGACGAAACCAAGGCCAAGCTCGACGCGATGGGCACCTTCCCCGGCGGCGGCACCCCGGAGGAGTTCGACGCCTTCATCACTGCCGAAACGCGCAAGTGGGGTGGGGTGATCCGGACGGCGGGTGTGAAGGCGGATTAGGGCGCGTCGACGCCCAAGCTCGACAGTGTGCCGGGCGGGCCGGTTCGCTTCGGCGCGTCGAGCCCCCTAGAGACTGAACGTCACAAGCCTGAATTCCGGGTCTTCCGCAAAGAGCTTGACGGTGAACCCCATGTGCCGCATGAGTTTCAGCATGTCGTGGTTGGTGGTGAGCACCAGCCCGTCCATCTCGGACAGGCCCTTGTCCCGGGCCACGTCCATGATGCCTTCCATGAGCCGCGAGCCCAGGCCCTTGCGCTTGTAGGCCTCCGCGACGACCAGCGAAAACTCGCAGCTCGCCTTGTCCGGATTGGTGGCGTAGCGCGACACGCCGACGATGTATTCCATGTCCTTGGACGTGCCGTCGTCGGCCAGGATGCGTTCCTGCACGACCGCGACCAGGGCCATGTCCCGGTCGTAGTCGATCAGCGTGAAGCGCGACAGCATGGTCGGCGGCAACTCGTGGAACTGCGAGACGAAGCGGAACCACCGGCTCTCGGGCGAAAGCTCCCGCACGAAGTTCTGCAGCATGTCCGCGTCGTCCGGATGCACGGGCCGGAGCGTGCAGGTGCCGCCGCCGCGCATGACGAACTCGCGTTGGTAGCGGGCCGGGTAGGGCAGGATCGACAGGTGCTGGTAGCCGCGTGCGTAGCCGCTGACCGCCTGCGGCGTGTTGCCCACGACGATGCGGGCATCGACCGCGATGGCGCCGGCTTCGTCCACGATGATGGGGTTGATGTCCATCTCGCGCAGCTCGGGCAGTTCGCAGACCATTTCCGACACACGCAGCAGCACGTGTTCCAGCGCTTCCATGTTGACCGGGCTGGCGCCGCGCCATTCGCGCAGGGTCTGGGCCACGCGGGAGCGCTCGATCAACCGGCGCGCGAGGAACTGGTTGAGCGGTGGCAATTCCATCGCACGGTCGGCCAACAGCTCGATCATGGTGCCGCCCGCACCGAACACGATCACCGGGCCGAACGGGTCGTCGGTGACCAGGCCCACGTAGATCTCGCGGCCGCGCCGGGCCGCTGCCATCTTCTGCACGGTCACGCCATGGATGCGCGCGGCGGGCGCCAGGCGCTTCACACGGTCCATCAGCTCGTTGAACATGTCGCGCGCGCCGGCGCCGTTCATGATGTTCAGCGCCACACCCTCGACATCGGTCTTGTGGCTGATGTCGGGCGAGTCGATCTTGAGCGCCACCGGAAAGCCGATCTGCGTCGCCAGCATCATGGCCTCGTTGGCGGAGCGCGCGAGCACCGTGCGGGTGATCGGGATGTGGAAGGACGAGAGCAGGGTCTTCGACTCCATCTCGGTGAGCACGGTGCGACGTTCGGCCAGCACGCTGTCGATCAGCAGGCGGGCGCCCTCGATGTCGGGCTTGGCTAGCGGTGACAGCGGCGGCGGCGTCTGCTGCAGCAGCATCTGGTTCTGATAGAACGACGCGATGTTGCCGAACGCGCCCACCGCCGCCTCGGGCGTGCGGAAGGTGGGTATGGCCGATTCGACCAACACCTTGCGGGCGTCGCCGACGGACGCGTCCCCCATCCAGCAGGCCAGCAGCGGCTTGCGCATCGGACGCGGGAACTCGGCCAGCGTGCGCGCGACGGCGGCCGCGTCCTCTCCGGTCTTGGGTGAATAGATGGCCAGCACGCCGTCGACCTGCTTGTCGGCCGCGGCAACGTCGATGGCAGCCCGGTAGTGATCCGGCCCGGCTTCCTCGGACACGTCGATCAGGTCCGTCAACGTCGCATACGGTGACAGCAAGGGTTTCAGCTTGTCGATCGATTCGGTCGAGAGCTTGCCCAGCTCCAAGCCGATCTCGTTGACCCAATCTGCGGCCAGCACACCCGGCCCACCGCCGTTGGTGACGATCGCCAGCCGCTGCCCCACCGGCCGATAGCGCGAAGCCAGGCACTTGGCCGCCGAGAACAGTTCGACGAACGAGCGCACCCGGACCGCACCGGCACGCCGCAGCGCCGCGTCGAACACATCGTCGCTGCCCACGGTGGCACCGCTGTGGGTGTGCGCTGCCTCGTTGCCCGCCGGCTTGCGGCCCGCCTTCAGGACCACGACCGGCTTCGCATGCGAGGCCGAGCGAAGCGCACTGATGAAAGGGCGGGCTTCCGAGATGCCTTCGAGGTACACGACGATGCTGTGTGTGGCGCTGTCGTCGGCCAGGAAGTCCAGCACGTCCGCGATGTCGAGCGCGGTATGCGGCCCGAGCGACACCACGTTGGAGAAGCCCACAGCGTTCTGGCGCGCCCAGTCGAGCATCGCCGCGGTCAGGGCGCCGGATTGCGAGACCAGCGCCAGCGGGCCGGCGGATGCGAGCGGGCCGACCGTGCTGGCATTGAGGCGCAGTGCGGGCCGTTGGATTCCCAGCGAGTTGGGGCCCAGCAGGTGGATGCCCTCGCGGATTGCAACCCTGCGCAGTTCAGCGGCGCCATCCGGACCGATGCCGGACGAGACGACCAATGCGGATCGGCAACTCAATCGCCCGGCGATGCCGAGTGCCGCCGGAATGTCGTGGCAGGGCAGGGCGATGATCGCCAGGTCCGCGCGCGCTTGCACCAGGTCGCCCAGCGTTCCGCTGGTGTGTACGTCCAGGTATTCCAGCGACCCCTCGAAGCCGCCCGCTTGCAGCGCACGGCGGATCGCCGTCGAATGCCAGTGGTCGTCTTCCGCTTGCCGGATCGCCCCGGCGAACACCACGATCGATTCGGGAGCGAAAAGTGGTGTGAGGTAGTGCTTTTGCATGAGTGCGCTGCGCCAGTTTGCGTCCGGGGGAACTGAGCATATACCGAGCCTTTGGCGCCCGGTCATCAAACGGCTGCAGCGACTGGTCTGTGGCGCTACTTCAGATGCGTGGCGACCGAGTCCGGCACGAGGACCGTCATGTCGAGCAGCATCTGCGCCATGCCCTTGCCGAGCGGGTCCATGCGCATGGAGGACGGGCCGCCGCCATCCAGCGCGTCGTGCAGCAGCAAGTTCATCGAGGCTGTGCCGGGCAGGTGGAAGCGCTCGACCTTGCCGTGCACCATGTGGGCGAAGTAGCTCCCGACGGCCGACTCGCTGACGCGATCCCACAGCAGCGGCAGCCACTCGGGCTTGCGCGCGACGATGCCGATGTTGGAGAGGTTGCCCTTGTCGCCGCTGCGGGCCCAGGCCAGGTCGATGAGGCGCACTTCGCGCATCGGCTCGCCGGCGTCATCCTTCCATGCGGCCGGCGCCGTGCCGCCGGGTGCGAGGCCATCGCTCGTGCCGCTGGCGACCGTCACCGGATGGCGCACCTCGTCCATCACGAAGGCCACCCCCACCGCCTGCTTGTCGAGCGTGAACGAGAAGGGCTTGATCAACGGCGACACCGCGGCCCGGCCGCCGCCGGGGCCGGTGGTGCCGGGCGACCATGAGGTGCCGGCCGGCGAGATCTCGCGCGCGAACATGGCCAGCGCGGCCTTCTGCGGATGGTTCGCCACCACGCGCATCATCACTTCGCGGGCCTGGTGCGCGCGCGAATGCGGACCGTAGAGCGTCTCGGCGCCGAGGACTTCGATGTAGGTCGAGGTGAAGGGCGGCATGCCGAGCTGGCGCAGGATGTTGCCGGTGCGCTCGACGATCGCCTCCGCCGTGCGGCGTGCCTTCTTCTCGGCATCGATGCCGATGATGACCATGCTGGCCGCGCAGCGGAATCCGTCGAGCTGCGTGGCCGAGACCTTGTAGAAAGGCGTGGCTGCGCGACCCTTGGCTGGACCCACGCGCACGCGGTTGTCGCCTTGCTGCTCGATGACCACGTCGCGGAAGTCGCAGCTCACGTCGGGCAGCAGGTAGGCGCCGGGGTCGCCGATCTCGTAGAGCATCTGCTCGACGATGTTGGCGCGGATCACCTTGCCGCCGGTGGGCTCCGGCTTGGTCACGATGAAGCTGCCGTCGGCATGGCATTCGATGACCGGATAGCCCATGTTGGCCCAATCGGGGATGTCCTCCCAATCGGTGTGCAGGCCGCCGGTGGCCTGGCAGCCGCATTCGATGATATGGCCAGCGAGGCTGCCCGAGGCAAGTTGGTCGTACTGGTCGGGGGCCCAGCCGAACTCGTGCATCAGCGCACCGAGCGTGACGGCGCTGTCCACGCAGCGGCCGGTGATGACGACCTCCGCGCCGGCCGCCAGCGCCGCGGCGATCGGCGTGGCGCCGAGGTAGGCATTGGCGCTCAGTACTTTCTCGGGCAGCGACTCGCCGGTGAACATGTCCTTGGCGCCGCTGGCGCGCAGTTCGGGCATGCGGGCGGACACGTCGTCGCCCTCGACCACCGCGATCTTCAGCGAAATGCCTTCCGCTGCAGCCAGCGCCCGCAGCGCGTCCGCACAACCGTGCGGGTTGATGCCACCGGCATTGCTGATCACCTTGATGCCCTGGCGCTTGACCTCGGCCAGCACGGACTTCATCGCGATGTCGACGAAGTCGGTGGCATAGCCCATCTCCGGCTTCTTGGCGCGCGCGGCGGCAAGAATGGCCATGGTCGTCTCGGCCAAGTAATCGAACACGAGGTAATCCAGCCGGCCCAGCTTCACGAGTTGCGGCGCTGCGACCATGCTGTCGCCCCAGAAGCCGGAAGCGCCGCCGATGCGCACGACCTTGGCGGGGGATGGGTCTTGGATGGAAGAGGGGGAGGCCATGTGGTTGTCTCGTCGATGGGGGTGTTGCGCAGCAGCTTAGCCAGCGCCGTGCGCAGCGGCTTGCGCCAACTCGCTGGGGGAGGCGTCGCGCAAAATCTGTGGGGCGCGCAAATCGTCGGGTTCGATGGGGTCGGCGGTGTTGCAAATCCTCGCCATGGCCTGCGATGGCTACCGCTGGCGCCTGCATTCCATGCCGCGTCAGCGTCGTGCACCCTCGCGGGATGTGCTCGGAGCGGTCCTAGCCACTGGGCACAAGACGGCCCGGGACGGCGGCACTAGCCTCGCCGCGAACCAAGGAGTAAGTGCATGGAGTTTCTTGACGCGCCGCCGCTGCCGTTCTATTTCACCCCGGAGCATGAGCAGTTCCGTTCCAGCCTGCGCGATTTCGTCTCGCGCGAGATCCGGCCCTTCGTCAACGAGTGGGACGAGGCCGAAACCTTCCCGCGCTCGCTGTACGCCCGCGCGGCCGAGGTCGGCGTGCTCGGACTGGGCTATCCGGAGGAATATGGCGGCACGCCGGCGGACACTTTCTACGGCTTGATCCTTGCCGAGGAATTTGCGCGCGCCGGGTGCGGCGGCATGCAGGCCTCGTTGCTCTCGCACAGCATCGGGCTGCCGCCGATCCTCAAGGCCGGCAGCGAGGCCATCAAGCAGCGCGTCATCCCGCCCGTGCTGCGCGGCGAGAAGATCGCGGCGCTGGCTGTGACCGAGCCCTCGGGCGGGTCCGACGTTGCCAACCTGCGCACCACCGCCGTGCGCGATGGCGACCACTATGTGCTGAATGGCGAGAAGACCTTCATCACCTCCGGCATGCGCGCCGACTTCCTCACGGTTGCCGTGCGCACCAACCCCGCGGTGAAGGGCGCCAGCGGCATCTCCGCGCTGCTGGTCGAGGGCAACACGCCGGGCCTGACCCGCACCGCGCTCAAGAAGATGGGCTGGTGGAGTTCCGACACCGCGCACCTGCACTTCGACAACTGCCGCGTGCCGGTGTCCAACCTGATCGGCGAGGAGAACAAGGGCTTCAAGACCTTCATGCAGAACTTCAACAACGAGCGGCTGATGATGGCTGCGCTGGCGTACGGCTATGCCGAGGTATGCCTGGAAGAAGCGGTCGACTGGGCGCGCCAGCGCACGATCGGGGGAAGCCCGCTGTCGGAGCGGCAGGTGGTGCGCCACAAGCTGATGGACATGACGCTGCGCATCGACGCCGCCAGGGCGCTGGTCTACGACTTGGCCTATCGCATCGAGCACAAGCTCGCCGACCCGGCGCAGTTGGTGGCCCGGGTCTGCCTGGCCAAGGTGCTGGCCACGCAGGCCATGCAGTTCTGTGCCGACCAGGCCGTGCAGTTGCTCGGCGGCATGGGCTTCATGCGCGGCACGCGGACCGAGCGCATCTACCGGGAGGTCAAGGTGATGATGATCGGTGGTGGCTCGGAAGAGGTAATGAAAGACCTCGCTGCGCGGCAACTGGGGGTTTGAGCAGCGGCGAGATCGGCTGGTGCGATTGCAGATGGCGCAACTTGATGTTTCAGCGCTGCGAAAGTAACCCGTGGAGAAAGAGGGCAGACCGGGGACCGCGCGCGAAACCGACGACCGGCCATCGGGCAGTCGCTTGCCGACCATTGGAAGCGTGGCAGTTCGGTGCCCGCGAAATCCGCGAGCTCCATCCCGCCGGCATGCTTCGATCTCCCTGGTCGGGGATGGTCGGATGGCTGGTCGACCCCGCACAGCCCTCGAACCGGGCATCCTGTCCTGCCGCCGGATCCTGGTTGCTGGCCTGCCCTCTGATCTTTTTGCATCACCCCGCCTTCATGACCTCCGCCAGCCGCTCCCCGATGATCACGCACGGCGCCATCGTGTTCCCCGTGGTGATGTGCGGCATGACCGACCCGTCCGCGATGCGCAGGTTCTGGATGCCGTAGACGCGCAGCTTCGCGTCGACCACCGACATCTTGTCCTTGCCCATCTTCGCGGTGCAGGTCGCGTGAAAGTACGACACGGCCGCGTTGCGGATGAAGTCATCGAGTTCCTTGCCCTTGATCGGGCCGGGCATGACCTCGCGCTTGACGAAGGGCTTCATCGGCGCGGAGTTGCCGATCTCGCGGCACAGTTCGATCGCCTTGCGCATCGCCTTCATGTCGTCCGGATGCTCCAGCACCTTGGCATGGATCTCGACGCCGGCCTTCGGGTCGGTGGAGGTGAAGCGCAGGAAGCCGCGCGTCTTTGGCTGGACGATGCCGGGGCCGATGGTCCAGGCTGTCGGCACGGCCTGTTTCGAGGTGACTTCGGAGGAGAAGGGGATCTCGATCTGGAAGGGCTGCAGGTCGGGCGTGGGCAGCTTCGGGTCGCTCTTCCAGAAGAAGGTGGCCTCGGCCGAGTTGTTGCGCGCCGGCGCCTGTTCCGGCGGCTCCCACATGCAGGCCGCGACCATGGTGTGGTCCTGGAAGTTCTGGCCCACGCCGGGGAGGTTGGCCACGACCGGCGTGCCCAGTCGCTGGAGTTCCTTCGCATCGCCGATGCCGGAGGCCATCAGGATGCGCGGCGTGTTGATGGCGCCGGTGGACAGCACCACCTCGCGCACGACGCCGATCTTGCGCACCTGCCCGTCCCATTCGAACTCCACGCCGACCGCCTTCTTGCCCTGCAGCGTGACCTTGTGGACCAACGCCTGCGTGAGGATGGTCAGGTTGGGCTGGTCCATGATCGGGTAGAGGTAGTGCGAAGGCACGTTGCGGCGCCGGCCGTCCTTGCCGATGCACAGGTTGGCGATGGCCGCGCCGCCCGCGCCTTCCATCATCGCGCCGTTGTGGTCGGCGAAGGCCGGTATGCCGATGGCCGCGCAGCCCTGCACCATGGCCGGGGCGAGCGGGCTGGGGTCTGGTGCGGGCTGCATGAAGACCAGGCCGCCCTTGCCGCGCCGGGCGGGGTCGGGCTCGCCCTGCCAGTCTTCGATGCGCTTGAAGATTTCCAGCACATGCTGGTAGCCCCAGGCCGGGTCGCCGGTCTCGCGCGCCCAGCGGTCGTAGTCGTTCTTGTGGCCGCGGGCCCAGACCGTCGCATTGATGCTGCTGCCGCCGCCGATGGCCTTGCCCATCGGCATCGCGATGGAGCGGTTGTTGAGGCCGGGGCGTGGCATCGTCTTGTAGCCCCAGTCGAAGGGGCCGCCGATGTTGGTGTACCAGACGGCCGGGTTCAGGATGCTCGGCGCATCGGCCGCGCCGCCGGCTTCGAGCAGCAGGACCTGCACGCGGGTGTCTTCCGCGAGCCGGCGCGCCACCACCGAGCCGGAAGAACCGCTGCCGCAGACGATGTAGTCGTAGCGCGGTTGCAGTTCGCGCTTCAGCTCGGCCTGATTGGCGCCGATGGCCAGTGCCTTGTCGGCCATCGTCGTGGCGGCCAGCGTGCCGATGCCGAGCATCGTCGCCATTCGGATGAAGCCGCGCCGGTCGAGGTGGCCGGCCAGGAGGCGGGCCTCGATGTGGTCCAGTTGCTGGCCGATGGCTTGCGCGCGGCGGGCGGGCGTGTCACTCGTCATGAGGGCTCCTCGTCGTGGGTCGGGTCATTGTTCGAGCCGGCCTGTGGAGCCGCTATCCACGAAGCGCCGCGTTGTCCGGTTTGCGAAACCGGTGATTTAAGGGTTATCACGAATCGTTGGGGGCAACGCGTCGGCAGACGATGACCCGGCTGCCGTTGGCGCACGGGCAGTGGCATGAAGAATGCGTGCGCCCCCGGTATCGGATTGCCAGGAAAGAGCTGTCCACGCATGGCCCTCGCGCACGTCCACACTCGCGATCTCGACGAAGCCATCCAGGCCGTCGGGGAGGTGTATTGCGAGCATGAACTGGCCTTGGACCGAAGGGCGCGCGCCATCGACACCACGCTCGACGTGAGCGCGCCGATCGTGCGCCTGCGTTACGGCGCGCCGGTGCATGTCGATGCCGGCAACTTCCCGGACCTGTTCCTGGTGATGCGCTGCCTCGATGGCGCGGGCAGCGTCCGCCAGGGTGGGCAGCGCGCAATCTGGCAGCCCGGGCAGACGGTGCCGGTGTCGGCCAACGTAGGCACCGATTTCGACTTCGGCGCGACCTTTTCACAGGCGACGATCAAGCCGGACGCGCAGAAGCTCGAGGCGCTGTGCAGCGGCTGGCTGGGGCGCCCGCTCGACGAATCGCTGCGCTTCGAGTTGCGGCCTTTCTCGGAAGGGCTCGAGCGCATCTGGGGCTCGACGCTGGCGCTGCTGGAGACGACGGGCAGCGTGCCCCTGCCGCCGGTGGCAGAGGCATCGCTGCAGGAATTCCTGCTGACGCTGCTGTTGCAATGCCATCCGCATAACTTCAGCGAGGAACTGGCACGTCCCCCGCAGCAGGGCCCGATGCCCTCGCGCCTGGTGCGCCGGGCCGAGGCCTACATGCAGGAACACGCGCACCGGCCCTTGACCATTGCCGAGGTGGCGCGCGAACTGGGTGTGAGCGTGCGGGCGCTGCAGTTCGCGTTCCAGAGCGCGCGCAGCAGCACACCGATGGCAAGTTTGCGCAAGGTGCGCCTGGAACGTGCGCGGCAGGCGCTGTTGCAGGCGACGCCGGCCACCACGGTCACGGACGTTGCGCTGCAGAACGGCTTCTTCCACCTGGGGCGCTTCAGCGCGCTCTACAAGTCCTCATTTGGCGAGAGCCCGAAGGCTACGCTGGCACGGGTCATGCGCCGGGCCGGCGCAATCACTTCCCCAGCTTGTTGACTTCGTGATGTGGCCGCTGACGAGCCTCAGCGCGCGTCAGGCACGCGCCGCGTCTTCATGAATTCCTCGAAGCTTTCGCCACGGAAGATGGCGTAGACCTCGAGGTTGGTGGTCTTCGACACGCGCGCGAACTTCTCAAGCACGAAGAAGTTGGCGCCGTACTGGATCAAGCCCAGCCAGTCGCGCTTGCGCACGAGTTCCTTCTCGCGCTCGTTGAGGCCGGCCTCGGTCATCAGTTGCTCGGGGTCGGCCTCGAAGCGGTCGCGCCAAGGCTTGCCGATCATTTGCCAGAAGAAGCGGTTGAGCTTCAGCGTGCGGTTGCTGGTGCGGATGTCGAAGATGTACGTGCCGGGGATGTCCTCGACGCCGGCGAGTTGCGGGTTCATGCCGTCACCTCGTCGGTCTTCTCACTGGTGGCCGTGGTCGTCACGCCGTCCTCGAACAGCACGACTGTCATCGCGGTGGTGGTCGCCAGGTAGTAGTTCTGGTGGAGCTTGCGCACTGTCGGACCCATGGCCCCGCGCATCGCCAGCCACATGATCTGCTCGACGCTTTCCGCGCCGCCCAGGCGCACGAAGTCCGCGTGCTTCATCCGCGTGAGCTGCTCCGGGTCGTGCTCCAGCAGGTCGAGGAACTTCATGTCCCATTCCTCGTTGTTGAAGCCGGTGCGCTCGCCATGCACCTGGTGCGACAGGCCGCCGGTGCCGACGACGACCACGCGCAGGTCCTCCGGGTACGACTCGATCGCGCGGCGCAGCGCCTGGCCGAGCCGCCAGCAACGGCGGGGCGTCGGCAGCGGGAACTGCAGCACGTTGATGGCGATCGGCACCACGGTGCCGGGCCAGTCGGGCTTGTGCGGCCAGAGCAGGGGCAGGGGGGAGGCGCAGCCGTGGTCGATCGGCTTGTCCTGGAAGATGGTCATGTCGAATTCGTCATTGACCAGCGACTCGGCGATGTGCGCCTGCAGGTCGACGTTGCCCTTGATCGTGGGCAGGTCGCGCAGGCCTGCGCCTTCGTCGGCGACCTGGAACTCCTTGCCCACGCCGATCGCGAAGGTCGGGTAAAGGTCGAAGAAGAGGCTGGTGCAGTGGTCGTTGTAGAGCATGACCAGCACGTCGGCCTTCTGTTCCTCCAGCCACTTGGCAACGGGCAGGTAGCCGTCGAAGAGCGGCTTCCAGGCCGGGTCTTGCTGCTTGCCCTTGTCGTAGGCGACGCCGATGGTGGGCACGTGGGAGGTGCCGATGCAACCGATGATCTTTGCCATGGTGACGTCTCCTCAGTCGATGTAGCGCAGGCCGGCTTGTTCCAGCGGGCCGCGCATGTTGTACATGTCCAGCCCCAGCACGCCGGCGGCGAGTTTGGCGCGCTTCGCGGCCTCGTTGTCTTCACGAGCCTGCGCGGCATCGGCCACCTGCCTGGCAAGCGCAGCCGGCACCACCACCACGCCGTCGTCATCGGCCAGCACCACGTCGCCCGGATTCACCACGGCGCCGGCGCAGACCACCGGGATGTTCACCGAGCCCAGCGTCGCCTTGATCGTGCCCTTGGCGCTGATCGCCCGGCTCCACACTGGGAAGGGCATGGCGGTCAGCTCCTTCACGTCGCGCACGCCGCCATCGATGACCAGGCCGCGCGCACCGCGTGCCATGAACGAGGTCGCGAGCAAGTCGCCGAAGAAGCCGTCGGTGCTCTCGCTGGTGCAGGCCGCGATGACGATGTCACCGGGCTTCAGTTGCTCGGCGGCCACGTGCATCATCCAGTTGTCGCCGGGCTGCAGCAGCACGGTGACGGCCGTGCCGCAGGCCTGCGCGCCGACGAAGATCGGCCGCATGTACGGCTTCATGAGGCCGACGCGGCCCATGGCTTCATGCACGGTGGCCGAGCCGAAGCGCGACAGGTGTTCGACGGCGTCCGCGTCGGCGCGCACGATGTTGCGCTTGACGATGCCCAGGTTGTTCATGCTCATGCCTGCTCCGTGACTGTTTCGGCCGCGCGTGTGTTGAGCAATGCGTCCAGGCGAGGAAACACGCGGCGCGCATTGCCTTCGTAGATCTTCTGGCGCGATGCCGCATCCAGCGAGGACGCTGCGATGTAGCGCTTGGTGTCGTCGAAATAGTGGCCGGTCTCGGGGTCGATGCCGCGCACCGCGCCGATCATCTCGCTCGCGAACAGGATGTTGTCGACGGGAATCACCTTGGTCAGCAGGTCGATGCCGGGCTGGTGGTAGACGCAGGTGTCGAAGAAGATGTTCTTGAGCAGGTGCTCCTGCAACGGCGGCTTCTTCATCTCCTGCGCGAGGCCACGGAAGCGTCCCCAGTGGTAGGGCACCGCGCCGCCGCCGTGCGGAATGAGGAAGCGCAGCGTCGGGAAGTCCTTGAACAGGTCCGAGGTCAGGCACTGCATGAAGGCCGTGGTGTCGGCGTTCAGGTAGTGCGCGCCGGTGGTGTGGAAACAGGCGTTGCAGCTCGTCGACACATGGATCATCGCGGGGATGTCGTGCTCGACCATCTTCTCGTAGATCGGATACCAGTGCCGGTCCGACAGCGGCGGCGAGGTCCAGTGGCCGCCCGACGGGTCGGGGTTCAGGTTGATGCCGACGTTGCCGTATTCCCGCACGCACTTTTCCAGCTCGGGGATGCAGGTGGCCGGATCGACGCCGGGTGATTGCGGCAGCATCGCGACCGGCACAAAGTGGTCCGGGAAGAGTTGCGACACACGATGGCACAGCTCGTTGCAGATGGCAGCCCAGGTCGCCGAAACATTGAAGTCGCCGATGTGGTGCGCCATGAAGCTGGCGCGCGGCGAGAACAGCGTGAGGTCGAGCCCGCGCTCCTTCATGAGGCGCAGCTGGTTGGTCTCGATCGATTCGCGCAGCTCGTCGTCGCTGATGCGCAACTCGCTCGCCCTGGGCATCAGCGTGGGGTCGGCGATGCCCTTGATCTGGCGATTGCGCCAGTCTTCCAGCGCCTTGGGGGCCGTGGTGTAGTGGCCGTGGCAGTCGATGATCATGTGGTGACTCCGGTGGTTCTTTTGACGAGATGGTCGGATGTCCGAACCATGGATGCAAGTGTGCGCAGGCCCGTGCGATCACGGCGTCAGTTCTTCTTATCCTGCGTTCTGATTTATTGATTGAATAGGGTTTACCCTTAACTTGTTGCAGCGTAGCGGCCCCGGACGCTGACGTAAAAACAAGTCTCCATGCCGCCAAGGAAACTTATCGACAACCCGCCGACCGTGGACGCCACGGTGGCGCGTATCAACCTGCGCCATTTGCAGGCTTTCTCCGCCGTCGCGTTGCATGGCAGCGTGACGCGTGCGGCTGACAGCCTTTTCCGCGTCGCCTCCGCCATTACGCGTGCGGTGGCGGAACTGGAGGAAAGCCTCGGCACGCCGCTGTTCGAGCGCAAGGCACGCGGCATGTTGTTGAACGCATTCGGCGAGGCCGTGCGCGCGAGGGCGCAGCGCGTCGAAGACGAATTCGCCGCCGCGTGCCTCGAACTCGCGCCCTCGGAGCCGTCGCAGCGTGGCGCCAATGCCGCGCGGCTCGACGCCAGGACGCTCATGGCGGCCATGTTCAGCGGTCGTCGCATGGCGGTCTTCTCGGGCTTGTCGGAAATGCAGAACATGCCAGCCGCGGCGCGTGCATTCGGGATCACCCAGCCGGCGATCAGCACCCTGGTCGGTGACCTGGAGGCGCGTTGCGGTCGCGAACTGTTCGTGCGTTCGGCCCGAGGTGTCACGCCAACCAGGGCCGGGCTCGCCCTGGCCTTCCGGTTCAAGCGGGCCTTGGCGGAACTGCGTAGCATCGATTCCGACATCGCCGCCATTGGCGGGGTGGTGCAGGGCAGGGTCGTGGTCGGCGCCTTGCCGCTGGGCCGGACGCTGATCCTGCCGTCGGCCATTGCCGCGTTGGTCCGGCAGCATCCGAGACTGCATGTGAGCACCGTCGAGAGCCCTTACGAGGCGCTCGCGGCCCAACTGCGAAGCGGAGACGTCGACTTCATACTGGGTGCATTGCGGCCGGCGGGGCGTGAAGCGGACCTCACGCAGGAAACCCTGTTCGACGATTGCATTTCATTGATCGCACGCGCGGGTCATCCGCTCGCGCAGCGGGCTGCCATCGGCTTCGACGACCTGCGGCAGGCGCAATGGGTGCTCTCCCGGCCGGGCTCGCCGACGCGCGAGCTGCTGGAGCAGTCGTTTCGCGAATCTGCGCAGCCTTCTCCAGTGCCCACGGTGGAGACGGGTGACCTGGCCATCCTGCGTGGTCTGCTGCTGCAGAGCGACATGGTGACCGCCATCTCGGCGCATCAACTGCACTATGAGATCGAGGCCGGCACACTGGTCGTTCTGAGTCGTGCGCTGGAGAAATCCGAACGCAAGATCGGCATCACGCTGCGCAGCGGCGCGCTGGCATCGCCGGGCGCGCGCGCATTGATGGCGGAAGTGCGGCGGGTGGTGGTCGACCAAGGCCTGCCGGGTCCTTGACGTGGCACGTTCGACGCAAAATCCGTGGAATCGACGTCCTGACGAGGGACGTGCCGGCGGGCAAACCAGGAGCAACAGCGCACATGAGCAAAACCATCATCCATCGCGTCGCCGTGACCTTCGGCGATTGCGACCCGGCGGGCATCGTCTTCTTCCCCAACTTCTCGCGCTGGATGGACGCGGCCTCGCACAACTACTTCATGCAGTGCGGCCTGCCGCCCTGGCATTCGATGGCCGAATTGCCCGGTTGCATCGGCTGTCCGTTGCTGGAGATCCACACGCGCTTCGTGACCTCGGCCACCTATGGCGAGCACCTCGACATCGAAACGCAGGTCGAGGAATGGCGCGGCAAGGTCTTCGTCCAGCGTCATCGCGTGATGCGCGGCGACACCCTGATCTGCGAGGGGCGCGAGACGCGTGCGCTCTGCGTCAAGCAGGAGAGCGGCCGGCTGAAGGCCATTCCCGTCCCCCAATTCATCCTCGACGCCTGCGCCTGAGACAAGGTTGAAGAAGCAAGGGAACTGATTCGCTGCGGGAATCCACCAAGGATTCACGCCGACCGCCACGGCGCATACTGGCGGCCGAAACCGCGCCGATCCCCACGTGCAGGACGCGGTCGGGAGTCAGGAGAAATCTTTGCAGAAAACAAACATTGCCGAACCCACCTATTTCCACAAGGTGGTCGATTGCCAGTACGCGTGTCCGGCCCACACCCCCGTACCGGAATACATCCGCTTGATCGCGCAGCGCCGCTATGGCGATGCCTACATGATCAACTGGGTTTCCAATGTCTTTCCCGGCATCCTCGGGCGCACCTGCGACCGGCCCTGCGAACCGGCCTGCCGGCGCGGGCGAGTCGAGCAAAGCAACGCGCAGGACCCGGAGCCGGTGGCCATCTGCCGGCTCAAGCGCGTAGCCGCGGACATGAAGGAAGACGTGCGCTCGCGCATGCCCAAGGTCGCGCCGAAGAATGGCAAGCGGGTCGCCTGCATCGGCGCGGGGCCGTCGTCGCTCACCGTCGCACGTGACCTGGCGCCGCTGGGCTACGACGTGACCGTGTTCGAAGGCGATGCCAAGGCCGGTGGCTTCATCCGCACGCAGATCCCACGCTTCCGGTTGCCCGAATCGGTCATCGATGAAGAGACCGGCTACATCCTCGACCTGGGGGTGAACTTCCGCGCCGGCGAGCGCATCGAGTCGATGAAGGCGCTGATGGCACAAGGCTGGGACGCGATCTTCGTCGGCTGTGGCGCACCGCGCGGGCGCGACCTGGAACTGCCGGGCCGGCAGGAGGCTGCGGCCAGCATCCATATCGGGATCGACTGGCTCAGTTCCGTCTCCTTCGGCCACGTCACGAAGATCGGCCAGCGCGTGATCGTGCTGGGTGGCGGCAACACCGCCATGGACTGCTGCCGCTCGGCGCGCCGGCTCGGTGGCACCGACGTCAAGGTCATCGTGCGCAGCGGCTTTGAGGAGATGAAGGCCTCGCCTTGGGAAAAGGAAGACGCGCAGCACGAAGGCATCCCGATCATCAACTTCCATGTGCCCAAGGCCTTCGTGCACGAGGGCGGCAAGCTGGTCGGCATGAAGTTCGAGATCGTCGAGGCGCATTACGACGACAAGGGCAACCGCAAGCTGGTATCGACCGGCGCACCTGACGCGTTCTTCGAATGCGACGATGTGCTCGTGGCCGTCGGCCAGGAGAACGCCTTTCCCTGGATCGAGCGCGACTGCGGCATCGACTTCGACAAATGGGGCCTGCCCAAGCTGGACAAGAACACTTTCGAGTCCAGCGTGCGCAACGTGTTCTTCGGCGGCGACGCGGCCTTCGGCCCGAAGAACATCATCACCGCCGTGGCCCACGGGCACGAGGCGGCTGTGTCCATCGACAAACTGCTGCACGGGGAGGCGATCTACGTGCGCCCCGCGCCGATGACCAACCTGGTGTCGCAGAAGATGGGCATCCACGAGTGGAGCTACGACAACGACACCTCCAACGACCTGCGCTACAAGGTGCCCTGGGCAAAGGCCGAGAAGGCGCTGGCCAGCATCCGCGTCGAGGTGGAACTGGGCTTCGACGCCGCCACTGCCTTCAAGGAAGCCGAGCGCTGCCTCAACTGCGATGTGCAGACCGTGTTTGCGGAAACCGCCTGCATCGAATGCGACGCCTGCGTCGACATCTGCCCGATGGACTGCATCACCTTCACCACCAATGGTGAGGAAGCGGAGGTGCGGCCACGGCTGAAGGCGCCGGCCCTGAACCTGGCGCAGGACCTGTACGTCTCCGGCGGACTCAAGACGGGCAGGGTGATGGTCAAGGACGAGGACGTCTGCCTGCACTGCGGCCTCTGTGCCGAACGCTGCCCGACCGGCGCTTGGGACATGCAGAAATTCCTGCTGAAGATGACGCCGGCGGGTCCGGCTTGCCGCGACGCGAAGCCGGTGCCGCAAGGAGTTCCAGCATGAGCGCGACCTTGCCTCCGAAGGGCGCTCCCGAACCGTTGGACCGCGCCGTCGCAAGGCCGGCCATCGGCCGCATCGACGCCGTCAACGACTTCGTCATCAAGTTCGCCAACGTCAACGGCTCGGGCTCCGCCTCGGCCAACGAACTCTTCGCCAAGGCCATCCTGCGCATGGGCGTGCCCGTCAGCCCGCGCAACATCTTCCCCAGCAACATCCAGGGCCTGCCGACCTGGTACGAGGTGCGCGTGACCGAGAAGGGCCACCTGGGCCGGCGCGGTGGCACCGACATGATGGTCGCGATGAACCCGCAGACCTGGGATGCCGACGTGGCCGAACTGGCGCCCGGCGGCTACCTGTTCTACGACAGCACGCGCCCGCTGCCGCCGTCGAAGTTTCGCGACGACATCCATGTCATCGGCATGCCATTGACCGAGATCTGCAACGCGGTCTACAACGACCCGCGCCAGCGGCAGTTGTTCAAGAACATCGTCTACGTCGGTGCGCTGGCCATCCTGCTCGGCATCGATCCGGCCGTGGTCGAGAAGCTCTTCAGCGAGCAGTACAAGGGCAAGGAAAGGCTGCTCGCCTCCAACGTCCAGGCGCTGAATCTCGGTTGCGACTTCGCACGGGAAAACCTTGCCGACAGGCCCGTGGGCCTCAAGGTGCGCCGCGCCGACCGCGTCGGCAACCAGATCTTCGTGGACGGCAACAGCGCCGCTGCGCTCGGTTGCGTGTACGGCGGCGCCACGGTGGCGGCCTGGTACCCGATCACGCCGTCGTCCTCCGTGGCCGAGGCCTTCCAGAAGTACTGCGCCAAGTTCCGGGTCGACGCCAACACCGGCCAGCACCGCTTCGCCATCGTGCAGGCGGAGGACGAGATCGCCTCGATCGGCATGGTGGTCGGGGCCGGGTGGAATGGCGCGCGGGCCTTCACCGCCACCTCGGGGCCGGGCGTTTCGCTGATGACGGAATTCATCGGGCTCGCCTATTTCGCGGAGATACCCGTCACGCTCATCAACGTGCAGCGCGGCGGCCCGTCGACCGGCATGCCCACGCGCACGCAGCAGGCCGACATCCTCTGCTGCGCCTATGCCTCGCATGGCGACACCAAGCACGTGCTGCTGTTCCCGGAAGACCCGCACGAATGCTTCGAGCATGCGGCGGCGGCGCTGGATCTGGCCGACCGGCTGCAGACACCGGTGTTCCTCATGACCGACCTGGACATCGGCATGAACCAGCGCCTGTGCAAGCCCTTCGAATGGGACGAGACCAAGGCCTATGACCGCGGCAAGGTCATGACCGCCGAGGAACTGGAGGCGGGCAAGGACTTCGGCCGCTACAAGGACGTCGATGGCGACGGCATCCCCTGGCGCACGCTGCCGGGCACGCACCCGACCAAGGGCAGCTACTTCACCCGCGGCACTACGCGCGACCCGTATGCCCGCTATTCGGAGCGCGGTCCCGACTACATCTACAACGTGGAGCGGCTGCTGAAGAAGTTCGCGACCGCCGCGACGATGGTGCCGCAACCCGTGGTGCTGCAAGCCAGGCAGCCGACGGACGTCGGCGTGATCTACTTCGGCTCCACCAGCCCGTCGATGGACGAGGCGCTGGCGGAACTGGAGGAGGGCGGCATCCACCTCGACGCGATGCGCCTGCGCGCCTTCCCGTTCCCCGACAGCGTGCCGGCGTTCCTCGCAGCGCACAAGCGCGTCTACGTCGTCGAACAGAACCGCGACGCCCAGATGCGCAGCCTGCTCGTCAACGAACTGGAGATCGATCCTGCCAAGCTCATCAAGGTGCTGCATTTCGACGGCACGCCCATCACCGCACGCTTCATCGTCCAAAGCATCAGCACGCATGTCCGCGCGCAAGCCACCGAACCGAAGGGGATTGCATGACCTACATCGCCAAGCCCCGGCTGCGCCATCCCACGCTGGCCACCAACAAGGTCGGCTACACCCGCCGCGACTACGAGGGCAAGATCTCCACGCTGTGCGCCGGCTGCGGCCACGATTCGATCTCGGCCGCCATCATCGAGGCCTGCTGGGAACTGGACATCGAGCCGCATCGCGTCGCCAAGCTCAGCGGCATCGGCTGCAGTTCCAAGACGCCGGACTACTTCCTTGGTGCATCGCACGGCTTCAACACGGTGCACGGCCGCATGCCCAGCGTGCTCACCGGCGCCAACCTGGCCAACCGCGACCTGCTGTACCTCGGTGTCTCCGGCGACGGCGACTCCGCCTCCATCGGTCTGGGCCAGTTCGCCCATGCGATGCGGCGCGGCGTGAACATGGCCTACATCGTGGAGAACAACGGCGTCTACGGCCTCACCAAGGGCCAGTTCTCCGCCACCGCGGACCAGGGCTCCAAGAGCAAGAAGGGCGTCATCAACTCCGACAGCCCGGTCGACCTGGTGGCGATGGCCCTGCAACTGGGCGCCACCTACGTCGGACGCGGTTTCTCGGGCAACAAGGCGCAACTCGTGCCACTGATCAAGGGGGCCATCAGCCACGGCGGGGCCGCCTTCATCGACGTCATCAGCCCCTGCGTCGCCTTCAACAACCACCCCGGCAGCACCAAGAGCTATGACTATGTGCGCGAGCACAACGAGGCAGTCAGCCGCATCGACTTCATCAGCAGCCGCGACGAGATCAGCGTGAGCATGGCGCCGGGCGAAGTGATGGACGTGCGCCAGCATGACGGCACCCTCTTGCGCCTGCGCAGCCTGCACCCCGGCTACAACCCCGGCGACCGCTATGCCGCCATGGCCCACATGCAGGAGCACCAGCAGATGGGCGAGGTGGTGACGGGCCTGCTCTACGTCGACCCGCTGGCCACCGACCTGCACACGGCGCTCAACACCAGCGACGTGCCGCTCAACGCGATGGGTCCGGCGGAGCTTTGCCCGGGCGCGCGGGCGTTGGAGCGGCTCAACGCGTCCTTGCGCTGAAAACGAACCGGCCGCAACATAACGCTGATCGAGGAGGCTTCCCATGGCAGAACGAACCGTTTTCCAGTCCATCCCCCGCAAGCACGTGGTCAGCATCGGCCCGCAGGCCAGCGTGCGCGATGCCGCATGCATGATGACGCGAGCCAACTGCGGCAGCGTGCTGGTCATGGAACCGCCCGACCTGTTGCTGGGCATCCTCACCGAGCGCGACCTGATGACGCGCGTGCTGGCCAGGGGGCTCGACCCCGAACGCACGCTTGCGCGAGAGGTCATGACCCCCAACCCGATCTGCGTACCACCGGAGACGCTGGTGTCCGACGCCGTGGTGTTGATGCTGGAGCGGGGTTTCCGGCACATCCCCCTTGTCTCCGGCAAGAAGATCCTGGGCGTGTTCTCGGTGCGCGACGCGCTGCCGCGGGAACTCGGCACGGCGCTGAGCCAGACCGAATTCCACGAGCAAGTCAACGACGCGCTCGGGTAACAGCGGCGCCCGCGTAGGCCCGGGCGCTTCGCAGCGCTGCCGAGGCCTTTCCTCGCCTGAATCCCGGCGGCAAACCACCGCACGCGCCTTGTCGGCCCCGGCCTACACAAACGCGGGCCGGTTGGCCCCAAGCTTGCTCCTGCCCGAGTCATTGCTGCCCCTGGGCAGCCGCCGCCACTGGTTCCCCGTTCCTGGAGAGATATGGCCAGCTTGATCCTGACCATCGACGGTCAACCCCTGCGAACCGTGCGCTTGCTGGAGGGCGAGACCCTCATCGGGCGCGACCTCGATTGCAACCTTGTCCTCGAGCTTCCGGCCGTCAGCAAGCATCACGCCGTCATCATCTGTCGTGGCGATGCGGCAGCGGTGCTGCGCGACCTCGAGAGCACCAACGGCACGCTGGTGAACGGGAAGGCAGTGTCTGTGACGCCCCTCACGCTGGGCGACATCGTCAAGATCGCCGATATCGAAATGCAGTACGTACCCAGAGTCCTGCCCGAGGCGGAAGATTTGCCCCAACCGCCGCCTGCCGAGCTTGTGGAAGACGATGCAGCGACGCAGCCGGCCGCCCTGCAATCGCTTGGCCGCGCGACTCAACGCATCGGCGGTCCCGCCGGGGCTTCATGGGTGGGCGATGCGGTCGCCTTCACCATCGCCGCCAGGGGGCGCGATGTCCAGGCGTTCATCTCGGCGGATGCGCTCCTGGCGCACTTCGACGTGCTGGTCTACGGCGCTGACGGGGCGATGCGCGCAGTGCAAGGGTACGAGGAGAACCACGTCGCGATCAACGTCGTGGCCTGGAAGATCTTCGACGAAACGGGACGCGAGCCCATCCGGATCCGGAACTCGGACTTCGAAGCTTGAGAGCGGCGGCTGCCCGCCGCGAGAACGCTCTGATCGCGGCTCGGCTGGCTTCAGGGTTGGGCAGGTTTCACTGCCTCGCGTTGGGCAGTCTGCCTGTCATATCAAAGGCCGAACAGTCCGACATGCAACCAGAACGCGAGCCAAAAGGACAGTACCCCTGCGGCAAGCACCAGCAACACAAAGGCAACAAGGTAGATGGCGCGCCGCGTTGCCGTCGCGCCGCGTGGCACCAGGAACCAGTAGATCATGCCGGCCCACACCAACAGCAGCACCGCCATGGTGGCCGCTGCTGTTCCAGATGATGCCCACTCCCAGCCTCGCCCCAGCGCCGTTGTGCCGGCATTGAAGAGGGGGAATGCGGCGAGCCAGGCAATCAGATTCGCTGGCAGTTGCCATCCGATCTTCATCGGAGGGCTTCCCCCTTGTAGAAGTGCAGAGGCATGGGCGACTCCCAGCCCGGCGCCTGATAGCCAGGGGTCGAGATGTGTGGCACGCGTCCCATGACACTCTGCAGCAGTCCCGCAATGTATGAACTGCTGTTGTACTCGCCCGGCCTCATGCGCGATCCGCGGATGTGCTCTGGAACAGCGATGCGCCCAAGAGCATGAAATCTGGGGCGGAATGCTGAGCCCTCCCCACTGAACTGGTTGCCATGTGTACCCCCCTTTTGGATGCATCAGGCGGCTGATCCGCTGTTGCGAATTTAACTTGAGCCGGCGAAAACAAGCCTGGCGTGTCGCTTCGGAGGCAAGCAGTCTTGTTGCGGGCTCTTGCCGCATGACTTGCGCCCTGCCTGGCACAGCGCAGATGCAGAATCCTCCAATGCATCCATCCAGTTCCCCGCTGCTCCGCCTGACTCGCCTCCTGTTGACAGCGCTCGCGACAGCGGCCCTGTCGAGTTGCGCTTCGGCGCCTTCGTCATCGCCTGCGACATCGAGCACAGGCGCTGCACCAACCCTGCAGTCCCCCGCCCTTGCCGGCGCCGACGAAGCAGCACGGCGGCAAGCCTTCGCGCGCTGGGTGGCGGACTTCCGCGCCAAGGCCAGCGCGAGCGGCATCGGCGAGGCGACCTTGCGCACCACGCTGGACAACGCGCAATTCCTCCCGGACGTTATTGCGCTCGACCGCGCACAGCCCGAGTTCACGCGCACCGTCTGGGCGTATCTCGACACCGCGGTGTCGGCGCAGCGCATCGCCACCGGCCAGGACAAGCTGCAACTCATTCGCCGCGAGGCCGATGCCGCGGCCGCGCGCTACGGCGTCCCCGCCAGCATCGTCGTCGCCATCTGGGGCATGGAGAGCAACTACGGCAGCAACTATGGCAACACGCCGACCGTCGATGCCTTGGCCACGCTCGGCTTCGACGGCCGCCGCGAGGAATGGGCCCGTGGCGAGTTGCTGGCGGCGCTCAAGATCATCGACAAGGGCGACATCGACAGCGCGCGCATGATCGGTTCATGGGCCGGCGCCATGGGACAGACCCAGTTCATGCCGTCGAACTTCCTGGCCTACGCGGTGGACGCCGACGGCGACGGTCGGCGCGACATCTGGGGCAGCATGGCGGACGTGACCGCCTCGACCGCCAATTTCCTGGCGCGCTCCGGCTGGCAGGCCGGCAAGCCCTGGGGTGTCGAGGTCCAGTTGCCCGCCGGATTCGACTATGCGCGTGCCGATCCTGCCGTGCGGCAATCCACGTCGCAATGGGCTGCCGAGGGTGTGCGGTCCGCGGATGGACAGCCGCTGCCAGAACTTGGAGACAGCTCGATCCTGCTGCCGGCGGGCGCGCGCGGACCGGCCTTCCTCGTTGGCGCCAATTTCCGCGCCATCCTGCGCTACAACAACTCGACCAGCTATGCGCTGGCGGTCGGACTGCTGTCCCAGCGCCTGGCCGGCGGCCCCGGCTTCCAGGCGCCCTGGCCGCGCGACCTCACGGGCCTCACGCGCAGCGAATTGATCGAAATGCAGACGGCCCTGAACCAGCGCGGCTTCGACGCCGGCACGGCCGACGGTGTGATGGGCCCGGCCACCCGACAGGGGCTGCGCAGCTACCAGCGCAGTGTCGGATTGCCCGCCGACGGCTATCCGACCGCAGCGGTGCTGCAGCGCCTGCGGGAGTCCCGTTGAGCCGGCTCCCTCGAGCCCGCGCGCCTCCTGGAGGGGCCCATTGCCACCGGCGCGCTACAGCCTGCGAACCTCCACCCGTTGGCGCGACCAGTAAGGACCGTCCAGCCGATCCATCCGCACTTCGCCGCCCGTCGAGGGCGCATGCACGAAGCGCCCACCGCCCACGTAGATGCCCGCATGCGTCGGCCTGCCCCCACCGAACAGCACCAGGTCACCCGCGCGAAGTTCCCCGATCGTCGTGGGCTGCCCGAAGCCGGCAAGCTGCGCCACCGTGCGCGGCGGCGCGGCGCCCATGCGCGCCCTGTACACGTAGCCGATGAGCCCGCTGCAATCGAATCCGCCGTCGGGCGTGTTGCCGCCGTAGCGGTACGGCACGCCCACCAGGCCGAGGGCATGAATGGCGATGTCCTCCGACTGTTCCGCTGAAAGCGTCGAATAGGCGGCCGGCGTGGCGGGCACCACCGCAGGGCGATTGGCGCAGCCGCCCGCGAGCAGCAGGGCGCACACCAGGGAGAGACGAGTGATCCGCGTCATGGGACAGGTGCATCGAGGCGAAGGGCCGGGCCGCGGGAATCGATTGAAGGCATTTCGCACGCGCCTACCGATCCGGCTTCACTTGAGGTGCCTGGCCACCTGCTGGCGAAGCGCTTCGTCCGTTGCCAATGCCGCTGACCTGCGGCATTCGATCCAGCCACTGCGGGAACGGGGCCGCGGCCGGGGCGAACATGGTCGACAAGAAACTGCCGGCACCGGGCGTCAGGGATTCGGTCTTCGGCTCGGTTCGCGCTCGGCGAGGCGCGGGATGCATTCATGATTGCCTTCCTGCGTGCGGTGGGGTTGAACGTTGCCGCCCCTGCAGGCTCTTGTCCTACGCCAGGACGCGATTATTCAGGGTAGCGGCACAGCACTGCCGATCCATTCTCGAAGTTTGCGAGGCGATCGGGCAAGCCCTCTGCATTGTTGTTGCTGCAGCGCTCGGTTCAGGCACTTCGGCGGACGTAGCCGCCAAAGCGACGAAACGTGTCTTGGAAAAATGCAAGTTCCGGAGCCAAGTGCGGCTCAAGTCCCTGCCTCTCCAAAGCAGGACCATCGACTCAGGCCCCGTCAAGGCAGGACCCCGTCAAGGCGTCACGTCGAACCGTGTGGTGGAACCTTCCGACGAACCTTTGGCGACGCCGGACGGATTGCGTCATTCACGTTCGAGCACAATTGCATCCTTTCGTACCATTCGCAACTACGCAGCCCGATATCGAAGTGGACAAGCCAGTCATGCAACCCGTACGCGATGTCGCGACATTTTCCGAACTGCTCTCGCAGGAGGAAGGCCTCTCTGCGGCCCTGGCGTACCTGAACAGTGGCGTCTCGCATCGCTACACCGCGATCTATCGCTTCGAGGGGGAGTTGCTTCGCAACGTTGCCCTCTACGACAAGCTCGACCAGGTGCGCCCCGACTTCCTGCTGGTCGTCCCGTTCAAGCACAGCTTCTGCCAATTCGTGGTGCGGGACCAAGCCTTCCAGACCGAGGACTCGCGTCTCGACAAGCGCCTTGACGGCCATCCGTACCAGGGCGTGGTGATCTCGTACCACAGCGTGCCGTTGACCAACGAAGAGGGCGCCTTGTGGGGCACCATGAGCCACTTCGACATGGTCGGCCATCGCTTGCCCGACGAGGAGTTCGATTTGCTTCAGCAGGCTGCGCTGGTCATGCGCGGCCATTTGAAGAAGTTGGACCCTTGAACGCGGCTCCCGGTCGGTGTGGCGTTTCGCCGCCGGACGTTTTTTCCTCGCGCAGGTTTCGACAGCTGCTACTGATGGATGCGGGCGCTGTCGCACCAGGCGTCAGCGGCGCAGGCTGGTTCGTGCGGAGGCAGGCTGTCAGTGGCTGCGTGTCGGCCGGGCGACGGCAGGTAGCTGCGCCTCGCTGGCTTCCCGGTCGATCAGTTCCCGAAGGGATTCATCGAGCACCGGGATCTTGCCGCTCTTCAGTCGACCTTCAACCGAGTCCAGGATCGACGCGAGGATCGCGTCGGGCAATTGACGTCCGTTGAGGTAGCTTCCGACGAGCGCCTGAGCGGCAAACAGTGAGAGGGCCATGATGGGGTCCATCGTAGACCGTTGTTTGCTGCGTCGCAGCATAAAAGCCGGCTCCGATCTGCGTTTTAGAGGAATACGCCCATTTCCGTGTCCCCCAAACGGATTCACCGGGCCTGGGTGTGTCTGAAATGCTGCAATGCACCATTTGCCCATGGCATCATTCCATTTTCTGGTCCCGTTCTGTGACCAGAAACCGGGCCCTGCCCACCCTACATCACGATTTCGGCCATTCTGTTGGCCGATCTGGAACATTCCATGACGCAACAACAACCCCCTTCTTCAGGTGACGCCAAGCCTTCGCTGCTGCGCCGCATTCCCCTCGCATTCGGCGCCTTGTTCGGCTTGCTGGCCGATGCCGACCTGGCAGCACGGTATGTCGCATTGCGCGATGGCGCCGCGCCGGCTCCCGCGCCGGCTCCTGTGGCGCCGCCACCGGCCGCACCCGTATTGAAGGAAGCCGGCCCCGAAGCGGCTTTGCAACTGCTCGCCTTGCTCCAGCGTGAAGCACGCCTGATCGATTTCGTCGGCGAGGACATTGGCGCCTATGGCGACGCCGATGTCGGCGCCGCGGCGCGGCTGGTGCATGAAGGCTGCGCCAAGGTGCTGCGCGAGCATTTCAGCATCGTGCCCGTGCGCGAGGAGGCCGAAGGCGCCCGCGTCACCTTGCCGGCGGGATTCGACGCCGCAGCGGTCCGCCTGACCGGCAATGTGGTCGGCCAGCCGCCCTTTGCCGGCAACCTGACGCACCGCGGCTGGCGCGTCACCGACGTGCGCCTGCCCAGGACGGCCGAGCAGCACGATGCCCGCGTGGTCTCCCCCGCTGAGGTGGAGCTGTGAGCGGCGGGTCGGGCCGCTCCAGGCAAGCGCGGGGCCCTTCGGGGGAGGAAGGACATGAAGTGCCGAGCGAGGGGGCAGCAATGAGCGGTCCCCGCTTTGCCATCGGCATCGATCTCGGCACCACCCACAGCGCGCTGGCCTGGGTCGACATCGCCGGCAGCGATGGCGAAAGCACCGTGCACGGCACGCTGCCCATTCCGCAGCTCACCGCGCCGGGTGCGGTCGAGTCGATGGACTTGCTGCCGTCCTTCCTCTACCTGCCGCATGCCGACGAGATGCCGGCCGGCGCGCTGGCGCTGCCCTGGTCGGCGGAAGGCCGGGAGGCGGTCGGCGAACTGGCCCGCAGCCGCGGCGCGACGACGCCGATCCGGCTGGTGTCCAGCGCGAAAAGTTGGCTCTGCCACCCCGGCGTCGACCGGCGCGCCGCCATCCTGCCGCACGACGCGCCCGCCGAAGTGGCCCGGGTGTCTCCGCTCGCGGCCTCGACGCACTACCTGGAGCACGTCCGCAACGCCTGGAACCATGCGCACCCCGAGGCGCCGTTCGCCGAGCAGGATGTGACGGTGACCATCCCGGCCTCGTTCGACCCCGCCGCGCGCGAGCTGACGGTCGAGGCCGCGAAGACGGCTGGTTGCGCGTCGCTCACCTTGCTGGAGGAGCCGCAATCCGCGCTGTACAGCTGGATCGAGGCCAGTGGTGGCCATTGGCGCAAGCAGGTGCAGCCGCGTGATGTCATCCTGGTCATCGACGTGGGCGGCGGCACCAGCGACTTCTCGCTGATCGCCGTGCTGGAGCATGAGGGCAACCTGGAGCTGCGGCGTGTCGCGGTCGGCGAGCACATCCTGCTGGGCGGCGACAACATGGACCTGACGTTGGCCCACGTCGTGGCGCGCAAGCTGGCCGCTGCCGGCACCACGCTCGATGCGTGGCAGATGCGCGCGCTGACCTACGCCTGCCGCGGCGCCAAGGAAAAGCTGCTGGGCACCGCAGGCACGCCGGCCGGCGACGCAGCCCAACCCATCGTCGTGCCGAGCCGCGGCAGCAAGCTGATCGGCGGTTCGATCCGCACCGAGCTGACGGCCGAGGAAGTGGCGGCGACGATCGTCGAGGGATTCTTCCCGCAGGTCGAGGCCTCGGCCCGGCCGGTGAGCCGGGTGCGCGCCGGGCTGGCGCAACTGGGCCTGCCGTATGCGCAGGATGCCGCCGTCACGCGGCACTTGGCGGCGTTCCTCGGGCGGCAGCTGGGCGCGCTGGCGGAACTGAACGGCTTTGGCGACAACCAGGGCGCGGAGGGCGCGAGCTTCCTGCATCCGACGGCGGTGCTTTTCAATGGGGGTGTCTTCAAGTCGCCGCTGCTGGCGGATCGCACGTTGGCGACGGTCAATGGATGGCTTGCGGGCGAGGGCGCGGCACCGGCACGGTTGCTGGACGGCGCCGACCTCGACCTGGCCGTGGCGCGCGGCGCCGCGTACTACGGCTATGTGCGGCATGGCCGTGGCGTGCGTATTCGTGGCGGTACCGCATTCGCGTACTACCTCGGCGTCGAATCGTCGATGCCTGCCGTGCCGGGGATGGAGCCGCCGGTGGAAGCGCTGTGCGTGGCGCCGTTCGGCATGGAGGAGGGCACCGAAGCGGAATTGCCGGCGCTGGAACTCGGCCTGGTGGTCGGCGAGCCGGTGCACTTTCGCTTCTTTGCCTCGTCGGTGCGGCGGCAGGACGCGGTCGGCACGCTGCTGGACACCTGGGCCACCGAGGAACTGCAGGAACTCGATCAGCTCTCCGCCACGCTGCCGCCCGAGGGCCGGCAACCGGGCGAGGTGGTGCCGGTGCGCCTGCAAGCCCGTGTGACGGAAGCAGGGACGCTGGAGCTCGATGCGGTACCGCGCAGCGGGGGAGAACGCTGGAAGATCGAGTTCGATGTGCGTGGTGAGCGCCAAGCCGCTTAGGGGCGACGCCCGAATCGACCTGGCTTTGCCATCTCGACGGGGTCGCCCTCGGGGGGCGGGCCGGTCGCGGCGCGGTGCCGGGGGCTTGCCCTTCGATGGGGTCTGGCCAGCTCGATTTGATCCGCCTCGGGGGCTGGGTCGGTCGCGGCCCGGCCCTGATGGCCCGGCACGCGTCCCGCGCATGGCACGTGGGCACGCCCCACGTTGCCTCGCCACCTTTCACTGGCGGCCGACGGCAAGCGCATGAAAGCGGCCTGGACCGTCGGCATCGACCTGGGCACGACGCACTCTGTCGTCGCCTATGCGCCGACGCAGGGCCGCGTGAGCGACGATTCCATCCGCCTGTTCGATGTCGATCAACTGGTCGCACCGGGGGAAGTGGCGGCGCGGCCGCTGCTGCCGTCGATGCGCTATCACCCGGCGCCGGGCGAACTGGCGCCCGGGGACCTGACACTGCCCTGGGCGCCGCCCGGCACCGCTTCCGACGTGGTGATTGGCGCCTTGGCGCGGCGGCTCGGCGTTCAAGTGCCGGGGCGCATCGTGACCAGCGCCAAGAGCTGGCTGTCGCATGCGGCGGTCGACCGGATGGCGCCGATCCTGCCTTGGGGCGCGGCGGCCGAAGTCCGCAAGGTCTCGCCGGTGGAGGCCAGTGCCAGCTATCTGGCGCATTTGCGCGCGGCCTGGAATCACCGGTTTCCGCAAGCCCTTCTCGAAGACCAGGAACTGGTGCTGACGGTGCCGGCCTCCTTTGACGACGCGGCGCGCGCCTTCACGCTGGCTGCCGCGACGGATGCCGGGCTGCCGAAGTTGCGCCTGCTCGAGGAACCGCAAGCTGCGCTGTACGACTGGCTGTTCCGCCACCGCGTGTCACTCGCCGACGCGTTGGGCGACGCACGCCTGGTGCTGGTGTGCGACGTGGGTGGCGGCACCACCGACCTGAGCCTGGTGCGCATCGACCGCGATGCCACCGGCGAGCCGTGCTTCGAACGCATTGCGGTCGGGCAGCACCTGATGCTGGGCGGCGACAACATGGACCTGGCGCTGGCGCACCTCGCCGAATCCCGGCTGCACGCGGCGGCGGGTGAACGCGCCGCACGGTTGCCAGCAGGCCAGTTCGCGCAACTGGTCGAGCGCTGCCGCGCCGCCAAGGAGCGGCTGCTGGCCGCGGACGCGCCGGACAGCGCGCAGGTCACGCTGCTCGGATCGGGTGCGCGGCTGATCGGCGGCGCGCGTTCGGTGACGTTGGGCCGGGAGGAGGTTGAGCGGCTCGTGCTGGATGGCTTCTTCCCGCAGGTGCCCTCCGGTGAGTTGCCAAGGCGCGAACGTGCGAGCGGGCTGGTGGCATTCGGCCTGCCGTACGCCAGCGATCCGGCCGTGACGCGTCACGTCGCCGGTTTCCTGCAGCAGCATGCTGCCGCCGGCTGGCCCGATGCGCTGCTGCTCAACGGCGGGGTGTTTCGCGCCGATGCCATCGCCGCACGCCTTCAAGCCACGCTGGGCGACTGGCGTGGCGCGACCCTGCGCAGCCTGCACAACGCCGACCCGGACGTGGCAGTGGCGCGGGGCGCGGTGGCCTTCGCGCTGGCGCGGCGAGGCTTGGCGCCGAAGATCGGTGGCGGTTCGGCGCGCAGCTATTTCCTGCCGCTCGACGACGGCCAAGGCCGCTCGGTTTGCGTGTTGCCGCAGGGCAGCGAGGAAGGGCGGGAGGTTCGCCTGGAGGGGCGGAGCTTCGAACTGCGCGTCGGTGAGCCGGTGCAGTTCCGCCTGGTGTCGACGACCGGCGGTTCAGGCGGGAGGCCTGCGCCGCTCGCTGGTGAACTGGTCGATCTCCATGGTCTGGATGTGCAGTCGCTGCCGCCTGTGGCGACCGTCGTGCGGGGTGGCGATGCCGGTACGCGACGCGGCATCCCGGTGCAGTTGGCTGCGACCCTGACGGAGGTTGGCACGCTGCAGATGCACTGCATCGCCGCCGACGATTCGTCGCAGCGCTGGAAGCTGGAATTCCGGTTGCGCAATGACGATTCCACGCAAGCTGCGGGCGTGGCTGGTGGCCTGCCGCCGCGCTTCGACGAAGCGGTGGAATGCATCGAGCGTGTGTTCGGCGCCCGCGACCGCGCGGTGGGGCCCAAGGCCGTCAAGCAGTTGCGCACGCAACTCGAAGGCTTGCTGGGCAGTCGCGAGCGATGGCCGACCAGTCTGCTGCGACCCTTGTTCGATGCGCTGATGCAGCGCGCGCGGGGTCGCCATCGCACGGCCGACCACGAGCGGCTGTGGTTGAGCCTGGCGGGCTGGTGCCTGCGGCCGGGCTTCGGCGCGGCACTCGACGACTGGCGCATCGGCCAGTTGTGGCCGCTCTTTGAACTGGGCGTGCAGCATGGGCGCGATCGCCAGGTCAACACGGAATGGTGGACGCTGTGGCGGCGCGTGGCCGGCGGGCTGGATGAGTCGGCGCAGCAACGGCTTCTTCAGGATTTCGCGATCAACCTGCGGGGCGCCGAAGCGGGCATCGAGGAAAGGCCGCCGCAGTTGGTGCAGGGCGGCTGGGACGACATGGTTCGCATGGGTGCTTCGCTGGAGCACATCCCGGCGGAGCACAAGGTGGAGATCGGCGATTGGCTGGTGGAGCGGCTGCAGCGATCGGTCTCGACATCCGGAGCCCCGGAGGCGAAGGACACCTGGACGCTATGGGCCATCGGCCGCATCGGCGCGCGGGCGCCGCTGTATGGCAGCGCACACGGCGTGGTGCCGGTTGCCACGGCCGTCGCCTGGTTGGATGCGCTGCTCGCGCTGGATTGGAAACGCATCGACGGCGCGGCAGCCGCGGCCGCGAACCTGGCACGGCTCAGCGGCGACCGTGCGCGCGACCTGCCGCTTGAACTGCGCGAAAAGGTCATGGCCCGGCTGAAGACCCATCGCGCGCCGCAAGCGTGGATCGAGCGCGTGCGCGACGTGGTGGCGCTGGATGAAGCCGGCGAGCGAGGCGTGTTCGGTGAAGCGCTGCCGCCGGGGTTGAAGCTGATCAGTTGAATCGGCCCGGCCAAGGGCTTTTCGCACCGGCCGTGAAAACACGCTCTTGAGATCGATGTGGCTTTGCCAAGTCGACTCAATCCCCCGCGGGGGGCGGGCGGGGCGCAGCCCGGCCCTGGGGGCTCTTGATTACTCCTCGACGACTTTCGACGTCTTCACGCCATGGACAACGAGGGCGACGGCCGCGCCGAGGACTGCGAAGAGGATCAGCATGCGAGGGCTTCAGGAGGGGAGATGGCGTCATTCTCGGGAAAACCCTTAATCGACGCGGAGTGCGTGCCGCATGTCCCTACGGCCGATCGGCTACCGGCGGGCCGGCAAGCCGGCCCGGAAAAATTGGCGCAGTGATTTGCGGGACCTTATTCCGTGAAGCGACCGGGCACTGTGACGCGATGCCACGGCCGCCCGGCGCGAGGTGTTCAACCTTGTAGCAATGCAACGGGAAAACCCGCGCGACTGCGCCGGCAAATCGGTCCGCCAGGGCGCAAACAAGGCGCCTGGTGCATGGCATGGCACTTGCCCCCTGGAACGCGGAGGGCGCGCTTCTTCGAGCGTGTCCGAGCCCCACGTTCCACCCCGAGGAGACACCATGCAATTGAAGCTCTTGACCGCGCTCATATCCATTGGCCTGGCGGCTGCCGGCGCCCAGGCGCAGGTCACCGACAAGATGATCCAGTCCGAGGCCACGGCCACCGGCAACGTCCTGACCTGGGGCATCAACACCCAGGGCCAGCGCTATTCGCCGCTGAAGCAGGTCAACTCGTCCAACGCGGCCAAGCTGCTGCCGGTGTGGGCCTTCTCCTTTGGCGGGGAGAAGCAGCGCGGGCAGGAGGCGCAGCCGGTGATCATGAACGGCAAGATGTTCGTCACCGCGTCGTACTCGCGCATCTTTGCGCTCGATGCGACCACCGGCAAGAAGCTGTGGAAGTACGAGCACCGGCTGCCTGAAGGGATCATGCCTTGCTGCGACGTGGTCAACCGCGGCGCTGCGCTGTACGACAACCTGGTGATCTTCGCGACGCTCGATGCGCAGCTCGTGGCGCTCGACCAGAACACTGGCGATGTCGTTTGGAAGGAGAAGATCGATGACTACGCGGCCGGCTACTCGGCAACTGCGGCGCCGATCATCGCGAATGGCGTGATGCTGACCGGCGTGTCGGGCGGCGAGTTCGGCGTGGTCGGCCGCGTCGAGGCGCGCGACCCGAAGACCGGCAAGATGTTGTGGACGCGGCCCACCGTCGAAGGCCACATGGGCTACACCTTCGACAAGGATGGCAACAAGAAGGAGAACGGCATCTCCGGGACCACCAACAAGAGCTGGCCAGGAGACCTGTGGAAGACCGGCGGCGCGGCGACCTGGCTCGGCGGCACCTACGATGCCAAGACAGGCTTGGCCTACTTCGGCACCGGCAACCCGGCGCCGTGGAACGCCCACCTGCGTCAAGGCGACAACTTGTACTCCTGCTCGACCGTGGCCATCGACGTGAAGACCGGCCAGATCAAATGGAGCTACCAGGGCACGCCAAACGACAGCTGGGACTTCGACGGCGTCAACGAGTTCGTGACCTTCGACATGGACGGCAAGCGCGTCGGCGGCAAGGCGGATCGCAATGGCTTCTTCTACGTCAACGATGCGAGCACCGGCCAGCTCATCAACGCCTTCCCCTTCGTCAAGAAGATCACCTGGGCCAGCGGCATCGACCTGAAGACGGGACGGCCCAACTTCATCCCCGAGAACCGCCCCGGCGATCCGATGGCCGGCGCCGATGGCAAGAAGGGCAGCTCCGTGTTCGCCGCACCGGGCTTCCTCGGCGGCAAGAACCAGATGCCGATGGCCTACAGCCCGGACACCAAGATGTTCTACGTGCCTTCGAACGAATGGGGCATGGACATCTGGAACGAACCGGTGGCCTACAAGAAGGGCGCGGCCTACCTGGGTGCGGGCTTCACGATCAAGCCGCTCAACGAGGACTACATCGGCTCGCTGCGCGCCATCGACCCGAAGACCGGCAAGATGGCCTGGGAAGTGAAGAACAGTGCGCCGCTGTGGGGCGGCGTGCTGACCACCGGCGGCAACCTCGTGTTCTGGGGCACGCCCGAGGGCTACCTGAAGGCCGCGGACGCGAAGACCGGCAAGGTGGTCTGGGAGTTCCAGACCGGCTCCGGCGTGGTCGCGCCGCCTGTGACCTGGATGCAGGGCGGCGAGCAGTACGTGAGCGTGGTGTCGGGATGGGGCGGCGCCGTGCCGCTGTGGGGTGGCGAGGTGGCCAAGAAGGTCAACCTGCTGGAGCAGGGCGGCATGGTCTGGGTCTTCAAGATCCCGGGTGCAGGGGGTGGCACCACGCGCTCGGCGCAGGCGGGCGGCGCGACCAAGGTCGCATCCAACTGAGGCCGGCGTCATGAAGCAGATCAACGAAGGCGTGGCCGCCGGGGTCACGCGGAGGGTGTTCGCCGGGCGCATGGTGGCGGGTACCTGTGTCGTGGCTTTGGCGCCGGTGACCGCATGGGCCGCACCGCATGCCGAGGAGGCCGACGAAACATCGATCGCGCTTGGCTACAAGCACGACACCAAGAACGTCGACAAGAAGAAGTACCCGAAGCACGCCGCGACGCAGCGCTGCGTGAACTGCGCGATGTGGCAGGGTTCAGCCACCGACGCGTGGGCCGGCTGCGCCATGTTCGGCCGCAAGCACATCGCGGCCGAAGGCTGGTGCATGGCATGGGCACCCAAGCCAGGCTCGGCCTGAGGCTGAAGAGAGGGTCGAACGCCGCGCCCGAGCCCTTGTGGCTCGAGTGGCTGGCGTTGGCTGGCGTGTTCGGCTTCGCGACCTGGCTGCTGGGCGCGCGCGGCGTTTGGGCGCTGCTGCTGAACTCCGATCCGACCGGCATCACGCTGGTCATCGTGATCGTGTTCGCGGCGGCGACGCTGTGGTGCGGGGCGAGGGCGCGGGTGTTGCAGTCGCAGCGCAATGCGTTCAGCGCCGTGCGGACGGCGCCGGGCTGGGCCGCCGACTATTGGGCCGCGTTGTCGCAGGACAAGGCCAACGCCGACACCGCGCTCGACTTGCTGATGGAGCACACGCACGGCCCGCACGGCACGGCCTGGTGGGTCAACGCGGTGCAACTCAAGCTTGGGCTGCTCGGCAAGGTGATCGGCTTCTCGATCCTCGCGCTCGAGATCGGCCACATGCAGAGCTTCGACGCGAGCCAGTCGCAGGACCTGTTGCGCAGCCTCACGACCGGATTGGGCGTGGCGCTGCTGACGACGATGGTGGGGCTGGTGGGCAACATTCTGCTGGGGCTGCAGTTGACGCGGCTGGACCGCTATGCGGATCAGCTGGTGGCCGACATCCAGCGCATCGGACTCTCGCGCTGTCAGGGCGCCGTGGTGCAGTGAATGCGCCGCCGCCACGTCCGCCGCGAGCCCGAGGTCGACCCGTTCTACGACATGTTGTTCAACATGCTGATCGCGTTCGTCTTCTGTTTCATCGTCGCGCTGCTGGCGATGAACCCGAAGGCGCTCAAGGCCGGCGACGTGCGTTCCAAGGCGGAATACCTCATCACTGTCGACTGGCCCGATCGCAATCCGAACGACATCGACACCTGGGTGCAGGACCCCGCCGGCAACCTGGTCTGGTTCCGCCAGCGCGAGGCTGGTCTGATGTACCTCGACCGCGATGATCGAGGCGATGCCAATGCCTCGACGCTCGTCGATGGTCACCGCATCATGAGCCCCTTCCGCGAGGAGGTGGTGACGATCCGCGGCATCGTGCCGGGCGAGTTCGCCGTCAACGTCCAGTACTACCAGTCGCGCGACGGGCGGCCCGTCGAGGTCACGGTGGCCGTCACCAAGGTCAACCCTCGCGCCGAGATCGTCTTCAACGGCAAGGTCACGCTCGCGCGTCCCGGCGACGAAGCCACGGCCGCGCGCTTCACCATCCTGCCCGACGGCAGCGTGACCCACATCAACACCTTGCCGAAGAAACTGGTGCAGCGACTATGACCTTGAGCCTCGTGTTGAGCTTCACTGCGCTGGTGCTGCTGGCGGCCATGTCACTGCTGTGGTCGCGCTGGCCCGCATGGCTCAAGGGCCTGCTGGTGGTGAGCGTGACCTGCTTCTACTTCTATGCTGACGACGTGGTGCATCGCATGTGGGGCTGGCCCAGCCCCGATGCGATGCCGGAGCGATTCGTGCTGCTCGCCGTGGTGATCGATGAGCCGACGAGCAAGCGTGTGGGCGGGCTCTACGTGTGGGTCAACGCGATTGAAGACGGGAAGCCCGCTGTGCAGCCGCGTGCTTACAGCCTGCCTTACAGCAAGGACCTGCATTCGCTGTTGAACGACGGCATGAAGAAGGTTCGCGAAGGTGTGACGCAGCTTGGCACCACCGAGCCCAAGGCGCGCAAGGAAGGGCTGGCCTGGCTGCGGCCCGGCAATGATGAGACAGCGATCAAACTACGCGACATGCCGGTGCCGCAGTTGCCGGAGAAGTGATGCTGCGATTCAGTCTTGCCACGCTTCTCGTCTTCGTCGCGGGCTGCCATTCCAGCGGCCCGTCGAGCCCGTACTTCCCGCTGGAGTCCGGCCACCGCTGGACCTACCGCGTCACCACCCAGGGCGAGGATGGCATCACCGAGCGCGAAACGCTCACCCTGCGCACGCTCGGCTCGTCATCCGACGAAGGACTCGAAGGCGGCCCGGCTTGGCGCCGCCGCAGCGACAGCGGCGTCGACTACTGGCTCCGCGCCGACGACACCGGCATCTACCGCGTCGCCAGCAAGAGCGACCTCGACGACGCACCCAAGCCCGACAAGCCCCAGCGCTTCGTGCTGCGCGCGCCTTTCACCGCGGGCACGCAGTGGCAGGCCAGCACCACCGCCTACCTGCTGATGCGACGCAACGACTTCCCGCGCGAGATCCGCCATGAACATCCGAGCATCCCGATGAGCTACCAGATCGAGGCAGAAGACCAATCCGTCGACGTGCCCGCCGGCCACTACGACCACTGCCTGCGCGTGAAGGGCACCGCCATGCTGCGCCTCTATGCCGACCCGGTGCGCGGCTGGCGCGACATGCCGCTCACCAGCACCGAGTGGTACTGCCGTGGCGTCGGCCTCGTGCGTGTGCAGCGCGATGAGCCGGCGGAGCGACTGGCCTATGTCACCGGCGGCACGCGCACGCTGGAGCTGGAGTCGTGGCAATGACTTCGGCAAGGCCGCGAATCAGCTTCCCGCCTTGGCCTGCTTGCTGCGCAGGGTTCATTCCGGGAAACCGACGATCGGTTCAATGCGCGTGAACAAAAGTCGCTGACGCGAGTTGGCGCCACGCGCTACCAGAAGCTGTCGTCCTTGCGCTCCCGCACGACGCGAAGGCGATGCATGGCGATCGTGCGGATCAGGTCTTCCGGCAAGGGCTGCTTGTACGGCACCTGGAGCATGTTCTGGGTGGTCTTGTGTTTCTCCAGTTCCTTGCGGAATGGAAGCAAACCTTTTTCCGTCGGCGTGAAGTTGAGATGTGCCTTGGTCGCGGAGAAGGCAAACAGGAAGCGCGGCTCGACGAAGAAGGGCGTGCCCCACTTGATCGCTTCCTGGGCCTCCGGCGCGACCTCCTTGAGGATCTCGTACAAGCGGCGCAGATGCGGCTGGCCCTCGGGCGGGGCAGCCTGGATGTATTCGGCGATCGTGGTCGGGCGAGGGTGGCTTGGCATGTCGCGCACTGTACGGCGGGCGACCCTGTCGGTCCAAGCCGGTCGTCGCTTGCCAGTCCACAAGTCGACTGACTGCATCGACCGCAACACGGAGATGGCGCGGCGCGACGAATCGCGCCACACTGGTGACGGCGCGATTCGCGCTGCAATCCGACTGATCCGAACAGGGGAATACATATGGCCGACAACCCGATTCGCTGCGTGGTGACTTACGGCCTGGGCCCGGGTCAGTTGGCGGCCGTGAAGCCGATCGTGGCCGCCATCGAGGCCGTTGCGGCGGCTACCCCGGTGGGCGCGTTCACCCCGGTCTACAGCGCCGACGGCGACTCCGTGGAACTGACCTTCGCCTTCGCGAGCCATGATGACCTCGACACCTCCGTGAGCCGGCTGGGTCCGCAGATCGAGGTGCTGGCCGGGCTCACGCGCCTTCAGGCGCTGCATGTCTACGGCGAGCTCTCCGCGCCAGCGCTGGCGGCATTCCAGCCGTTCCAGCCGGTGGTGCATGCCTACGCTCCCTAGACTTTCCGTCGCCTGGCACCCGCCACATGCGACGGGCGCGGTGTTGCTGGTTCACGGGTTGGGAGCCGACTCCGATGAGACCTGGGGTCCAGGTGCAGGAGGTGACGGATTCCTCGCGCGGCTTATCGAGACGGAGCCTCCTTATGCGCTGCTTTGTGTCGACTATCCGTCGCGCCTCGGGCTGCCGCGCAGCGCAGCGTCGCTGCTACCGCTGTCGTCCCTCTCGGCGGGGTTCGCGACAGCACTGCGCGAATCGTTGCTGCCCGCCTTCGAGAAGCTCGTGATCGTGGCCTACTGTCTCGGCGGGCTGGTCGCACGCTTCGCGCTGGCCGATCTGCTGAACCCCCAGGGCCGCGCCGCGTTCAGCCCGCCGTCGGTCGCGGACGGCGGCCTGATGCTGATCCTGCTCGACGCACCCGAGGACTGGCCTGACAGCCCACTGGACGGTCCGATGTCCGCGATCACCCGGATGCTCCAGGTCGATGCGCCGGCAATGCAAGCCAACGCGGCCTGGTGGCGGGACCGCTTCGGGCCGGCGTCTCGAATCGACGCCTACGCCGTGCTCAGCCGCGATCACTGCTGGGTCACTCCCTTCAAGCCGGGGTCGACGGTGCCGCAAGAACGGGTGCTCCGATCGAGCGTCGCCCACCTTGACCTTGTCCGCCCGTCGGCGGGAGGCTCGCACGAGGTCTGCGACCACGTCGCCGCATTGCTTGCCGCACGCCTGGGCCGTCGTTCACCCGCGCTCGCCGAGGTGCGGCGTGAAGCTTGACGTCGCGGTCGCCACCTTCAACGTCGTGCCGGCGCAGAACCTCACGGCCAAGTACGACCGGCTGGGCGAGATGGGCCTGGTCAACCGACGGATGTGGTGCCGGCGCCATGGCTACCCGCTCGTCGACTCGGCGCCGCTCCCGGGCGGAAGACCTGCCTGCTGGGGCAAGCTCGCACTGCTCGCGCAGACCCTCGGCCGGCACGAGTGGGTGTTGTGGGCGGACTCCGACGCGCTGGTGCTGGAACTCGACCTGGGCATCGAACGATTCTGTGACGGCGACTTCGACCTGGTCACCCAGTCGATGGACGGCGTTCATGCCGCCGCCGGCGTGCCCATCGAAATGGGCCGGGCTCGGTGGCCTGTCAACACCGGTGTCTTCCTCCTGCGTTCGTCCGATTGGACGCTCGACCTGCTGCGTCGCGCAGATGCGAAGACGCACCTCGTACAAGCACCTGCGAGAGGTCCGTGGGACATCTGGGATGGCATCGGCGACCAGGAGGCGTTGATCGAGGCGTTGCAGGAACGACCCGACGATCTGCGGCGGGTCTCGGTGGTCGACGGCCTGCAGGCACATCCCCGCCTGTACCGGCCCGGGCGCGATCTCTTCGTGCACTTCTGGGGCAACCATGCGGCACATCGGATCCCCCCGGCAGAGGCGGAGCGCACGCTAGACATGTGGGAGCTTGCGGTGCAACGGGGCGGGCCTTTTCCGGCTGACTTGCCGACCTTCCACTGGGCCTGCATCCAGAACCGCGCCGCCGACGTGCCGTTCAACCGCGGCGGCCCTGAGCGCTTCCTCTATGGCGTGGCGTCGGACGGTCGGCCTTGTGGGTGGCCCGCTCAAGACCCGCCACCAAAGTGCGGCGTGCCACCCATCTGCAGCGAATAGTTCAGCGCGACCTGGTCCAGCGTGAAGTCCTTCTGGTCGCTCCATTGAAGCGGATCGACCGCGTTGAAGGCGAGCAGGCTGACCGAGGGCGCGGCGTCGGTATTGGCATCGGCAATGATGTCCGGCACCTTGGAGGCCACACCCGCCAGCACGCCCAGCACGGCTGCGGCGATGACGAAACCGGCCCCGTCCGTCAGCACCCCGACGGCGACCGTGATGAGCGCGGCTGCGATGCCCTCGAAGATCTTGGTGAGCTTCACGCCCTCGCTTTCCTCGGTCCAGTGCTCCGTCGTCACCTTGCCGGATTGGACGTAGTAGATGGTCTGCACGGTCGGGCTCGTCTTGTGCAGTTCCATCGTGTAGGACGCGACGTTGTGGGTGAAGGCCTGGATGCCGGGCGAGACCTCGGTCTGCGTCGTGGCGTCGATCGTCAGCGTCGCGTCTGCGGTGGACAGTTCGAAGTTCTGCAGCACGGTCGTGTGGGGCGCGCCGCTGGAGTCGACCATGTCTTTGATGGAGACCGGACCTGAAGCGAGGGTCAGGCCCGTGCCATCGCTTCGCGGTGTGAAGTCGGTCGTCGCGGCGCCGGAGTAGACGAGCGGCATCGAGGGCCACAGCATCTCGTTGACGAAGCGCTCCGGCGCGATGAGGAAGCCGGCCCGCGAACCGCCTGGAATCGCGTTGGGGGACACCTCCTGGTCCAGCCCGGTGCCGTCGCGGCCGCCGGTCATGCAGAGGATGCCGAGGATGCTGGTGTCGAGCGTGGCGCCGTCGATGTAGGCATAGCTGGAGTACGTCGGCAACAACCAGGCGAACTGGCCCTGGTCGGCGTCGCGACCGAGGTTGACTGTCGCGAAGACGTGCTCGAAGTCGCCGAGGTTGGCGTTGAACCAGGTCTGCATCGCCGCGATCACGTCGTCGGACACGGACGCGAAAGGCAGGTGCTGCGGATCGGTGCTGTTGCCGAACCCGTAGCCGCCAAGGACGGTAACGACCTGCTGCTGGGGCGCCGGCGGTGTGGCCTTGACGATGAGCTTGTGGAAGGTGCCCGTCGCGCCGGGCGGCGGCGGGTCGGTGTGCGGCACGTACTCCAGTTCCACCTCGATCTCTAAGCTCCCCGCGCCGTAGGTGAAAGTCACCGGCTGGCCGTTCACGGTGCCGGCCGCGACGAGCGACGTGACCGGCGTGCTCATGTGCAGCAACTTGCCGCTGCCGCCCAGCGTGATGGCCCAGTCCGAGAAGGTGCCGCTGACCTGGATGGTGGCCTGCGTGTGCGGGTCGGTCGTCGAGGCGCTGAAGGTCTTGGGGGATGTCGCGAGGTTCTTGATGGCGGCGTTGACGTCGTCCGCGCGGATCGCGAAGACGGTGTCCCAGCCGTAGGTGTCGGCCATGAGGCCGGTGTTGGTGCTGGCGGCCGGCGCGGAGCTGGGACTCGGGGTGGGCGCGGCAGGTGGAGCAGCGGTTGGTGCGGTGGTAGTCATGACACACCCTTCGTGGCGACAGGAAACAAGACGGGGTCGTGGACCGTGCAAGCGGACGCGGAACTCCCTGGCAGGTTGACCGCGGACGCTGCGCCGTTCACGAGTTGCTGGAGCACGTCGGCGCTGACGAGGAGGGCGGTATCGCTCGCCGCGACGGCGTCTGGCGACACCTCCTGCAAGAGCTGCGCGCCGGACGTCGCACCGCTGATGACGCTGCCGAGGATGCCCAGCACGCCGCCGCCACCGGTCGCGTCCACATAGGCATAGGTCGCGCTGACGGGCGCCAGCACGGCGCCGAGCCCGCTGGCGCCGGGGTCGCGCAGCGCCACCGTCGCCAGCACATAGGGCAGCGATGCTTGCGCGTCGAGCCAGGCCTGCAGCGCCGACGTCGCATAGGCCGCATACGCCTCGAAGCCCTGCTGCGGGAAGGTGGCAACGAGAACCGTCACCGCACCCGGCCCCGTGCTGATGACGAGCTGCTGGCTGCCGCCATCGGCCGGCCTGAGCTCGAGGCGACCCTGCACCTCGAACTGCCCGCTATCGAACTGCACCGACTTGTTCCCGCTGCTGAGGGTGATGGAAGTGCAGGGCACGCTGAAGTTGACCAGCGCGCCGCTTCCTCCCACGGTCACCTGCCAGCGCCCCGTGGTGCCCACGGCATGCACCGAGGTTCCGCCGTGCACGACGGTCTCGTCGAAGGGCTGCGGGCCGGGATCGACCAACCCGGCGTTGATGACGCTCGTCCGGGTGGCGTAGACGATGTCCCAGCCGTAGGTGGAGGCAGGCGCAGCCATGATCAGGACTTCTTCGCGGTCAGACCGAGCTGCAGCGAACTGTTCAGCGCCGCCGAGGTGAGCGTGAAGCTCGCTCCCTGCGCCCATTGCGTGCTGCCGATCGCCTTGGCCGCGAACGCGTCGAGGGTGGGCATCTTGTCCTTGTCGTCGTCGGCGTAGCCATCGAGGATCGCGGGGATGCTGCCGACGCTGCCGCCGATTGCTGCGCCGATCGCTGCGCCGAGCAGCTTGAACGCATTGGCCCTGAAAAAGCCTGCGAAGCCCACCGCGGCGTCCGCGTTCTTCAACTGCGTGACGGCCGACCTCAAGGCGGCGATGTCCGCCTGGATCTGCTCTTCGGGGGTCAGCACGTTGACGACGGTGTCGAGTTCGATGTCCACGAGTCCGTCCACGCTGGCGTCCACGCCGGCAGTGATCGCGTTGGCCGCGGCGCGCGCCGCTAGCCCGGCCTCGGCCACGCCGCCGATCACCGCACCGACGATGGCCGCGGCGATGCTGATGCCGATGCCTTCCCAGATCTCCTTCCACTTCTGCCCCGAACTCTCGGAGATGCTCATCGACACGGTCGGCGCGCCGGTCGGCGTCAACTGCAGGTGGCCGTCGCTGTCGATCGCCATCGCGTTGACCGACCGGTAGTTGACCGTGACGGTGTAGCCCGGCTTGTAGGTGAAGGTCAGGCCGGTGAAGGAGATGACGACCGAGCCCGTCCCGATCGCCAGGTTGAAGCCATCGGCGTCGATCGATGCATCGGTGACCTTGTGGCCGTCGGACAGGGTGAAGTCGGGCAGCCCGAGGGGCGTGGTGTTGTAGAGCGTCATCCCGGCGTCGAGGTAGTCGAAGCTGGCCGGCGTGTCGCCCTTGAAGAGGTTCTCCACATGGGGCTCGAACATCTGCTGCATGACGCTGGTGGGTGAGATGAGGAAGCCGGCGTCCGACCCGGCGGGAATGATCCCCGGATCGAGTTCGGGAGACAGCCGCGAGCCGGTCCTGTTCTCGGTCATGGCCAGCACGCCGAAGAGGCACTCGTCCACGCTCGAGAAGTTCTCGGTGTAGATCGCGTAGCCGAGATAGGTGGGCTTGAGCCAGGCGAAGTCACCCGTGTCGACCGAGGTGCTGAGGTCCACTGCCGCGAAGACATGGTTGAACTGGTCGAGGTTGCCGTTGAGCCAGTCGCCCAGCGCGCCCTTGATGGCATCCGATGCAGTGGCGGGCCCGGAGGAGAGCGTGAGGCTGAGCACCGACGCGGGCGCCTTGGTGTCGACCTTGAGATCGTTCGTGGTCTGACCCGGTTGCGGGATGAAGCCCAGGCTGATCTGGATGACGGCGCTCCCGGCATACGGCGCCTGTGCCTGGCCTGCGCCGGACACCGTGCCGGCCGTGATCGGGACATTCATTTGCAACAACGACCCCGACCCGCCACTCAATTGCCAGTCGCCGAAGGTGCCGGTCACGTTGACCGACCCGCCGACCACGGAGTGGCTGCCGGTGAAGGACGCGGGCGAGCTCTTCTGGGCAACGATGGCCGCGTTGGCGTCCTTGAACTTGGTGCCGAAGGCGGTGTCCCAGTTGTTCGTGCTGATGCTGGTCATGATGTGGCTCCTCAGGAAGATGCGATCTGGACGTTGAGACCCATTTGCAGGGACTCGTTGAGTGCGAGGTTTTCCAGCGTGTAGCCGGTCTGGCCCGGCCAGCCGACCGGGGCGACCGAGTAGTCGACGAACTCGTCGAGCGTGGGCATGTTGGCGAGGTCGTTCTCGGAGTAGGCCTCGAGGATGTCGGGCAACTTGCCCACTGCGGCGCCGACCGCGCCACCGATCGCCATGCCGAGGATCTTTCGCCAGTTGCGACGAAAGAAGCCTTCGAACTTGGACTTGTACGACTCGTTGTCGGCGTTCTCCACCTCCTCGGAGGCATCGGAATCGGCGTCGGCGTTTTCCTGGTCGAGGTTGGTGATGTCGTCGTCGGCTGGCAGGTCGCCGCTGAACTCCAGCGCGTCGCCGGTGTCCTCGACCGCGTCGGCTGCCGCACTGCCGCCTTCTTCGATGGCCTCCCCGGCGCCTTCGGCAACCGGACCGAGCGCTCCGCCGATCGCCGCGCCGACGACCGCGAAGGCAATGCCTTCGACGATGCCCACGATGAGGTCGGTCCACTTGGACGCCGAGGACTGCGTGACCGTCACGGCCAGGCTCGGCTTGCCGACCGTGCATGCCTGGAAGTGCTTGCCGGAATCCATGTACAGCTCGGACTCCCCGGTGTAGTCCATGTGGACCGTGTAGTCGCCGCCGTTCCACGGGAAGTTGAGGTCGGTGAAGTTGATCGAGATGGTGGTGACGTTGGCGATCAGCGTGAACTTGCCGACGTCGAGGTTTGCGCCCGTGATGTTCACTGTCTCACCGGACTTGCTCGCGCTGGTGAAGTCGTGGAAGGTCACCTTGTTGAGGTTGGTGATCGTCGAGCCGTCGGCCGTCACGTTGAAGTCGCTGTTGTTCGCGTTGAGGAACAGCTTCTCGATGCCAGGCAGCATGATCTTGTTGAGGAAACGCTCCTGCGAGATGAGGAAGCCGGCGTTGCACCCCGTGGGGATGATGTTGGGCGAGATGTCGTGCCCGAGGTTGACGCCGGTGCGGCCCTCGGTCATCGCCAGCACGCCGAAGATGTAGTCGTCCGGCTTGGCGCCCACCGGGTTGTTGATGCCGTAGCCGACCGTGGTCGGGTTGAGCCACTGGAACTGGTCCTTGTCGGCGACGGCGCCGAGGTCGATGGCGGCAAAGGTGTGGTTGAAGCTGCCGAGGTTGGCCAGCAGCCAGGCCTCCAGCACGTCCGACACGGCATCCTTGGCATCGGCCGCCTCGGGGTTGAGGGTGAGGCTGATGATCGAGACGATCGGCTGCGTCACCGGGTCGGTCGTCGTGAGGTTGGGCTTGAGCGCGTTGGTGGTGCCGCCGGTGGCATTGCTGGTCGGTACGCTGGCGCCGGGCTGTGGCAGGTACTGCAGCGAGATCTGGATGACCGCGGAGCCGTTGAAGGGCAGGGCCACCGGCGGCGTCTGCTGTGCCGTGGCTGTGCCGGAGATGGGCAAGGTCAGCTCCGCGAGCGAGCCGCTGCCGCCGCTCAGTTGCCAGTCGCCGAAGGTGCCGGCGACGTTGATCGCCGGTCCGCTGAAGCCCCCGCCCGGCTTGGTTCCCGTGAAGGAGGGCGGCGAACTCTTCTGCGCCTTGATCGCCTTGTTGGCATTGGCGAAGTTCAGCGCGAAGGCCGTGTCCCAGTTGTTTGTCGATGCGCGTCCCGCCGCCGGTGGCGTGGGGTTGGCGGCGCACTGGGTGGGTGTGGTGGTCGTAGTCATCTCTACCTCTCAAACAAGGCAAGTCATCGAGTCAAGGCTCCGGCAACAACCGGTGGGATCACGCCAGGCGGCCGCGCCGCGAACGCACTGGCGATGTGGATCAGGCGACGTTCGCCTGCAGCATGAAACAGTCGTTGAGGGACCCCGCGGCGACCGTGATCTGGTCCAGTCCCTGCCAGGTCACCGAGGTGGCCGGCGCCTCCGACAGGCTGCCGGCCAGGGCCGATCCGGACAGGCTGCCCGCCAGTCCCGACTCCACCGCGGCCAGCACGATGGCCGTGATGGCGGCGCCGATCGCGCCCAGCGTGAGGAGGTAGTCGTACCAGGGCACGCGATCGTTGGTGCTGGTCGAAGGGTTGGGGTCCTTGGCGAACGCGAAAGTCCTGGTCGACGCGTCGTAGGTCAGCACGTTGTTCGTGGTGGACGAGAAGTCCAGGTAGGCGTTGGGCATGTCGAGGTAGACGCTGCCGCCCGTGACGTTCTTCAACGCGTTGGCGTTGATGGTCACCACCATCGACTTGACGTTCGGCGTGTACCAGATCGCCCCGGACTTCACCTTGTCGAGGTCGAACCCATGGGCCATGGTGATCTGGCCGTTGGCATACGCGAAGGTGCTGGCGTTGGCGCCGGGGAAAGCCTTGGTCAACGACGGCAGGATGACGTACCGCAGGAAGAGGTCGCCGGAGATGACGAAGGAGAGCGGGTACGCAGTCGAGGCGATGCCGGCATCGATGTTGGAACTGAGCTTGGAGATGTCGCGGTCGTCGACGACGCTGAGGATGGCCAGGTACTGGTCGTTGCTCCCACCGGGCTGGTGGAAGCTGTAGGTCGACTGCCTGGGCGCGAGCCAGGTTGCGGTCGACAGATCGACGACGCCGGTCTGCGCAAAGATGAAGGTGATCTTGTCCTTGTTGTCGAGCAATGCATTGGCAATGCCGCTGCCCACCTCGGCGCCAAAGCCGGTGTTGTGCGGGTCGCTGACCGACTTGACGTAGATGCCGCCGGGCTGCCTTGGCGTGTTGGGCGCGGTCACGGAAGACAGCGCGAACTGCAGGCTCTTGCCTTGCGGCGTGACGATGGCGGGCACCCATTCGAGGTTGACGATGACTGTGACCGACATGCCGCTGATGTCGGTCGGCTTGGCGGTGGAGCCCTGCGCTTGCAGGCTGCCGGATGTGATCGGCAGCGTCAGATAAATGTCGGAGCCCGAGCCTCCCGTGATCGACCAGGGGCCGAAGCTGCCGGTTGCCGTGTAGGTGCCCGAGAAGCCATCGACCCACGAGGTGTCGAAGGTCATGACCAGCGCACCCAGCCGCGTGTTGAGCTGGGTGTTGACCTGCTGGATGTTGAGAACCGAGATGGTGTCCCAGCCGTTGGTGTCCATGGCACGCTCCTTCATGTTCGAAAAACGTTGAACGAACTGATCCCCGGGCACCTCGATGGAGATGCCCGTTCAGGCTGACTTGGTCTCAGGTTGGCTCAGGGAGGCGGGATGGTCCGCGACCGCGGGGATCGGGTCGCGGCAAGATGGCATCCGGCGACAGCGGCGTGCTGGCAATCCAGGACAGGGCGCGAAATGGATGTCATGACAGTCCTCCGTATGGCGTCAGGTTCGTGTTCCCAATGTGGTGAATCTATAAGCAATTGTTTCTATGGAGCAGTGTGCAAGTGCAATGCATGGAAGTGCGCTTTGTCACTTTCAACTGCTGTCGACAAGGCGTATCCTCGCGCCCCTTTTATTGGGGTTGGCGCGAACTCAGGCTGGCTGACCTAGGAATCCTGTTGGATGCGAAGACCGGGCGTGGCCTCCCAATTGCCAGCCTTGTCGACCCACAACGCATCGACCTTCCACCGATGCGCCAGCACCCGCGCCTGCGCAGGCCCCGCAACGAAGAACACCTTGGTCAGCGCATCGGCCATCGCGCCGGTCTCCGCCACGACGGTCACGGATGACAGCGCCGGTGGCGAGTAGCCGGTGCGGGTGATATCGCGGCAAGCGCCGCACGCTTGGGCGGAATAGCCTTTGGGGACAAGTCGCTCCGCCCGCCTGTCCATCGCTTCACCCTTTCGCGACGTACATCCCGCAAACACCATGCGTCGCCGCACGTCGCTTTCCAAAGAAGAAAGACCTCGGTCGAAAGACCGATGGATCTCGGTTTTCTACGGAAATGAGCTACTCATTCTTGGTGATGCCCCATGTTCGGAAGAAGGGGACCATTGCACGCACCAAGGGAGTCGAGAGCGGACGGCGGCAAGCGTCGCGAGGGTCAAGAACCTCCGCCCTGTGTTTTTGCAAAGAAAGTAAAGCACATGGTCAACCGCGGAATCATCTGTGCAGGAGCCTGCTGGATTCACGAAGCGCCTGGATGGCGATTGGCATTCGCTGCATACGAGCCTTCGATGTCAGCGCCCCCCTGTCAGTTGCTCGGCACTTCGGACTCGGACCGCGCAAGTAGCGGTGAGCGGACCGCAGTGGCCCACGCCGGGGAAGTCAAATGCAATGGCTGACAAGCCTTGAGCGGCATACGCCGTCGTGCTGGCACGGCAGGGCCAGGTGGGCCGTGCCCGTGATCGCCACCGCGTTGCTCGGCATGCCCTGGGCCACGGCCCAGACCCCGCGCCAGCAACCTGCGCGCGACGCCGAAGCCATCGCCGCCCAGCAGGAGAAGGCCCGCCTCGCCGACACCGACACCATCCTTGCGCTGAGCAACGATGGTGCCGTGCTCTACGCGAACGACAACATCAAGCTCTCCGGCTACCAGTACTGCAGCCAGGCCGTGGCGCTGGCCGACAAGGGCGAGTTCCGCCAGAGCGTGCGCGCGGCCAGCAAGGCGCTGCACCTGGCGCAGGCCACCAACAACCCCGACCTCCAGGCCATGGCCAACCGCGACCTGGCCATCGTCTACAGCTACTCCGGCCAGCTCGACAAGGCCGAGGAATTCGCGCGCGAATCGCTGCGCTACGAATCCAGGGACCCCAAGCTCGTCGTCGGCCCGGCCCACAAGGTGATCGGCGACGTGCAGACGCGCCGCGGCAGCTATTCCGCCGCCGTCGGCAGCTACGAGACCGCGCTGGCCAACAGCTCCGAGCGCTATGCGCCGCTGGTGCAATCCTCGCTGGTCAACGCGCTGATCGAGTCTGGCGACACTGCACGTGCGCGGCAACTCTTCGACCAACTCACACCGCCGGCGGACCCGCAGCTCGCGGCCCAGGTCGACCGCACCCGCGCGCGCCTGCTGCTGGCCGAGAAGAAGCCCGACGAAGCCGTGGCGCTGTACCGCCAGCTCACCACCCGCCCGGTCGGCACCGACTCCGGCTACTACCAGCTCTGGGCCTGGGACGGCGTGGCGCGCGCCGAACAGGCACGCGGCGACAAGGCGGCAGCCTCCGTGGCCGTGGGCAAGGCGCTCGCCAGCGTCGACGGCGTGCGCTCCAAGTTCCGCAGCGAGGAATTCAAGATGGGCCTGTTCTCCGACCTGCAGCAGGTGTTCGAGCGCGGCGTGAACATCTACAGCGACGTCGGCGACACACGCGCGGCCTTCGAGGTCAGCGAGCGCAGCCGCTCGCGCGCACTGCTCGACGCGGTGCGCGGACGGGCCCGTGTCAGCGACGAGGCCACCGCCACCGCCGACCTGCCCACGCTGCAGCGCGCACTCAAGCCCGATGAACGCGTGGTCGAGTTCCACTCACTGCGCGACCGGCTGCAGGTCTGGGTGGTGGGTCCGAACGAAATCAAGTCCTTCAGCGTGGCCGTCACGCGCGACGAGCTGAACGAACTGGTCGACGGCTTCCGCAACCAGGTGCTGCGCGCGCGCCGCAACACCGTCGTCAATGCCGAGAAGCTGGGCACCGCGCTGCTCGCCCCGCTCAACCTGCCACCGGGCGTGCGCCTGATCTTCGTGCCGCACGGCCCGCTGCACTACCTGCCGTTCCAGGCGCTGCGGCTCAACAACCAGTACGTGATCGAGACGCATCCGGTGTCGGTGGCGCCCTCGATGAGCATCGCCGTGCAACTGGCGCAGAGCACGCCGCCGCGCGTCGATGCGCAACTCACCGCCTTCGGCAATCCGCGCATCGACGACCAGCACGAGTTGCCGGGCGCCGCCGCCGAGGTCAAGGTGATCGCCGCCGCGTTCCCGCGCAACAACGTCTACATGGGCGCCGCCGCCACCAAGACGCAGTTCCGCGAGGCGGCCGGCCGCTCGCCCTTGATCCACGTCGCCGCGCATGCCGAGGCCGACCAGATCGATCCGCTGTACTCGCGCATCCTGCTGGCCAACGAGGGCGGCAAGCAGAACTTCCTGGAAGCGCACGAGATCCTCGACCTGCCGTTGCAGCGCAGCGCGCTGGTCACGTTGTCGGCCTGCGAGTCGGGGCTGGGCCGTGTGGAAACCGGCGACGAGGTGCTGGGCTTCACGCGCTCCTTCCTCTCGGCCGGCACCTCGAGCCTGATTTCCTCGCTGTGGTCGGTGTCCGACGACGCGACCGAGGTGCTGATGACCGCGCTCTATGCCGAGCTGGCCAAGGGCCGCGACATCCAGCGCGCGATGCAGGCCGGGCAACTGGCCGTGCTGAAGAACCCCAGCATGTCGCACCCCTTCTTCTGGGCCCCGTTCAACCTCATCGGCAATTGGCGCCTGACTGTCGGAAGCTGAGCATGCAAGTCCAGGACAACAACAAGATCGCCGCCTCGCCTGCTTCGCTCCCCTTGCGCGCAAAGCGCCGGCAGGTGGCCGTGGCCTGCAGCCTTGTCATCGGCGCCGCACTGGTGTTCGTGGTGCAACGCGTGCATGCCGAGGAGGCGACCACCGTGGCGGCAGCGGGCCCGGCGGACACCGAACTGCTGCCCACCAGCGATCCCTGCGGGAGTTGTGGCAACAGCGGCAACAGCGGCGACAGCGGCGACAGCGGCAGCAGCGGAAGCAGCGGCAACAGCGGCAACAGCGGCGACAGCGGAAACAGCGGCAACAGCGGCAACAACAGCACCCAGGTCGCGCAGGCCGCGCGCCCCCCGGCCGGCGCGGCGATACCGCAGAACCTGCCGCGCACCCCCGCCCCGGCGCCGACCTTCCGCCTCAACGACATCCACTTCAACGGCGCGAACGCGCTGTCGGCCGATGAGCTCAAGTCCGCCACCCAGCCCTACATCGGCCGCGACGTGGCGCTGGCCGACCTGGAGGCGCTCGCCAAGACCATCACCGACCTGTACCGCGCGCGCGGCTACTTCCTGGCGACCGCCGTGGTGCCGGTGCAGACGGTGCGCGAAGGCGTGGTCGAGATCAGCGTCATCGAAGGCAAGCTGGGCACGGTCGACGTGCTGGTCGCCCCCGATGCGCCGATCAGCGAGGCGCGCGTGCGCGGCTTCCTGGCGGGACTGGTGCCCGGCCAGGCCGTCAATGCGCAAAGCTACGAGCGCGCGATGCTGCTGCTGTCGGACCAGCCCGGCTCGCGCGTGGGCTCGGGCCTGCAGGAAGGCCTCACGCCCGGCACCAGCGACCTGACGGTGGAGGTCACGCCGGCGCGGCGCTGGGCCTTCCAGGCCGAGGCCGACAACCACGGCACCGAGGAGTCGGGCCGCTACCGCATTGGGGGCACGGTGCGCTGGCTCAGCCCCTTGGGCATCGGCGACAACCTGGATGCGCGCGTGCTGCTGTCCAACAGCAACGAGCTGCAGTTCGGCCGGCTGTCGTACGAGGCGCCGATCGGCACCAGCGGCGTGCGTGCCGGCCTGGGCATCGCGCGGGTGAACTACGAGCTCGGCGGGCAGTTCGAGCCGCTGGACGCGCATGGCGTGGCCAACGTGTACGACTTCTCGCTGAGCTATCCGCTGATCCGGCAACGCCAGCAGAACCTGTTCCTGCGCCTGTCGGTGGACCGCAAGGACCTGACCGACGAGTACCGCGCCGTGGACGTCACCTCGCACAAGCACATCGAGGGCTTCGGGCTGGGCTGGACCTGGGAGCGGCGCGACGAGCTGTTCGGCGGCGGCTACACGGCCAGCTCCGGCAACCTCTACATGGGCGACCTGAGCCTGCGCGATCCGACCAGCAAGCTCAACGACAGCCTGGAGGCCGGGCACCGCACCGAGGGCAACTTCACGAAGCTCACGGCGCAGATCTCGCGGCTGCAGGCGATCATTCCGCGGCATTCGTTCTACATCTCCGTGGGCGGCCAGTTCGCCAGCAAGAACCTGGACGCCTCGGAGAAGCTGGCGCTCGGCGGCGCCCGCGCGGTGCGGGCCTATCCCTCGGGCGAGGTGCTGGTCGACCAGGGTTTGATCGGCACGGCCGAATGGCGCTGGTCCTTCAACGACGAGATCACGCCCTTCCTGTTCTACGACGCGGCGCGCGGCAAGACGGTCAAGGGGCCGACCCTCTTCGACGGCCGCACCTGGCACAGCCTGCGCGGCGCCGGCTTCGGCGTGTCGTGGTCACGGCCCGGCAACTTCTCGATCAACGCCACCCTCGCATGGCGCGACGGCACGCCGCGCGCCACCACCGACGGCGGCAAGCGCGACCCGCGCTTCTATGTGCAGGCGCAGAAGAGCTTTTGAGCGCCCTCGAGAAATGTCTTCGACATTCCAGCCCCCCAGGGTCAAGCAAGGTGGCAAAGCCAGATTCCCTGAGAGCGGTCTGTCCTGATGCATTGGATCTCCCCATGACTGCACCAGTTTCTGTCCATTGCGCGCGTCGTCCGCTGCGTGTGAAGCTGCATCCGCTGGCGCTCGCGATCGCGTGCATCGGGTCCGTTCCGGCGAGTGCGCAAACCAACCTGCCGACCGGACTCACGCAGTTGCGTGGCGGTGTTTGTGTCGTTGCTGGTGCCGTTTGTCAAAGCGCCTTCACGCAGGTGGACGCGGGCGTGACTGCGATGACGATCAGGCAGTCGACGCTGCGTGCCGTCGGCCAATGGAATACCTTCAACATCGACTTTGGCTCCAGCGTGCGGGTGGACCAGCAGATGGGCGTCAACAGCGTGCTGCTCAACCGCGTGGTCGGCGGCAAGGAGACGCAGATCATGGGCGCGCTGAACGCCAATGGCCATGTGTTCCTGGTGAACCCGAACGGCGTGACCTTCGGCCCCACGGCGTCGGTCAACGTGGGGGGGCTGGTGGCGTCGACGCTGAACGTCTCGAATGACAATGTCATGGACGAGACGACGCGCACTTTCAAGTTCACGAACGGGGGCGGCACGGTGTTGAACCAGGGCACCATCACTGGCGCCCCGAAAGGCACGATCGCGCTGTTGGGTGGCACGGTCCGCAACGAAGGCAACATCAACGTCGCGCAAGGCACCGCCGGGTTGGCCGCAGGGGATTCGGTCACCGTCGATTTGCAGGGCGACGGGCTGACGACCTTCAAGGTCTCGGCCTTTGCATCGATTGCCAGCGTCATCAACAAGGGTACCGTGCAGGCCGATGGCGGCCATATCGTGTTGATGGCCGATGTCTACGGCCTGGGCTCCTCGGTGGTGAACCAGAGCGGTACTCTCATTGCCCAGTCCATGGAGTCGCGCAACGGCGAGATCGTGCTGCAGGGCGGGCAGCGCGGCACCGTCATGGTCGGCGGAAAACTGGATGCAAGCGCGGCCGATGCACAGAGCGGCGGCGGAACCATCACGACCAAGGGCTATACGGTCACCGTGGATCCTGCCGTCAGCATCAATGCCCGTGGCGGCGCGAACGGCGCCAACGGAAGTTGGACCCTCAGCGCCAACACCGACCTGCGCGTGCGCTCGCCCGGCGACACGATCGGCTACAAGGATCTCAGCACCGTCGACACGAAGACGATTGGCGACACGCTCGGCAAGGGCACCAACGTGACCCTTGAAAGCAACGCGGTCGCGATCGGCGATTCGCCGGGCTACGGCGTCAACTTCGCGCAGAACAGCCAGATCCTCAAGGAGGCGGGCGACGCAGCCACTCTCACCGTCAATTCGCGGCGCAACATCGTGATGGAGAACGGGTCCAGCATCGTGTCGAAGTCGGGCGCCCTGAATGTCAATTTCGATTCAGACTCGGCCGGGTCCGATGCTCCGCCAGTGATATCGATCAACGGAACCTTCGAGCCACGTGGATCCATCGTGCTTGGTACGAAGGAGATCCCAGTCAACGAAGACGGTGGTCCCACGATGGGCGCCACGATCCGGACCAACGGAGGCGACATCAATTTCTATGGACAAGGCAAACCCGCGACGGGGCGCGCGGTCAGTGAGGCGATCCCGGTCGTCGCCGCTGATGAAGAAGACGCGACCGAGCGCGTCGCCGCTGGAATCGAATTGAACCGCAGCAGGGTGTCGACATGCGGCATCGACCAGGTCGCTTGCAATACTGGCGGCAACATCAGCATGCGTGGCGAAGGCCAGTCGTTCTCGGTAGCGCTGGGAGACGAGTCACTGGGTGTCGGTAACGGAGGTGTGATCATCAGAGGCAGCGGCATCACGACGGGTTCGGGGAACATCGCGATCGAAGGACGCGGCGGACTCAACACTTCGGGCATCGACGTGCGTGCCGACGTTTTTTCCGTTCCTTTCGGCAGCATTGTTCTCAACTCGGGAATCAACGCCTCGACGGGTGACATCTCGCTGCTGGGCAGTTCGCGCAACCTGGGGGCGAACGATCCGCATCCCACCTCTGTCGATGCAGGCAGCGGCATCACGATCAGCGGAACCCCGATCGTGACCGGTGGCAATCTGAAACTCGAAGGGACGGCTGCCGATATCAGCGGGATCACCCCGAGCGCGTTGAACGTGGGTCAAACCTACGACGCTGGCACCGGCGTGAGCCTGGTCGATACGACCCTTTCGGCCGGCAACGGCAAGAACCTCACGGTGCTGGGCACGACGGGCAGCCAGGAGTTCGAGATCGTCGGCACCGAGGGGGCCCCGGTGGTGCAGACCAACTTCGGCAACGCCTGGTCCGTCGACATCAACGGCGGGCAGATGACGGCGCCGGGCGGCAACCTCACTGTCAACGGCCAGGGCGGCAATGTGCGGATCGATGCTTGCTGCAGGCCGCTCGGCGGGCCGCCGCTTTCCGTGGCAGGGTTCACGGAGGAAGACATCGGTGTGCTCCTGAGCACGGCCAGCACGACCGGGCCGGGCGGCAACATCGTGGTCCAGGGCCGCAACGTCCTGATCCGCAACGGCGACGGCGATGAAGTCGTTGCGCTCGACAGCAGCGGCGCGGGCAAGGCCGGCACCGTCAACGTCCATGCGATCGGGGCTGCCGGCCCGGAGAGCAGCGGCGTACTCGAGTTGGACAACACCGCGGTCCTGGTGGCCAGTGCCTCCCGGCTCACGGGTGATGGCGGCACCATCACCGCCAAGGGCGACAACACGATCAAGGCCCATGGCGTGTTCGAGGCAAAGGGCGGGGTCAACGGAGGCAACGGCGGCCAGATCGAAACCTCGGGCGCTGCATTCGATCTTCAAGGGATCTCGGTCGATGCCTCGGCGCCGACGGGCACGGCAGGTACATGGCTGATCGACCCCTTCAAGGTGACCATCAACCATGGCGACGAGGGCGGCGGCCTGGATGGCGACACGTTCACGCCGCTGGTGGATTCGACCATCCTGGACGGCGATATCAACCGCGCCCTGATCGGCAGCAACGTGACCATCTACACCGGCATCGGCGAGCCGACGAACGGCGTTTCCATCACGATGGACAACGTGCAGATCGCCTACGCTGGCGACAAGGGCCCGCGCACATTCACGCTCAATGCCAACCGCGGCATCTCGATGTTCGGGGGCACCATCGCCGGCTACGGCGCCGACCCGTTCAACGTCGCGCTCAATGCGGATTTCAACAACTCCGCCCCGACCACCGGCGCCGCCGGAGCGGTCAGCATCTTCAACGGCGCCGCGATCTACAGCAACGGCGGCACGATCACCATGAAGGGTGCGCTGGGCAAGACGGACTTGGGCGGCTGCGCCATCTGCATCGCCGGATCGACCATCGACTCGCGCGGCGGCAACACAGTGACGGCCACCGGGGAAACGGGCATCAATACCTACTCGAAGGGCAACGATGCAAGCCGGGGCGGCAACGTGTCGCTGGTCGGGCGCGATAGCCGGGTTCCCAACGGCCTCAGGCAAACCTCGGGTGCGGTGCTCATCAACGCCTCCACCATCAACGCCTCAACCGGCAATGTCGACGTTCTCGGCACCAGCACCGTCGGCAGCGGCATCGTGGTCACCACCAACCAGGCGCCCACCGGCATCTTCACGACCAGCGGCGGCATCACGCTCAACGGCGTGGGCAGCTTTGCCGGGAGCGGCTTCGCCGGGAACAGCGCCTCCACGCCCGGCCATGGCGTGCAGATCGACGCCCAGGCGTTCTCCGGCGCAACGGCGACCCTGCAAAGCAAGGACGGCAACATCACAGTGAATGGCTTGCGGCTGGCCGGTGCGGCCGGCACCGCACCGAACAATGGCGTGCTGCTGGGCGCCCGCTCACTGGTCGCATCCACCGGCACCGGCAACATCACCATTACCGGCGAAACGCAGGGCGCCGCTGCGGGCGTGCTGCTCGCGGGGGCGACGGCGCCCCTGCCCGAGCAGGAAATTCCGGGAGACCCCGGTGCGCTCGTCACAGGCAAGAACGTCGTGGTGCTGCGCGCCGCGAACGATCGGTCCGTCGACGCGCTGTCCGTGGGCGCGCACGTCGGGGGGGCGACCGTCATTGCGGGCACGGTGCTGAACCTGCGCCCGGGTGGCGTCGATGTGGCGGGCACCCCGGATGCCTTGGTCGTGACGCCGGTCGATCGCACCGCCAACCCGGTCACGCTGGGCGGCACGGCGGTCACCGGCTTCGCCATCTCGGCCGACACACTCACCCGCATGCAGGCACCGACCCTCGTGGTCGGCAGCAATGCGCATGCCGGCAACATCGACGTGGTCGGCACGCTGAACATCGCCAAGCTCACGCTGCAGAACGGGGGCGGCGGCAACATCACGCTGAACGCGCCGGTGTCGGGCACGGAGATCGGCCTGCTCAGCGTCGGCAACATCACACAGGCCAAGGGCGCGCCGATCACCGCGGGCAAGCTGCTGGCACTGTCCACCGGCGGCAATGTGCTGCTCGACAACCCGGCCAACAACGTCAGCACCGACACGGTCGGTGGCGGCGCGGCCGGCATCTTCAGGTACTTCGATGCCGACAGCGTCGCGATCGGCGCGGTCACGGTCACTGGATTCGATGCCGCCGGTAATCTGCCGCAGTCCCTTGCAACGACCTCGATGGAGGCTGACCAAGTGCTGGTGCGCACCCTGACTGGCGACCTCATGCTGGCCGGCAACGTGCGCAGTACCACCTCGACTGACCTGGTCGCGGCGGCCACCTTTCAAAACCCGGACAACTTCGCTATCTCCGGCGCACCGTGGCGCGTGCGGGCCAACACCTGGGTCGGCGAGAAGCGTGGCGATCTGGCGGGCTCGGGGCCGCTGCCCAACTACTACAACTGCACTTATCTCGGCCTGTGCGCGGTGACGGTGTCGCCCACCGACAACCACTTCATCTATGCGCAGCAACCGACGGCCGGCATCGCCATCGCCAATGCGTCACGCGTGGAAGGCGCCGACAACCCGCCCTTCGTCTTCAGCGTGAGCGGCCTGATCCTCGGCGACACGAATGCCGCATTCAGCGGCAACCCCTCGTCGACGGCCGACCGCAACAGCCCACCAGGCGTCTACACGATCGATGGCGTCAACTTCGTATCGCCTGCGGGCTATGCGTTCACGGTCACGCCCGGGCGCTTGACGGTGACGCAGGCGCCGATCGTCGAACCGCCCGTGCCACGCCCCCGCCGCACGGACTTCTCGGGCCTGCCCAAGCCCGACGTGCTGCGCGAGGAGCCGACCACCTACGTCTACGACCGCAACCTCGGCCAGGCGCCGATCTGCGTGGCCACGGGCGCGCTCGACGGCGACCGCGCGGGACAGGGCGGCGATGTGCTCGCCCGCGAATGGTCACGCGTGCGCTCGCGGCCGAACCTGCTGAATTGCGTCAATACGGATCGGCGCGATGGGTGTGCGGCTTTCTAGATCCAGACATGATGTCGCCCCCAGGCGGCCACTCGTATGGTCAATGGCGTACTCCGACAGGGAAGAGGATTGCGAGTCGGCGGCGTACAGGAACTTCCCGGCGGGATCGATCGCCAGCAACCAGGGCGCGGTGCCGGTGCTGACCGGCGCCGACGAGGCCCGCGTCAAGTCGCCTCGCGCCCCGATGCTGTACGCAGTGATCGAGTTCGCCGTCGTGCTGGCTGCGTAAGGAAATCGACCCTTCGGCTCGACCACGAGTGATCGTGTACCGGCCTGTACCTGGCGCTTTCGCGACGGACACCACGCCGCCGGGGTGCATCGCCACGCGCATCTTCTTGGGAACAGTCCTTCAGCCGGGGAACCGATGAATCTCAAGAATCGCAGAGGGTCCGGTTTTGAGCTACTCACTCTTGGTGATGCCCCATGTTTGGAAGAAGGGGACCATTGCCAACACCAAGGGAGCCGAGAGCGGACGGCGGCAAGCGTCGCAAGGGTCAAGAACCTCCGCCCTGTGTTTTTGCAAGGAAAGTAAAGCACATGGTCAACCGCGGATTCATCTGTGCAGGAGCGTGCTGCATTCACGAAGCGCCTGGATTGCGATTGGCATTCGTTGCAGACGAGCCTTCGATTGCAGTGCCGCCTGCCAGGTGTTCGGCCCTTCGGACCCGGACCGCGCGAGCAGCAATGCGAGGACCGCGGTGGCACACGCCGGGGAAGTCAAATGCCATGGCTGTCAAGACTTGAGCGGCATACGCCGTCGCGCTGGCAAGGCAGGGCCAGGTGGGCCGTGCCGGTGATCGTCTGCCCGGCGTGCCATGGGCTACGGCCCAGACCCCACGCCCCGCTGCCCCGCGTGACGCCGAAGCAGGGTTTTGCGGCGCGCGGCAAGACGGTCAGGGGCCCGACCCTCTTCGACGGCCGCACCTGGCACAGCCTGCGCGGCGCCGGCTTCGGCGTGTCGTGGTCACGGCCCGGCAACTTCTCGATCAACGCCACCCTCGCATGGCGCGACGGCACGCCGCGCGCCACCACCGACGGCGGCAGAAGCGACCCGCGCTTCCATGTGCAGGCGCAGAAGAGCTTCTGAGCAACTCTCGAAGGAGGCACACCATGAACACTCGCCTTGATGCGCTCCGTCGCGGTTGCGATGCCAGCGTGGTCAGCCTGCGCCCTCTCGTCGCCTGCCTGCTGGCCGCGGGGCTTGCGCCGGCCTTTGCACAGACGCTGCCCACCGGCTTCAAGGCGATCGGCGGCGGCGTCACCATGAGCCAGCCAGGCGTCGGCACGATGAACATCACGCAGTCCACCGCCCGTGCAATGGCGCAATGGAACAGTTTTTCCATCGGTGCGGGTGGCACCGTCAACATCGCGCAGCCGGGGGTGGCGAGCGTGCTGCTCAATCGCGTGGTCGGGCCCGATGCGTCCACCATCGCAGGCCGGCTCAATGCCAACGGACAGGTGTTCCTGGTCAACCCGAATGGGGTGCTGTTCAGCAAGGGATCGGTCGTCAACACAGGCGGTCTCGTGGCCTCCACGCTCGATATCCGCAACGACAACTTCATGGCGGGCAAGCAACTGGTGTTCGAGCGCGCCGATGGCAACCATGCAAGTGTGGTCAACGCCGGCAGCATCCGCGCCAGCAAAGGCGGCACTGTGGCACTGATGGGCGAAACGGTGCGAAACGAGGGCGATATCAACGTGGCCAGCGGCACCATCGGCCTGGTGTCGGGCCGGCAGGTCGCGGTCGATTTCGCGGGCGACGGGCTCACCACCTTTCGCGTGTCGACCGATGTGAAGGCGACCCATGCATCGACGGAGAACGCAGCGGGGGCCACGCTCACCGCCGACGGCGGACGCGTCGCCATGCTGGCGGCGGGCAGCACGCCTTCGCAGTGGGTGGTGAACCAGCAGGGCATCGTGCAGGCGCACTCGCTGGTCGAGCGCAATGGCGAGATCATCCTTGGCGGCGGCAGCAACAACGATGTGCGCGTGGCCGGCACCCTCGATGCGACCGGCACGCAGGCGGGACTGAAGGGCGGGAGCGTCAGTGTCGACAGCGGGCGGGTGCTGGTGGATGACGGCGCGGTGATCGATGCGAGCGGCGGTGCCGGGGGAGGGAGCATCCGGGTGCATGCGAGTGATGCCGCAGTGTTGCTGGCAACTTCGAGCATGCGCAGTGATGCGATGGACAAGGGCGATGGCGGTAAGGTGATGGTGTTTGGCGACGGCACGCTGCAGGCGCGCGGGCCGATCACTGCGCGTGGCGGCCCGAACGGCGGCAACGGCGGGTTCGTCGAAACCTCGGGTGGACGTTTCGATGTGGGAAGCGTGCGGGTCGATACCAGTGCAGCCGCAGGGAAGGCTGGGGAGTGGCTGCTCGATCCGGCGAGCATCACTGTCAAGGCAGGCCCTGCGAATGACGGGCCCTGCGAAGCAAACTGCCCCCCGCCCCACCTGGAAGTTCCGTTTCCGCTTGCCGACGACCCCAGTAAGCCATCGGCGGTCTATGACAATGAAATCGCCAGCGCCCTGGGCAAGAACGCCACGGTGACGATCAAGACAGGCGACACGGGCGCGCAAAACGGAAACATCACGTTCGACGACGACGTGGCAATCAACTACGCCGGTTCGTCAGATGCGAAGCTGCAGTTCCTTGCACACAACAACATCACCTTTCCGGCTGGCGCCTCGATCAAGTCGACCGGCGGCAAGCTGGGCGTCGTGTTCGAGAGCGACCCGCCTTCAGCGAATTCTGTGGGTGGCTTCATCGTCTTGGCTGGCAACATCGACACCAACGGCGGAGACGCACTGATGACGGCCGCTACCACCACCCACGGCAGCGGTATCTCCATGACGGGAGGCAGCATCACGACAGGCGTCGGATCCGTGACCATGAAAGGCACTTCGCCCGATGTCCCGGGTATTTCGGTGACAGGAGGCAGCATCACGACAGGCGTCGGATCCGTGACCATGACAGGTACTTCGACCAATGCTCCGGGTATTTCGATGACAGGAGGCAACATCAAGACCGGCGCTGGATCCGTGACCATGACGGGTAGTTCGACCAATGCCGAGGGCATCCTGATGACCGGCGCCGACATCGCGACCGGCACTGGATCCGTCACCATGAAGGGCGATTCGGGAGGTGCGGCGGGCATCACGTTGACGAACGGCAGCATTACGACCGAGGGCGGGAAGGTGAGCCTGGATGGCACTGGAACCCGCCTGACACGGCCGGTCATTCCTGAGGAGCCCGACGAGCCGGAAAACCCCGACAACCCCGGCAATCCCGACAACCCCGGCGGTCCCTTCGATCCCTTTCCCGCTGATCCTGACGGTCCTATCCTCACCGCCGTTCTTGCTGCGTTTTTCCTTCCACCTCCAGTCCCTCCCGCCAGCGAATACGGCGTCAAACTCAACGACTTCCACATCAGTTCGGGCACCGGCGCTGTCAGCATCAGCGGAACTGGCACCCAACCGCGGGGCGAGAACGCCGTCGGCATCGGCGGTGTGCTGATCGGGAACGAGAGCACCATCACCACGACCACCGGCAATGTCGCCATTACCGGAACGGTGGCTTCGACCTCTGTACCCATCGCGGGCATCACCCTCGCGTCTGTGGAGGGAGCAACGCCCGCGGCGGTGACGACGCAGTCGGGCCATATCACCCTCTCCGCCCAGTCGCAGCCGGGCGTCGACGCCATTGACATCGACGCGCCGGTCATAAGCGTGACTGGCGCCATCAACGTTCGGCGCAACCAGTTCAACGGTTTGATCACGCTGGGAGGGGAAGATCGCACCGATACCTTCGTCATCTCGCAAGCCGAACTGGATCAGTTGGCCGCGCCAAACATCTCATTCGGCTCGGAATCCGGATCAGGCGTCCAGGTCGTTGGCCCGATCACATTGAAAGAACCACGCAATCTCACCTTGCAGACGGGTCCGTTCGGCAGCCTCCAGGTGAATGGCGACATGAACCTGAAGGGGGGATCGCTCGCATTGATCGGAGGGTCCGCCGGCACCATCACGCAAACGGGGAGCATCACTGCGGACAGCCTTGCGGTCTTCGCGCCGGCCTCTCCTTACTACCTTAACCGCAGCGTGGCCTTGACGAACCCCGGCAATGCAGTGAACGCGTTGGCGACGAATGTCGCGGCAAATCTCGAATTCACCAACACCGGCACGTTGAGCGTCGGCACGGTCGGCTACACGCTCGCCGACGGCACGCAGGCGCAGATCGCAGGCGTGACCGCGGCGGGCTCCGCGGTCGTGCGCAGCAGCGGCGGAAGCGTCGTCCTTGGCGCTCCGGTGGTGGCCGACGATGTGTCGTTGCTGGCCGCGAATGGCATCGCCCAGACCTCAGCCGGGGGCATCACGTCCGACCGGGTGCTGGCCATTGCGCGGAACGGCAGCGTGACTCTCAACGCGGTCACCAACAACGTGAGCACCATCGCCGGCAGCGCCACCGACCGCTTCGACTTCTCCGGCGCAGGCGCCGTCACCATCGGCCAGGTGGCCAGCAGCAATCTGCAGCAGCCCATCGTCGGCAACGGGATCAGCGCGGACATCGTGCAAGTCATGGCGCAGGGGAGCGGCCTCACTGTCGACGAGGCCGTCACCGGCGGAACCAGCGCGGTGCTCGTGGCCGCCACGGGCGACCTGGTCCTGAACGCGCCGGTCAACGCGCCCGGCGTGGGGTTGGCCGCGCTCGGAAACATCAACCAGACGATTACGGGCGGGATCACGGCCAATGGCCTGGTGGCGGAGGCGTCCGCAGGCGACGTGAACCTCATCGCGGCAACCAACCACGTCGGTGCGGTGGCCGGCGGCGCGGGCGGGCGCTTCGACTTCACCAACGCCGATGCGCTGTCGATCGACGAGGTCGGCGTGCTGGTCCGACGCGGCACCGGCACGACAACGGAACTCTCGATCGTCGGCCCGGGGGCGCAGCAGCAGTTCTTCTCGGCCGATGGCCTGGCGGCCAATGCCGTGCGGGTGCGCACTGTCGACGGCGCGCTGAGCGTGGATGCCAGAGTCGCGGCCACCACCACGGGGATCTTGGAGGCGGGCGGTGCCGGCACCCTCGCGGTGAACGCAGCGATCGGGGCCGACAACCTTGCGCTGGATGGCGCCAGCATTGGCCAGGCGACGACGGGAGGCCTGTCGGTCGGTGGCCTGATCGCCAACGCACGCGATGGCGACGTTGCACTGGCCGCGGGGGTCAACAAGGTCGGAACCATCGCGGGCGGCGCGACAGGCCGCTTCGACTTCGACAACGCGGGTGCGCTGGCCATCGGCGCCGTGACCGTGGCCGACTCGCAGCAGTTGACAGGGGCAAGTGGCATCAGCGCCGACGCACTGCGCGTGCGTGCACTCACAGGCGACTTGTCCGTCGACCAGGCCGTCACGGCCACGACCAACGCCGTGCTCCAGAGCAGTGCCGGCAACCTGAGCCTCAACGCCGCGATCGATCCAGCCAACCTGGCGTTGCTGGCCAATGGCAGCATCAGCCAGACGACGGCAGGCGGCATCTCCGCGGGCGGCTTGCTTGTTCGTTCGGCCACAGGCGACGTGAACCTGAGCGCCGCCGTCAATCGCGCCGACACCTTGGCCGGCAGCGCATCGGGGCGCTTCGACTACACCGACGCCGACGCGCTGGCGATCGGCCCGGTCAGCGTGCTGGCGCAACCCGCCTTGCTTTCGGCTGGCGCAGCCGCGCCGTCGTTCGAGACCGGCAGCGGCGTGGCGGGCAACGCGGTGCGCGTTCGCAGCGGCCGTACCGGCGGCGGTGACCTGGCCGTCAATGCCGGCGTCAGCTCGGCCAGCACGGCCCTCCTGCAAGCTGGCGGCGTCGGCCGCCTCGCGTTGAACGCAGCGATCAGTGCCGACAGTCTCGCGTTGGCTGCCACCAGCATTGGCCAGACGACGACGGGAGGCCTGTCGGTCGGCAGTGGCCTGATTGCCTACGCATTCAATGGCGACGTTGCACTGACCGCGGCGGTCAACAAGGTCGGAACCATCGCGGGCGGCGCGACAGGCCGCTTCGAGTTCGACAACACCGGTGCATTGGGCATCGGCGCCGTGACCGTTGCCGACCCGCAGCAGCCGACATCGGCGCGTGGGATCACGGCCGACTCGCTGCGCGTGCGCGCGTTCACGGGCGACCTCTCCGTCGACCAAGCCGTCACGGCCAGGTTCAACGCCGTGCTCCAGAGCAGCGCCGGCAACCTGAGCCTCAACGCGGCGATCGATCCAACGAGCCTGGCGTTGCTGGCCAATGGCGGGATCAGCCAGACGGCGGCAGGCGGCATCACCGCAGGCGGTCTGCTGGTGCGCTCGACCACCGGCGATGTGAACCTGAGCGCCGGCGTCAATCACGCCGACACGCTCGCGGGCACCGCAGCGGGGCGCTTCGACTACACCGATGCCGACGCGCTGGCGATCGGCCCCGTCAGCGTGCCGGCGCAACTCGGCGTGATCCGGGCAGGCGCATCGCTGTTCGAAACCGGCAGCGGCGTGACGGGCAACGCGGTGCGCGTGCGTACCAACGCAGGCGACCTGAACGTCAATGCCGGCGTCAACTCGGCCAGCACCGCCATCCTGCAAGCCGGCGGCGTCGGCAACCTCGCGTTGAATGCGCCGGTGAGCGCGACGGATCTCGCGATCGAAGGCAACGGCATCGCGCAATCGTCGACCGGCACGCTGACCGTGACGAATGGCTTGCTGGCCACCGCGCGCGCCGGCGACGTGAGATTGAATGCGCCGGGCGCCAACGTGGGCGCCGTCGCAGGCAGCGCCACTGGCCGCTTCGATTTCACGAATGCCGGTGCGCTGACCGTTGGCGCGGTCAACGTCGTGGACGCGCAGCAGTCCATGGCGGGCAGTGGACTGGCCGCCACCGACCTGAACATCAACGCGATGCATGGCGACCTGACGCTGGCCGGCCCCGTCACGGCGACGAATTCCGCGGTCTTGCATGCAGACGGCAGCGTCACGCAGGCAACGGGCAGCGGCCTCGGCAAGGCGGCCACGGGAGCCGGCAAGTCCGGCAAGGCCGACGGGTCGTTGTTCGCGCCCGCGTCGCCGTCGCAGGGCATCGTGGCCAACTTGCTCGATGCAAGTTCCGGCACTGGCGACGTGTTGCTCGACAACCCCGCGAACCAGATCGGCACCTTGACCGGCAGCGCAGCGGGCCGCTTCGACTATGCCAATGCGGGTGCGCTCACCGTCGGCGGCGTGTCGGCCGACACGGTGCGCCTGCGCAACTTCGATGGCGACATGACGTTGACGGGTCAGGTCAACAGCGCGACCTCGGCCGACCTGGTCACGGCCGGGCGCTTGCAGAACACCAGCGGCAGCGCCATCACAGGGAGCACCTGGCGCGTATGGGCCCAGACCTGGGAAGGTGAGACACGCGGCGGGCTGGCCGGTTCGGGGCGCCTGCCCAACCTCTATCACTGCAGCTACGGCGGCGCGTGCAGCGTGGTCGTGCCGAGCAGTGACGATCACTTCATCTACACCCAGCAGCCCGTCCTCACGCTGACCGCTGCCAATCAGCGAACGTTGTCGGGCCGGCTGTCCCCGATGATGACTTATGACGAGAGTGGCCTGATCCTCGGCGACACCGGTGCCGGTATCAAGGGCGCGCTGTTCACGCCGGCCAACCCCGGCAGCCCGGCAGGGCGCTATGCCATCAACGGCAAGTTCACGTCCGAGGAGGGCTACGCGATCAACTTCATCCCGGGCGCGCTGGTGCTGGACCTCTCGCCGCCGGCCCCGCCTGACGTGGTGAGGGAAGACACCAACACCTACACCTTCGATCGCAACCTGGGCCCGCCGCCGATCTGCTTTGCGACAGGCTCGCTCGACGGGGACCGCGCCGACCAGCAAGGCGACGTGCTGGCCGCCGAGTGGACGCGTGTGCGTTCACGGCCGAATCTGCTGAGTTGCGTGAGTAGCAGCAAGCGCAATGGGTGCTCGGAATTTTGAAGAGCGAGATGGCAGGATCAGGCCGGCTTGATCGGCGCGTCCTGTGCGAGCAGCAGGCCCGGCGTGGCCTCCCATCGACCTGACTTGTCGACCCACAGCGCATCGACCCGCCACCGATGCGCCAACGCACGGGCTTGCGCAGGACCGGCCACGAAGAACACCTTGGTCAGCGCATCGGCCATCGCGCCTGTATCGGCCACGACAGTCACCGACGACAGCGCCGGTGGCGAGTAGCCGGTGTGCGGATCGAAGATGTGGTGATGGCGATGGTCGCCGCTGAAGCTGCTGAGGTTGTCCGCGGAGGTCGCGATGCAACGGCCATCGGTCATGAGCCGTGCGAGCAGCGCGGATTCCTCATGCGGGTCGGCGATGCCCAGTGTCCACGGCCGCGCGTCGCTGTTGCGGCCGAGCGGCGCAAACTCGCCCGCATCGACCAGCGCATGGCGGATGCCGCGCGATGCGAGCACTGCGCGCACATGGTCGGCCGCATAGCCCTGCGCGATGCCGTTGAGCGTGGCGGCCATGCCCGGTGTATCGAAGCGGATACGACGGGGCGTGGCATCCAGTCCACGCCAGTCGACCTTGGCGCGAGCCTCGTGCACCTCGCGCGCGGTCGGCAGTCGCCCCGCGCGGCGCGCGGAGTCGAAGACGAGCCACAGCGGCTGCACCGTGACGTCGAAGGCGCCATCGCTGTCGCGCGAGACGGCATGCGCGATGTCGAGGATGTCGACCAGTTCATCGGGCGGCGCGTGCAGCACGCCATCGCGATTCAACCGCGACAGTGCGCTGTCGGGCTGGAACAGGCTCATCTGGTTTTCAATGCGACGCAGCGCCAGCACGCCGGCATCGAGCGCGCGGTCCAGCGCGCCGGCATCCTCATGCGCGGCATGCAGCGAGAGCGTGGTTCCGAAACCGAGCATCGAGCGCCTCTCCCAGTGCAGCGACTTCACTGCTGGCGACAGCCCGGAGAAGCCGGCGATCGCGCCCAGCCCCAGCGTCGCGCGAAGCCACTGGCGCCGCTTCATGCCTCGCTCCCGGCCCATACGGGCAGCGGACGAATCGCGATGGTACGGGCGCGCCCCTTGGCGATGAGCGGTGCGCAGCGTTGCGGGCTGTCGTGGATCGCCACGCAGTCGAGGCACTGGAAGCATTCCTCGTAGACGATGGCGCCGTTCGGCTTGATGGCCTGGTACTCGCAGCGGTGGCGGCAGGTCTGGCAGGGCGTGCCGCATTCGCTGCGGCGCGGAATCCAGCGCAGCAAGCGCACCCTGCCCAACAGGCCCAGTCCCGCGCCGAGCGGGCACAGGTAGCGGCAGAAGCCCTTGTACAGAAAGACGTTGAGCAGCAGCAACCCGGCGGCCCATGCCACGAACGGCCACGAGCGCACGAAGCCCAGCGTAATGGCGGTCTTGAAGGGTTCGACCTCCACGGCGCTGTCGGTCCATGACGGCGACACCGCGGCCAGCCCGACGATGACCGCCAGCACCCCGTACTTGATCCACTTCAGCCTGGCATCCAGGTCGCGATGCAGCTTGATGCGCCGGATGCCTGCCAAGCGCGTCAACTGCGCCACCAACTCCTGCATCGCGCCGAAGGGACAAAGCCAGCCGCAGAAGGTGCCACGTCCCCACACCACGAGTGTTGCGGCGACGAAGGCCCACAGCGCCACCGTCATCGGGTCATGGAGGAAGAAGGCCAGGTCGCGCCCGGCCACGAGGGCCTGGACCAGCGCGGTGATGTTGACGATCGACAGTTGCCCTTGTGCGAACCAGCCGATGAAGACGAGCGTGAAGACGAGGTAGCCGGTGCGGAAACGCGCGAGCCGCGATGGCGTGGCGACGATCCACTTCGGCCGGGCCAGCACCACGGCCAGCAAGGCCAGCGCGGCGGCCAGGACGCCAAGCTCCCAGGCGCGCGAGCGCCAGATGCCTTGCCAGCCCTTGTCGTCCGATTCCGGCAGCATCACCTGATCGGCCGGCAACACATAGGGCATGGCAAAACTGCGGCTGATGCGTTCCGGGTAGACCATGCCCTTCTCGCGCGTCACGCGCAGCGCAAAGTTCAGGGCATGCGACGGGTCGAGGCCGGCCGGCCCGATCACGCGGAACACCTTGGCATCCGCGCCGCGCAGGCTGGCCGGTAGCGTGAGCGGGTCGTCAAGGTCGAGGTCGCGCAGTTCCAGCGGCAGGTCGCCCTGCTTGAGCGTGAGCCGATCGGGCACCGCGCCGCGCACGAACTTGTCGCCGACGAAGGAGTAGGGGCCCGATGCGATCACCAGCAAGGCATGGTCGCCTTCGTCGATGCGCCCGAGCAGATGTTGCCAGCCGGCTTCCGAGAGAAGGTTGCGGCCCACCGAGGGCGCGTTGAGGTAGGCGACGTAGAGATCCGAGAACACGTCATCGGCGTGGCCGGCCACGGGCAGTTCCACGCCGCTGTCTTCGAAAGCCTTCTCCACCATGCCTTGCGTGATCGTCAGGTGCTGGACGAGGCCGGCCTGGCGCAACGTGCCCCATTCCATCGGTGCATAGGTGTCGCGCCGCACGCGGGCGATCTGGTCCGGGTCCTGTCCGCCCGCGAAGCCGAGCTTGGCGCGCGCCACGCGCAAGGCCGACGCCAACAGGCTCTGGTTCAGGATGCGTACCGACGCAGTCGCCTTGGCCACGCCGTCGATGTAGACATTGGCGCTGCCGCGTTCCTCGCCGCGGTTGGCGTTGGAGCCGATCTTGATGTTCTGCTGCAGCGACAGTCCCTTGTACTGGTCGGCAAAGCGGAACAGCGGCGCTTCGCCCAGGCCTTCGAGGAACACCGGCTCATGGTGCGACAGCACGCGAACGTCGAGGAAGCTGCCCTTGGGGTCCAGCGCTATCAGCAGGTTCAGCGGCGTGCCGGAGAAGCCGGGTATCGGCGCGAAGTCGATGGATTCGAAGACATACCCCGCCAGGATGGGCGAGGTCACGTCCTGCTTGAAGATCGGCCACACCGGCAGTTGCGGGTCTATTTCGCCGACCGAGAGCGGCGGCGGAAAGGCCTTGCGCAGGTCGTCGCGTGTCATCACGCCGGCCTGCGCATGGCCAGCGGCGCAAAGAAGCAGCGCGAGCAGCCAGGCCACCCGCGACCAGCGAAAGCGCGTCATGCCTGCTGCAGCCATCCGTGTTGCAGCGCCTGGCTCAGGAACACGACCACGTCGTCATGCAAGGGTGCCTGGGCGAAGACGATCTCCAGCTCGGCAACGATGTCATCCACCGTGCGCCTGCCGTCGCAGCGCTGCAGGATCTCCGCGGCCGGGGCATTCAGTTGCACGATGCCTTCGGCAAAGAGCAGCAGCCAGCTGTCCTGCGCCGGCTCGAACTGCATGTGGAAGCGGGTCGACATGCGGGGGCGCGCGTCGGGCGTGATCATGGTCGTTGCTGCGGCGTCTCGGCGGCAAGTAGGCGGCCCTGGCGGGATTGCTGGCGGGCCTCTTCCATTGCGCAAATCGCATGCCCGTGGGCGATCGGCGCCGGGCCGTGGAAAGATCAGTGATTGCCCTGATGCCGGCGTGCGCGCGGCGGCAGGCTGCGAGGGACAGTGCTCCAGGTTGGCACAAGGCTGTTCAACGACGGAACAGTGCTACCGGGGCGATCCTCAATACGGCGCTAACCCAGAAGGGGTGAAGATTTCGTAGCGAGGGCGCCGAGGTCGGGTCGCGGAGCGGAAGAGCACTCTCGTGCGGTGACAACGAAGTTGCGGCGAGGCTGACAACTGCGCGTAGCGCCTGTCATGCCGAACCCAACAGCGCAGGCCCGAGATCGGCGGCCGCAGTAGAAAGATTCACTCCTTCTGGCCCCAGCGCAGCTTGCGATAGATGGTGTTGCGACTGATGCCCAGGCGCTTCGACGCGACTGAGATGTTGCCGTTGGCATCCGCGAGCGTCTTGCGGATCAGGTCGACTTCCGCTTCGCCCAGCGTGCGCGGCGCGACCGCTTCCATCGCGGCTTGCCGGGGAGCCGGACCTGCGCCAACGGCCGTCGCTTGTGCGTCCGGCATCGCCGCGCCGCAGGGCAACTGCGGCAGATGCGCCTGCGGTTGCGCAACGTCGCCGCCAGCCGGCGCAACGGGTATTGCCGCCGATGCCGCCGGCGCGCGCGCATGCCGCACGCTCTGCACATCCTCCAGGAAGTCGTCGGACAGATGGTGCTCCGCGATCTGCCCTTCGCCCGCAGCCATGACCGCGGCCGTGCGCAACACGTTGGCCAGTTGGCGCACGTTGCCCGGCCAGGCGTAGGCCTTGAACAGCGACATCACCTGCGGACTGATGTCCGGCGTCGCATGCGGGCACTCGGCCAGCAGGATGCGCCGCGCCACCACGTCGAGGTCGCAGCGGTCGCGCAGTGCGGGCAGCCGCACCACCAGGCCGTTCAGACGGTAGTAGAGGTCTTCCCGGAAGGTGCCGGCGTCGATCATGTCGCGCAGCTTGCGGTGCGTCGCGCCGATGACCGCGATGTCCACCGGAATGGCCTTCAGGCTGCCCAGCGGCGTCACGTTGCGCTCCTGGAGCACGCGCAGCAGACGGGCCTGCAGGGGCAACGGCATGTCGCCGATCTCGTCGAGGAACAGCGTGCCGCCATTGGCCTGCACGATGCGCCCGACCGCACCCTTGCGTCGCGCACCGGTGAAAGCGCCATCCTCGTAGCCGAACAGCTCCGCCTCGATCAGCGACTCGGGGATGGACGCGCAGTTGACCGCCACGAAAGGCTGCTTGGCCCGGTTCGAATCCTGGTGAACCGCGCGGGCCAGGAGCTCCTTGCCGGTGCCCGTCTCGCCGAGGATCAACAGCGGAATGTCGCGGTTGATTACGCGCTGCACTTTCTGCACCAGCGTCGCGATCTGCGGATCGCCGGTGTTCAGGTAGTGCAGGCCGGAGAACAGCGTGCCGTCCGCGGACTGGGCCGTGTCGCCGACGAGCGTGCCGTAGCGCTTGCCATTTCCGGCCCCGGGGTCGCGGCGATGCGCCGGCACGTCGAGGACCGGAGTCGTGATCTGCGGTTCCATCACCATGGAGCGCTGCGGCCCGTTGAAGCGGGCGTTGACATGGAACGGCCGCCCGCTCGAGAGGCACAGCGTCATCGGCGTCGGCAAGGGTGAGCGGAAGTGGTCGAACACGGCCGGCGCCGTGGTGCCGAACAGGCTGGTCAGGCTGTGCATGCGCAGCGCCGCGCTGCTCATGTCGAGCTGGTCCAGCGCGCTGCGGTTGGCGCCAAGGATCTTGCCGTCCCCGCCGACCACGATGATCCCTTCCAGCAACGTGCCGATGAACTCCACCCGGCTGTGGAAGTGCAGCCGCAGGCGATTGCCGTAGTCGTCCGACAGCCACTGGTTCTCGATCATGCGAGCCGACATCCGCACCAGGCCCATGGTGTGCTGGTGGTAGGAGCGCTGGTCGCCGGTGACGTCGAGCACGCCGAGCATGTTGCCGCGCGGGTCGAAGATGGGCGCCGCCGAGCAGGTGAGGAAGTTGTTGGCGTGGATGAAGTGCTCGCCGCCGTGGACCACGGTGGGCGCCTCCTCGAACAGCGTCGTGCCGATGGCGTTGGTGCCCTTGGAATGCTCGGCCCAGTTCACGCCGGGCGTCAGCGCGACCTTGTCGGCGCGCTGCAGGAACTTGTCGTCGCCGACCGAGTGGAGGATGGTGCCCGTCACGTCGGCCAGCACGATCATGCTTTCCGTGTCGACGATCTGCTCGAACAGCATTTCCATCACCGGCGCCGCGTGGGTGAACAGGCGCTGGTTGCGCTCGCGGGCCAGGGCCAGGTCGCTGCGCATCAGGGGCTCGAAGTCCGGCCTTTCGATGCGCGTGAGGCCCAGTGCGGAGCAACGCTGATGCCATTGCTCGATGAGTTCCGTACGCGCCGGCTGCTCCGGGACGGGCAGTACGGCCGGCGTCGTCCAGGTCTTGGGAGCCGAGGCCAGGGCGCGGTGGTTTTCAACCATTGAGTTGTCTCCTCTGCTTCTATACGAGCAGGTGGTCTGGTTCGCAGAACATCGTGTTGTCGCTTGCCGTGTTCCTTTTTGGTACACGCGGCGCCGACCCTCACTGTCACATGCCGGATGGCCGCCACAAAGGATGCCACAGGCAGCGCAAATCACGCAATTTGTGTTCCCGCTTGCAACACCCCGGGCGTGGCATGGCGTTTGCGCTTCCGTCTGCGTCTTTTACTTTCACCTGAATGGAGACCGAGATGGCGAGATTGGATTCGAAAGCAAGGCGGCCGATGGACCCCAGCGACCCTGCGAACGGTCGGTGGAGCAGGGCATTGCGCAGGGCGGGCGTGCTGCTTGCCGTGGCAGGCTGCATGGCCGCCACCGCCCCCGCATGGTCGCACGGCGACGTCACGCCGCAAGCGGTGGACACCACCGGCCTGGCGCCCCTGGGCAAGGACTGGAAGCCGGAAAACCCCTACCGCGGCAATGCGCCGGCCATCAAGATCGGCACCTCCGCCTACAACCAGAACTGCGCCCGCTGCCACGGCATCGAGGCGATCTCGGGCGGCATCGCCCCCGACCTGCGCAAGATCGACAACGACTGCGCCGCCCTGAAGGACGCCGGCAAGAAGGCCGCCTGCATCAAGGAAATGGACGACTACTACCTGACCACCGTGCGCCACGGCCGCACGCGCAACGGCGCGGTCTACATGCCGCCCTTCGAGGGAATGATGAGCCAGGAGGCGATCTGGTCGATCAAGGCTTACCTGGAGACGCGGCGCGACAAGCCGATGTAGGGATGTCGCTCCTCCCCAGGTTGGCCTCACTTCGCGTAGGCCGCCCACCCCCCCAACGGGGGCGACACCGGCGGCCCGGCAAAGCCGGTTCCGCGGTGTCCCTGACTGGGGCCGGTGGAGGGTTTGGCATCGCAGTACTGGAATCGCAGAAGGAGACAAAAAATGATGAAGCGAAACGAAGGACCATCGCGCCGCGACTGCCTGCGCTGGCTCGGCGCGGCGAGCCTGGCGGGCACAACGCTCGCATCGCGCGCCGCATCCCTGGAGCGCATCCGGGAGCGCGGCACGCTCACCGTGGCGATCTACAAGGACATGCCGCCGTTCTACGTGGCAGGGCAGGGCATCGACGTGCAGATCGCGCAGGCGCTTGCGCAATCGCTGGGCGTGAAGGCCTCGCTGCTGCCGTTCAACGCCGACGAGAACATGAATGACGACCTGCGCAACATGGTGTGGAAGGGCCACTACCTCGGCTATGGCCCGGCCGACCTTCTGCTGCACGTGCCGGTCGACCGCCCGCTGATGGACGCGACGCCGCAGGTCAGCATCCTCGCGCCGTACTACCGCGAACGCATCGTGGTGGCGCGCCGGCTCGATCGCTTGCCCAAGCTCGATACGCTCTCCGCGCTCGGCGACGCCAGGGTCGCGGTGCCGGGGCAATCGCTCGCCGGCTGGCTGATGATTGGCGCCGACAGCGGCGCCTACCGCAACCAGCTCGACACGCAATGGAAGGACGGCGCCGAGGCCGCGCAGGCCCTGCAGCGCGGCGACTTCGCGGCCGCGGCGGGCATGGCCTCTGAGATGGAGTCGGTGCTGCGCGGCGATGCGCGCTTTGCCATCGCGCCCATCCCCGTCCCGCGCGCGCCGCGCGATGGGTGGGCGGTGGGGCTGGCCGTCAAGAAGGACGCGACCGATCTCGCCCAGGCCTTGCAGGCGGCGATGAACGAGCTGGGCACGAGCGGGCAGTTGCGCAAGATGTTCGAGGGGGCGAACGTGGCCTGGCAGGCGGCTTGAAGCCCGGCATCGCGGCACTGCGCATCGTGGGGCATCGGGGGCACGCAGCGCGCGTGACTCCCGATGGACAGCGCGCCGCCAACTGTGCTGAATGTGGTCTTCAATCCAGGAGAACACATGCCTTTCGCACAGGTCAACGGACAGAAGCTTTACTTCGAAGACAGCGGCGGTGACGGCCCCGCCGTCGTCTTTTCCCACGGCTTGCTGATGGACGGCAGCATGTTCGAGCCGCAGGTGGCTGCGTTGAAGTCGCGCTACCGCTGCATCACGTGGGACGAGCGCGGCCACGGCCAGACAGCGGGCGACACCTGCGCGCCCTTCACCTACTACGACTCCGCCAACGACCTCGCCGCCTTGCTCGCAAACCTGGGCATCCGGCGTGCCGTGCTCGCGGGCATGTCGCAGGGCGGCTACCTGTCCCTGCGTTGTGCGCTGGCCCATCCGGCACTGGTGCGCGCGCTGGTGCTGATCGACACGCAGGCGATGCTCGAAGACCCGGCAAAGATGCCGCACCACCAGGCGCTGCTGGAAGACTGGCTAGCCAACGGGCTCAGTGATGCCAATGCGGGCGTGGTCGAGCACATCATCCTCGGCGACGGCTGGCCGGGTGGCGCGGCATGGCGCGCCAAGTGGAAGACGTACCTGCCGGTCAACCTGCTGCAATGCTTCACGACCCTGGCCACGCGCGACGACCTCAGCGAGCGCATTCCGGAAATCAAGGTGCCTACGCTGGTTGTTCACGGCGAAGCCGACGAGGCGATCGTGCTGTCCCGTGCCATGGCCATGGCCAATGCGTTGCCGAATGTGCAGGTGGTCACCGTGCCAGGCGCGGGGCATGCGGCCAACCTGACGCATCCCGGCGTGGTCAATCCGGCGATCGAGGAGTTCCTGGCGTCGCTGGAAGATTAGGGCCACCCCCGCAGCGCCTTCGGCGCACCCCCTCGAGGGGGCGCACCCAGCGGCCCGGCAAAGCCGGTTCCGCGGGTGCTCACGAACAAACCCTGTGCCCCTCAAGGCCGTCCCTGCGCCTCGAGCACCTGCCACTCCGCGTCTTCGTACAGCCGCGAGCGCGTGAGAAAGCGCAGCCCTGTCGGACGCTCCAGCGAGAACATCCCCCCGTTGCCTGGCACCGCATCGATGATGAGGTGCGTGTGCTCCCAGTACTCGAACTGCGACCGGCTCATGTAGAAGGGCGTCTCCGCAATCTCGCCGAGGCAGATGTCGGCATCGCCCGTGATGAACTCGCCCAGCGCGAAGCACATCGGCGCGCTGCCATCGCAGCAGCCGCCCGACTGGTGGAACATCAACGGGCCATGCTCCGCGCGCAAGCGCTCGATGAGCGCCTGCGCGGCCGGCGTCACGGACACGCGGCTGACCGCGGCAACAGCCACTTCGGTCAGTGGCGTATCGGACGACATGCGTGCCTCGGTCAGAAGAAGCCCAGCTTGTTCGGGCTGTAGCTCACCAGCAGGTTCTTGGTCTGCTGGTAGTGGTCGAGCATCATCTTGTGGTTCTCGCGGCCGATGCCCGACTGCTTGTAGCCACCGAAGGCCGCATGGGCCGGGTACTGGTGGTAGCAGTTGGTCCACACGCGGCCGGCCTGGATGCCGCGGCCCATGCGGAAGGCGCGGGCGCCATCACGACTCCATACACCGGCGCCCAGGCCGTACAGCGTGTCGTTGGCGATCTCCAGCGCCTCTTCCTCGGTCTTGAAGGTCGTCACCGACAGCACCGGGCCGAAGATCTCTTCCTGGAAGATGCGCATCTTGTTGTGGCCCTTGAACACGGTCGGCTTGATGTAGTAGCCGCTCGCCAGTTCGCCCACCTTCACGTTGCGCTCCCCGCCGGTCAGGCACTGCGCGCCTTCCTGCTTGCCCAGGTCGATGTACGAGAGGATCTTCTCCATCTGCTCCTGCGAGGCTTGCGCGCCGAGCATGGTGCCGGTGTCGAGCGGATGGCCCTGCGTGATCGCCTCGACGCGCTTGATCGCGCGTTCCATGAAACGGTCGTAGATCGATTCCTGGATCAGCGCGCGGCTCGGGCAGGTGCAGACCTCGCCCTGGTTCAGCGCGAACATCGTGAAGCCTTCCAGCGCCTTGTCGAAGAAGGCATCGTCGGCCGAGAGCACGTCCTCGAAGAAGATGTTGGGCGACTTGCCGCCGAGCTCCAGCGTGACCGGGATCAGGTTCTGGCTCGCGTACTGCGAGATCAGGCGGCCGGTGGTGGTTTCACCGGTGAAGGCGATCTTGGCGATGCGCGGGCTGGAGGCCAGCGGCTTGCCGCATTCCAGGCCAAAGCCGTTGACCACGTTCAACACGCCGGCAGGCAGCAGGTCGCCGATGATTTCCATCAGCACCAGGATCGAGGCCGGCGTCTGCTCGGCCGGCTTCAACACGACGCAGTTGCCGGCGGCCAGTGCGGGCGCGAGCTTCCACACCGCCATCAGGATCGGGAAGTTCCACGGGATGATCTGGCCCACGACGCCGAGCGGCTCATGGAAGTGGTACGCATAGGTCTCGTGATCGATCTCGCTGATGCCGCCTTCCTGCGAGCGGACGCAGGAGGCGAAGTAGCGGAAGTGGTCGATGGCCAGCGGCATGTCGGCGGCCATGGTTTCGCGCAGCGGCTTGCCGTTGTCCAGCGTCTCGGCCACGGCCAGCGTCTGCAGGTTCTGCTCCATGCGGTCGGCAATCTTCAAGAGGATGGTGGCCCGCTCGGTGGGCGAGGTGCGGCCCCATGCGGCCTTGGCCTTGTGCGCAGCATCGAGCGCGGCCTCGATGTCCTTCGCGTTGGAACGCGGAATGCTGGTGAAGGCCTGGCCGGTCACCGGCGTGAGGTTGTCGAAGTACTGTCCGTCGATCGGCGCGACCCATTGGCCACCGATGAAGTTGCCATATTGCTTCTTGAAAGGGTTCGCGATACCCAGGTTGCGCATTTCAGCCATGTCCATGAATTCATCTCCGTTGAAGTTGAGGAAGGAACGCATCAACAACTTCGCAATGGGCGGGCCAGCCCGGGCCAGGGCGTGCCAGCGCGCGCAAGTGCTTGTCAGGCAATGGATTTTTGGAACTCGGCGCGGGACGTCGTTGTGACAGACGCAGCCGGGGCGCTGTGCCGATGCGGAGCAACTGCTGCAGATTGAACCAACGCATCTGCGATGCACGGGCGTCCTCGGGGCACGCATGGTTTGCCGCGTGAATGCTGGCTTTCTGTCAAAACGGCGTTAGCCTACGCCCGTCGCTGTTGGCGCCTCACAAGCAGGCATGCACAACGGCGGCGACATTGGAAGTTCGGGTCGCGCTGGGCGACCCTCAATAACAAGGGACTTCGACATGGAATTCGACGACACCACCAAGACCCCGAGCCAGCTCGCCGACGACGCGCGGCAGGCCGGGCGCGACGCAGCCGAGGCTGCGCAGGCATTCGCCACCGGCACCGCCACTGTGGCGAGCCACGCCGCCCATTCGATCCGCTCAGTCGCGCAGGATGCGAAGGCCACGGGCAAGGAAGCCTTGGACAATGCCGCGGACGTTGCCGACGAGGCGAAGAAGGTGGCCGTCGACGCGGCACGGACCGGCCGTGCCTATGCGCGCGATGCGGTCAATTCGACCGGCAGGAAGATGGTCGACTGGAAGGGCCGGGTCGCCAATGCCAATGAATCCTGCGCGCGCTTCGTGGCCGACGAACCGGTGAAGGCGCTATGGATCACCGCCATCGCGAGTTCGCTGTTGACGGCGCTGGTCATGACTGCGCTGGGGAGTGGCCGCCGCCGCCACGACGACTACGGGTATTAGGGCGTCGGTCATGAAATCCTTGGGGCTTGACCATGGCCGCAGGGTCATGGCGCTTGCAGGGGCCCCGTCTTCGCATGGGAACTGCCCGGTCGATTCCGAGGGGCGCATGGTCAAGCATCTTCCGATCCACTGAAAGCAAGTCTTGCCGCGCAGTTGAACTGCCGCGGCGGAATGTCCCTGCCGTTTGATCGAGGCTCCGGGCGGCTGAAAGTCCGTACCGTTGGATCGACGCCCCGGGCGGCCACTTGCGGCGTCAACGTCTACTCCCTTTGTGGGGTGGCAGAGTCGGCGCTACGAACGTACGCTACGTCTCCCACGCTCACCATCAAACGACGTTGGCCCTGCTGAGGAAGATGTCCATGAATGCCTGGAACGGTCTAATCCAAGACGGCTCTTGGTCGCATGGCACTTTGTTTACGTGCAGCCGCTTTGAAATACTTGGGGTCACCGTTCCCTTCCAGGTCGCGGTCATCGCGTGCGATGCACCGGCTGAAGCTACCGCCACCGCCCTCGTTCATCAACTTCGGACCGAGCTGCTCTCGATGTCCACACCACCGGTCACTTTGTTCCTCTGCCATGGGCCGGGAGGCCTGAATTGCATGTCCTGGAAAGAGCCAGCCTGCAAGCATGTCCTCGTCATGGTGATTGGCAGCACGCCGCTCGGCCCCGGATTCGAGACCATGGCCGACGATTGGGTCGATCGGGGCGGATTGATCATGCCGGTGCTGATGCCAGGACTCCAGCACGCTCAGGTGTTCGGCACCGGCGCCGCCTTCCCGGTCCTGTCCAAAGCCAATCAGCCGTCTTACCTGGGGTCAGTCACTCTTCTTTCACAACTCGTCCTGGAAGCGATCTTGCTCGAGCGCCGCAGGGGCGTCTTCCTGAGCTATGTGAGAAATGATGCCTCGGCCGCTGCCGAGCAGGTCTTCGACGCACTGCAGCGACGCGGCTTCCGGGTTTTCATGGATCGGTTTTCAGGAACACCCGGCTTGCAATTCCCCGCCGAACTCGCCCAGGCGATGGGGAATGCGGACGTCGTGCTTGCCCTGGAAACCGCCCACGTCGCTCAGCCCGGATGGACGATGTGGGAAGTGCGCTTTGCGCACAAGTACAAGTTGGGTCCACTTGCCGTGAACTTTCAACGCAGTCCGAAGCTTCGGCAAGTTCGCAAATTCCAACGACTCCCTGTCGATGAAAACCCGTCGACGCCGATCTCGGCACTTTCCGTGCAACAGATTGCGGACTTCGTCGCCGAGCAGGTGCATCTCGTGTCCATCGGACGTCGCGCCTACTTCGAAACGCTGGCACGCCTCGCTGCGCAAAGCAAGTCCGGCAGGGTCGCCCGATGCAGCAATGGCGCGTTGAATCTCGTCAACCGGTTGGGTTCGGTGCAAGCCGCACTGGCTATCAGCGGGGCGCCAGCGCAAACAGGTCACATCCGGCGCGTGTCGGAAGCTTCGCTTCAACCTCCGGTGGCCGTGCGGACGAAGCTCGTCGCCGGAGATCATCAGCATCTGCTGGAAAGGGATCTGAAAGACCTTCAGTGGTTGGCGAGCGAGACTGGCGTCACGTTGACCGGCGCAGGCTCCATGTATCGGCACATTCGCACGCTGTTGTGATGAGTTGACCATGAAAGAAATTCTGCTTTGTGTGTTGAATCCAGACGCCGCCCAGATTCAGTTGGCGATCGAGTTGATCGACGCGTGGGCGTTTCCGACGGGCGAGTCACAGCCCGCTACGGTGCTTGTCCTGGCCGACGCGGAAGTCTGTGCCCAGGCCGGACTGGTCGGTCTGGGCCGCGGGAAAGCTCGCACCATCGAGAACGGCGAGCGCCGGACTACACCTGTCGTCGCATTCCCGATGGCATCGGAGCACACAGACGATGATCTCGAAGTGTTGAGGCGCATGGGCGCGATCGAGGACTCCAACTGGTCTTCCGTCTCGGACTCCGTCGCACGCATCATCCGCGAGCGCAAGATCGATCAGATGGTGGCGATTGCGGGCAGCGAGCACGAATTGACCAACCTGCGAGCGAGCGCCGAGAACTCGAAAATCAAGTTTGTGACCGTGCCGCCTGACGACGAGCTGAAGGGCACCGAGGAACTGCTTGCCGAGCTCGACAAGCAGGACGCGCAAGGCGAGCCGTTGCCACCGCATCTCCCGCTTCCTCCCGAGGATGAGCTCATACGATTGGTGAAGCTCGCTGGCGTCCGGCACGCCCAACGGCTCGCCTATCTGCTTCAAGACACCGTGGAATAGCAGCGGGTTTCGCCAGAGGGCACGCGTTTTCATACGACTTTGCAATCCAAGCGCAGAACAAGGCGGAGCGCCGCAGACAGTGCTGTAGCACGGCAAGGCGATCCAACGCAGTTATTGCGTTTGATCGCGAAGTCGTATCAGTCAGCAGGATGGATGCATGTCCGTGTAGCGCACCGCACGAGTTGCTCTACAACGACGCCCGATTCCTGAATGCAGCCGGACCTGGCGCAATCAAACGCCGGCCAGGCTTGAGTTGCTACCAGGTCGATCGCTGCCGCGGCCACCCGTCATTCGACCTGTGCGATGCGCAGCAGGTTGGTCGTGCCCGGTGCGCCGAAGGGCATGCCGGCCGCGATCACGATGGTCTGGCCCTTCTGCGCGAAACCCTGCTTCGCGGCGGTGGCGACGGCGACCTCGGTCATCTCGGTGACGTTCATCACGTCGTGGCAGAGCACCGGGTTCACGCCCCAGACCAAGGCCAGGCGACGTGCCGTGGCGCGGCGCGGCGTCATGCCGATGATCGGCGCGCGCGGCCGTTCGCGCGCCATGCGCAGGGCCGATGAGCCCGAGCTCGTGTATGCGACCATCGCCGCCACATCGAGCAGCCCCGCCACCGACCGCGCCGCCCAACTGACCGCATCCGCGGTGTTGGCCGATGGCCGCGTGTGCGACGCGTCGATGGCAGCGCGGTACTGCGGATCCGCCTCGGTCTGCTCGATGATGCGGTTCATCATTGCGACCGCCTCGATCGGGAACTTGCCCGACGCCGACTCCGCCGACAGCATCACCGCATCCGCGCCGTCGTAGATCGCCGTGGCCACGTCCGAGGCTTCGGCGCGTGTCGGCACCGGCGCGCTGACCATCGACTCCAGCATCTGCGTGGCGACGATCACCGGCTTGCCCAAACGGCGGCATTCGCGAACGATGCGCTTCTGGATCGCGGGCACCTGCTCGGCCGGCATTTCCACGCCCAGGTCGCCGCGCGCCACCATCACCGCATCGGTCTCGGCCAAGATGGCGTCGAGGGCGTCGATGGCGGCGGGCTTCTCCAGCTTGGCGACGATGCCTGCGCGGCCCTGCACGATGGCCTTGACCTCGACGATGTCCTCGGGCCGCTGCACGAAGGAGAGGGCGATCCAGTCGATGCCCAGCGTGAGCCCGAACTCCAGGTCCGCGAGGTCCTTCTTGGTGAGGGCCGACAGCGGCAGCACCACGCCCGGCACATTGACGCCCTTGCGATCGGACAGCATGCCGCCGTTGACCACCGTGGTCTCGGCGAAGTCCTTGCCCGACTTCTCGACCTTCAGGCGGAGCCGGCCGTCGTCGAGCAGCAGTTCCGCGCCGGGTTTCAGCGCCGCGAAGATCTCCGGATGCGGCATCGGGGCGCGCGTGGCATCGCCTTGTTTCTCAATGTCGAGGTCGAGGCGGAAGGCCGCGCCTTCGACCAGCTTCACCGGTCCACCGGCAAAGGTGCCGACGCGCAGCTTCGGGCCTTGCAGGTCGAGCAGCACGCCGATGGGCTTGCCGAGGTCGGCCTCGATCGAGCGGATCAGGTCCAGCCGCTGCTTGTGGTCGGCATGCGTGCCGTGGCTGAAGTTGAGCCGGAACACGTCGGCACCGGCGCGCACCAGCGCCTCGATGGTGGAGCGGTCGGCGCTGGCCGGGCCGAGGGTGGCGACGATCTTGGCGTTGCAGGGGCGTTGCGTGGTCATGGGGTTCCAGTGGTGGATGCGCTGTCGATGACGATGGCGCGGAAGTCGTTGACGTTGGTGAGGGTGGGGCCGGTGATGACGGAATCGCCGAGGGCCTGGAAGAAGCCATGGCCGTCGTTGTTGTCCAGGCTCTTGCGGGGGTGGATGCCCTGGGCCCAGGCCCGGGCCAGGGTGTCGGGCGTGAGGCAGGCGCCGGCGATCTCCTCGATGCCGTCGACGCCGTCGGTATCGCCGGCGATGGCGTGCACATTGGGCAGGCCGTCGAGCGCGACGCCGAGCGCCAGCAGGAACTCGACGTTGCGGCCGCCGCGGCCGTTGCCCTTGATCGTCACGGTGGTCTCGCCGCCGGAGAGCAACACGCAAGGTGTCTGGAAAGGCTGGCCGCGGAGGGCGACCTGGCGTGCGATGCCGGCGAATGCCTTGCCGACGTCGCGCGCCTCGCCTTCGAGGCTGTCGCCGAGGATGTAGGTGGCATAGCCTGCGGCGCGGGCCACCTCTGCAGCGGCCTCGAGCGCGATCTGCGGCGCGGTGATCATGCGCGTCTCGTTGCGGGCGAGTCGTGGGTCACCGGGCTTGACGCTTTCTGCTTCGGGGCGCTGGAGGAGGGCGAGGACGGCGGGCGGCACCTCGATGCGGTAGCGCTCGATGATCGCCAGCGCGTCGGCGCAGGTGGTGGTGTCGGGCACGGTCGGGCCGGAGGCGATGTCCATGGGCGAGTCGCCGGGCACGTCGGAGATCAGCAGCGTCCAGACTCGGGCCGGATGGCAGGCCGCCGCCAATCGGCCGCCCTTGACCGAGGACAGGTGGCGGCGCACGCAGTTCATCTCGGAGATGCTCGCGCCGCATTCCAGCAGGGCACTGTTGACGGCCTGCTTGTCGGCCAGCGTGAGACCCGGGCCGGGCGCGACCAGCAGCGAGGAGCCGCCGCCGGAAATGAGTGCGATCACCAGGTCGTCGGCGCTGAGGCCGCTCACCAGTTGGCGGATGCGTTCGGTGGCCTGCAGGCCGGCCTGGTCCGGGACGGGATGGGCGGCCTCGACGATCTCGATGCGCTCGCAAGGTACGGCATAGCCGTAGCGCGTGACGACAAGGCCTTCGAGCGGGCCATCCCAATGGTCTTCCAGCGCACGCGCCATGGCGGCCGAAGCCTTGCCTGCGCCAATCACGATGGTGCGGCCCTTGGGACGTGGCGGCAGATGCGGCGGAAGGCAGAGCGCGGGCTGGGCCGCGGCGACGGCAGCATCGAACATGCTGCGCAGCAAGGGTCGCCGGTCGGCCTGGGTCGAGGTGGTCAAGGGATTGTCTCCAGGGTTGGGATTCAGGTCCACGGGTGGCAGGGCGTTCGCTTTTCGCAAGGGGCCGTGGCCTGGGGCAAGTCTAGGAATGGACGCCGCGAAAGGCGAGTGACATTGCGGCAAGCGCCACATGCCTGGGAGGAATAGCCGTGGGGGACAAGGACGCCACGGGGAAGAACCGACCCCCCAATCAGTGGATGCCCTGGATGCCGTCCAGTAACAAAATCCTGCACACACCACCGTCCTGCCAACTAAAGTCGAAAGGCAACAGCGGAGTTCCTATGTCCAAGTGGGTTAGCGTCACGCTCCTGTGCCTTCTGGCAGGCTGCAGTACCGCACCGCCGCCGGGCGGCTATTCGGTCTGCCAGACGAGCCCCGGCTCCTACCAGTGCGAAGTGGAGCGCTACCAGAACGCTCGCTGAACGAACGCACCCCCGATGCGCCTGCGGCGCCGGTGCGGCCGTCAGAGGCGTTTGCTCTTGTGGCCGTCCAAACCTGCGCTGGCAGGCCTGGCGCGCGATCCCCACGCAGCGGAACCGTATGCCGCTGCGGTTGGCCACACAGTTGCGGCAGAGGCTGACAATCGAGCGAAGGCGCTTGTCATGCCTCAGCCAGAACCGCAGACCCGAGATCGGCGTCTGCGGCGGAAAAATCCAATCCTCTTCAGCGGTAGCCGGTTTCGTTCGGGTTGTGAATGATCCAGATCAGGTTCCCGCTCGTGAAGTCGCCCATCCCGCCGCCCGCGAAGACCAGTCGCCCCTGGCCCTTGTAGGTCATTTCGAAGCGATGTCGGTCGCTTCCGAAATAGAACGGAATGAAGGCCTTGCCAGTCACATAGGCACCTTGGTCCGTGGGCGGCCCGATCAGGTCGGTGACCTGCCGCGTCGGCATGCCGATCTGGAGTCGGGTGAACTTGCTGCCGGGCCCCGGGTTGCCGGTGATCTCGCCTTCGTAGTCGTTGAGGCCCTTCACGGTGCGGCCGCTGCCGGCCTCGACCTTGGAGGAGTCGACCACATTGCCGCGCGCGTCCATGCCGGGCTTGGCGGCGCCGACGGTGGAGGGGGCGGGCGTGGGGGCGGGCGCCGGTGCGGCGGCAGCGGCTGGTCGTGCCGGTTCGGCCGAGGCGGCCACAGCGCAACGGTCCAGGTCGACGATCCGCTGCAGCGGCTTGGCGACATAGCGGTAGTCGCGGATCTTCGTGACGACCTCGCCGCCGGTGAAGCCGCCGCCCACGGCGCGGCAACGGAAGAAGGTCGAGTCGCCATCGCTGGCCACGTAGGTGCCGGCCGGTGCGCCGCGTGCGCTCGGCTTCGACAGGTTCAGCGTGACGGTCTTCCCGACGAGATCCTGCTTCAAGCCCTTGCCGGCACCGTCGCCCAGCACGCCGGCCAATTCGTCATAGCCCATCCCCTCGATGCTGGGCTTGGGTGGCGGCGCGGGCGGTGCGGCAGTGGCGGCCTGAGGCGCCGCACCCGAGTCCGCCGATTTGCTTCCAGTGGATGAACAACCTGCGGCCAGCAGCGCGACGGCGGCCGTCAGGGCCAGGGCGGAAAAGGTGATCGTCTTCGTATTCATAGGGGTAGGCCTCCGTTTGCAAGAAATCGGATTCTCGAACAAATGCCGTGTCGCACTCCCTTCGCGAGAGGGCAGGCGCACCTTTTTTCTCCCCTGCCGAAGGGAGGAAGACGCCGCTGCGAGGCTGGCCGTTCGGGCGAGGCAAGGCTCCGCACAAGTCCTCGCGGAGCGCGCATCCACGGCCAAGGGTCAGGCTGCGGCGTTGAAAAATCCCACGCCGAGTCGAGGCGCGCACCTTCTCGGGACTTGCTCGGAGCCTTGCTACGTCTGCTGCAGCCGTGCAGTCCTGAGGCTGCCTTCCACCGGCACCAGGGGCACCGACAGGATGATCGACGTGCCGGCGCCGCCCCTGTTCCTGATGGCGAGCCGCCCGTCGACGGTGCGTGCGCGTGCGCCCAGTCCGCGAAGGGCCCGTGGCCTTTCGGGGAGTTCGGCCCGCGTCAGCCTGCGGCCGTTGTCGGTGATCTCCAGCGTGAGCATGTTCTCGCCGTCCGACAGGTCGATGCGCACCTCGCTGCAGGCTGCATGCCGGGCGATGGTGGTCAGTGCCGCCTGCGCGGTGCGGTAGGCCACCAGTTGCACATCCTCCGGCGCGTGGATGACCTCGTGCGTGCTGGTGAACGCGGTCTTGACGCCGGTGCGCTGCTCGAACGAGCCGGCAAGCCAGTCGACCGCGGCCACGATGCCGCGCTCCAGCACCGGCGGATACAGGTCCTGCACGATGCGCTGGCTGGCGCCGATGGCGTGCTCGAGCATCTCGGTGGCGGCATTCGCATGCGCGAGCACGTCGGGCTCCTTCGCCTGCTTGCAAATCCATCCGAGGTCGGACTTCAAGGCCGCAAGCGAGCCGCCGATGTCATCGTGCACCTCGCGCGCGATCGCCTGGCGCTCCTCCTCGATGCACTTGCGAAGGTATTCGTTGAGTTCCGTCGATCGCTCCACGGAGCCCGCCAGTTCGGCTTGCGAATCTTCCTTGGCGGTGCGAATGCGGCTTGCGTCCAGTGCGCGCAACATCACGCGTGCCAGTTGCGACAACGTGCTCTTGCGCACGAAATCGCAGGCGCCACGCCGCACTGCATCGATGGCCTCGGCCTCGCTCGCCGAGCGAGACAACACGATGAATGCAGGTTGCCGGCCGGGCATGCCGAGCAGGACTTCCCAAGCGTCCATCGCGGTGAAGCCATCGCAGTGATAAGCGGAAACGACGATGTCGTGGAGCCCGTCCGTGAGCCGTTGTTTGAAGCGATCCAGCGTGTCGACGCGCTCGATCACCGTGCTCGACGGATCGAGGCCGAGGGCGCCGCACATCTGCCAGTGGTCTGTCTCCGACGGCTCGAGATGAAGGATGCGCAGCCGCTGCAAAAGTAGGGGAAAGAACATGAGCGAGCGATGATAGTGAGCACTTCGCTTGCGCGCAAAATGGCTCGTCCATGACCCCACACGACTCCTACAAACCACGTTTCGTTACAGGGTCGTTGCTGAAACATGTTTGCGTCATGTCAACCACTGCGGCAGTCGGGCTCATCGCCGTCTTCGTCGTCGACCTCATCAACCTCTTCTACATCTCGCGCCTGGGCGAGAAGGAAATAGCCGCAGCCGTTGGCTTTGCAGGCGTCGTCGGTTTCTTTCACACATCGATATGCATCGGCGTCACCATCGGCATCACGGCGGTGGTGTCGCGTGCGATCGGTGCGGGCCGTCGTGCGGATGCGCGCGGCATCGCGACATCGAGCCTGGTGCTGATGGTCGCGATCACGGTATGCGTCGGCATCGTCACGCTTGTGGTCCTGCATCCGATGTTGCGTGCGCTGGGCGCCAGTGGTGATACCGAGCGGTATGCGGCCCGCTATCTCGCGATCACCGTGATGTCGATGCCCTTGCTCGGCGTCGGCATGGCCTGTGCCGCCCTGTTGCGGTCGGTGGGCGATGCGCGGCGCGCGATGATGGTCACGCTCGGCGCCGCGGTCGCCACCGCGGTGCTCGATCCGATCCTGATCTTCGGCCTGGACATGGGCCTCGATGGCGCGGCGGCCGCATCGGTGGTCTCGCGTTGCATGCTGGCGGCGGTGGGCATGCGCGGCGTTGTCGTGCGCCACCAGTTGCTGGCGCGCTTCAACCGCGCGCGGTTCGGCGACGATGCGCGCTTGCTGGTCGGTGTGGCCGGGCCGGGCGTGTTGACCAACCTCGCGACTCCGGTTGGCGCCGCTTTCGTGACGCATTCGATCGCGCAGTTCGGTGCGTCGGCGGTTGCCGGCCAGGCCATCATCGACCGCGTCACGCCAGTCGCCTTCGGGCTGGTGTATTCGCTGAGCGGCGCGGTCGGGCCGATCCTTGCGCAGAACCTCGGCGCTCGGGAGTACGGGCGCGTACGCGTGGGGCTGCGCGACGCGCTGATGTTCATGGTCTTCGCGGTGGGCGCGGCCTGGCTGGTGCTGGCACTGGCGCAGTCGCTGATCGTGCGGGCCTTCTCCGCAGAAGGTGATGCGGCGGCGCTGATCCATGCGTATTGCTCGTGGATTGCGGCGGGCTTCTTCTTCATCGGCGCGCTGTTCGTGGCGAACGCAGCCTTCAACAATCTCGGGCGGCCACTGCTTTCGACGGGCTTCAACTGGGCACGCGCCACGCTGGGCACCATTCCCTTCGCGTGGATCGGTTCGCACTATGGGCCGGCGGGTGTGCTGGTGGGGCAGGCAGCGGGTGCGGCCATCTTCGGGACGCTTGCGATGGTGGTCGCCTTTCGTCTGGCGACCCGGCTTGGGCCGGTGCAGGACGCGAGTCCGGCATTGGACGCGAGGCCGGTGCCAGAGGCCGGCAATGCGGCTGCGCTGGCCACGCTGATGCCGCCGAAAGCCGACGATGCATAGCTTGCTCTCGGCAAGTTCTCTGCAAAGCGCATCCTCGGCACGGACGGTACTGCGGCATGCCACTGCGGCTTGCACCTTGCATCTCATCCCGAGCCGAGGTGCACGTCCTTGCGACGACTTGCACAAGAGGCTCCTTGGGCCGCGTGCTGTGTTGCGCAGTGCGCTGTCTCCTGGCTGCCACATCGGGTTGCCACCCGCTTGCGCACTTCGCCATGCCTTTGCACAATCCGCGCTCGATTTCACAACTGCATTGCAGCCGGTGACCAGCAACCTCCCGGAAGCCCCAAGACCCACTCGAGTTTCATGAATCGTTCCATCGTTTTCTGATCCGCACACCACCGCCCTGGCTGGATGTGCATCGCATCGTCCAGCCGCGGCCGATAAAGCCCCGGCGCATTCCATTCCGCCGGGGTTTCTGTTTTTGGGAGTGTGCACATGAGTGCCCAACGCAAGGCGCGTGACGACGACAAACGTCTCGCCCATTTCTATTTCTCACTGCCGGCCACCAAGCCGCGCAACCCAGTGATTGCCGCCCTGGCGAAGCGCGCTACCGGCCAGAACGCAGGACGCCACCTGCGCACCCATCGGGCCGAGCGCCGCGCGCAGAAGGTCGCGCTGCAACGCATCGCACGGGAGATCTTCGATGCGTGAAGACATGTACAAGGTGATCGTCGAACGCCCGCGTCGGGGCGGTGGTGTCCAGGGCGATGGGCGTCAGTGGCGCGACAGCCGTGACCGTGGATCGCACCTCGGCATGAAGCGAGGCTACGCTTTTCGCAAGGGCCTGAACGAGAATCTCGCCCCGCTCAAGCGCTGGCTGCACAAGCAGGTAGACCGGCCATGGGACAAGGTGCATGCCGACCTCTGCGCCGGCATCGACAAGCGCAACACCGTGCAGGCCCACATCCATCAGCACATCGACGATTTCGTGACGCGCGACGCAGTGTGGGAGGACGGCGAGGTGCTGTTGCGCCAAAGGTGGGGCGGACCTCCGGTACCACGGCGCGAGGCACCCTGGATCGAGTTGTTCGTGCATCCTTTGACGGGCATCCTGCTTCGCAACAGGCATTCGGAGGTTGCGCGTGCTGCGTGGCGTGCGCAATGGCGCCGTCGCGCGCCATCGCCACCGCGCCGCATCGTGATCGACGACTGGACCCAGTGGCATTGCATCGATGGCGAATGGCATGAGCTGGGACTGGACCTGTTGCCGCCCGCTACCGACCGTTCGCCCACGCGCTGGGATGCGCTGCGCGAATGCCGGGTGATGCGCGACACCACCTGCCCGCCGGGAGTCTGGGACAGCGTGCAGCAGTTCGGCCGTGCCAACGTCTACGTGGCCAGCAAGCGCCGCGTGACTCGCTCGGAGATACGGCGGCGCTTTCCGAACGGCTTGCCGACGACCTCTGCGTAGATCAACCCGGCAGCAGCACCTTGTCGACGACGTGGATCACGCCGTTCGACTGGTAGACGTTGGCGATGCTCACCGTGGCGGTGCCGCCCTTGGCGTCGCTGACCATCACGTTGCGGCCGCTCATCGTCGCGGTGAGCGTGCCGCCACTGGCGGTCTTCAGCGTGGCCTTGCCGCCGCCCGCCGTGATGGCGCTCATCAGCGCGGGCCCATCCATCTTGCCCGGCACCACGTGATAGGTCAGCACCTTGGTCAGCGTCGGCTTGTTCTCGGGCTTGAGCAAGGTGTCGACGGTGCCGGAAGGCAGCGCGGCAAAGGCCTCGTTGGTCGGCGCGAACACGGTGAAGGGGCCGGAGCCCTTGAGCGTATCGACCAGGCCCGCGGCCTTGACGGCGGCGACCAGCGTGGTGTGGTCCTTCGAGTTGACGGCGTTGTCGACGATGTCTTTGGTCGGATACATCGCTGCACCGCCGACCATCGGATTCGCCATGGGCATCGACATGCTGCCGCTGCCGCCGTTCGACACGCTGTTGCCGCTCGATCCCATGCCCCCCGCGCATGCGCTGAGCAGGACCGAAACGCCGACGGCAATCATGAGTTTTTTCATTGCAAGCTCCTGGAAATCAATAGGTTTGAACAAGGCATCTGTGGAAACCGCCAACAGCGCGGGAGCGCGGTGCGCTTGGTTCAGATACGCGTTCAATGTCGCGGCGGATTCAACGGTTGCCACCGATCGCGATTGCGGTAGATCAACAGGTTGGATGAGGCAGCTCCGCGTAGGGCGAACCCGGCAAGCCGTGAGAGTTGGTCGCGGCCTTGCATGACGCATGACGCATGACGCATGACGCATGACGCATGACGCGACACGCACCAACGTCAACGCTTTCTACGCGTCAGCCGAGGTCCACCAGTTCGACAGACGCAAGCCGCTGACCCCCGCAAAGTCCTTCAGGTTGCGCGTGACCAGCGTCAAATCCTGCGAGATGGCAATCGAGGCGATCTGTCCGTCGACGAATGGCAGCGGCTTGCCGCTGCGATCGGCTTCCGCGCGGATTTCGGCGTGCACGCGGGGCGCGGCAGCGTCGCAGGGCAGGCCAGGAAGCGCAGCCACCACGTCTGTCAGATATCGCTCGATGGCATCTCGGCGCTGGCCCTGTGGCATTCGCAACCAACCAAATCGCAACTCGTGCCAGACGGGAGCAGCGATCGCGAGCTCGCCCGAGTGCCGACGCATTGCTGCCATGACAGCGGCGTTGGGCCGCGGACGCACGGCTCCTCTCACAGCACGATGCCGTCGAGCAGCCAGTTCACCATTTGAAGTCGCGTCCGGGTGTGGTGTCGCGCACGCCGGCAAACGGGTGCCTCCGCTCCTCGGCGCTTTGGGTGCCAGTCGATTCAAGATGCTGTTGACGCCAGTCGTCGAGCTTGTCGGCGAATCCCTGCGCAGACCGGGAGAGCCGACGGAGCTGCGCCACCGACATCAAGACGGCCGCCGGCGCACCGCGGCGCGAAATCAGGGCCGGTTCGTTGCCAGTCTCCACGCTGCGCAACGTCTTTGCCAGATTGGCGCGCGCTTGCGCAAAGGGAATGTGCTGCACGAGACCTCCTTGGCGTTCTATTCATCGATTGTCCATTTGGTGGCCGTGTTGCAGCAATCACCAATAAAAAACAGCGCCCTCGGGCGCCGTCATTCGTGAAGGTCAGGACTACTAAGCGATCACGCAGCGACCGCTCCAGTTGATCAAGCCTCGCCCTTCACCTTCAATCGCCATGCATGCAGCAGCGGCTCGGTATACCCGCTCGGCTGCTCGATGCCCTTGAACACCAGGTCCTGTGCAGCCTGGTAGGCAGCCGAGGTCTTGAAGTTGCCGGCCATGTTCTTGTAGAGCGCGTCGCCCGCGTTCTGCTTGTCGACCACCGCCGCCATGCGTTCGAAGGTCGCGTTGACCTGCTCCTTCGTCACGATGCCGTGCAGCAGCCAGTTGGCGATGTGCTGGCTCGAGATGCGCAGCGTCGCGCGGTCTTCCATCAGGCCGACGTTGTGGATGTCCGGCACCTTGGAGCAGCCGACGCCCTGGTCGATCCAGCGCACCACGTAGCCCAGGATGCCCTGCACGTTGTTGTCCAGCTCCTGCTGCTTCTCTTCGGCAGACCAGTTGGTGGTCGGCGACACGGGCACTTGCAGCAGGTCGTTGAGGATCGCGTCGCGTTGCGCGTCGGCGTCGATCTTCTCCAGTTCCTTCTGCACATCGGCCACGCTCACCTGGTGGTAGTGCAGCGCATGCAGCGTCGCGGCGGTGGGCGAGGGCACCCAGGCCGTGTTCGCGCCGGCCTTCGGATGGCCGATCTTGATCTTCAGCATGTCGGCCATCAGGTCGGGCATGGCCCACATGCCCTTGCCGATCTGCGCCTTGCCGCGCAGGCCGCAGCTGAGGCCGACCAGCACGTTGCTCTTCTCGTAGGCCGTGATCCACGGCGTGGTCTTCATGTCGCCCTTGCGCAGCATCGCACCGGCCTGCATGCCGGTGTGCATCTCGTCGCCGGTGCGGTCGAGGAAGCCGGTGTTGATGAAAGCCACGCGCGCCGAGGCGGCGGCGATGCAGGCCTTGAGGTTGACGCTGGTGCGGCGCTCCTCGTCCATGATGCCGAGCTTCACGGTATTGGCCGGCAGGCCCAGCAGTTGCTCGACGCGGCCGAACAGTTCGTTGGCGAAGGCGACTTCGGCCGGGCCGTGCATCTTCGGCTTGACGATGTAGATGCTGCCAGTGCGCGAGTTGCCCTTGCGCTTGAGGTCGATGGTGGCGATGGTCGTCGTGACTACGGCATCCAGGATGCCTTCCGGGATTTCCTTGCCAGCGGCGTAGAGGACGGCCGGGTTGGTCATCAGGTGGCCGACATTGCGCACGAACATCAGCGAGCGGCCGTGCAGCTTCAGGGGCTTGCCGTCGGCGCCGGTGTATTCGCGATCGGGGTTGAGGCCGCGCGTGAAGGTCTTGCCGCCCTTGGCGACTTCTTCCGTGAGCGTGCCGAGCTGGATGCCGAGCCAGTTGCTGTAGGCCACGACCTTGTCTTCTGCATCGACCACGGCCACCGAGTCTTCCAGGTCGAGGATGGTGGAGAGCGCGGCTTCCATCACCACGTCGCTGACGCCGGCCGGGTCGGTCTTGCCGATGGCGGTGTTGCGGTCGATCTGGATGTCGAGGTGGATGCCGTTGTGCTTGAGGAGCACCGACGATGGCGCGGCGGCATCACCGGTGTAGCCGACGAACTGCGACGGCTCGGCGAGTGCCGTGCTGCTGCTGTGCAGGGCGATGACCAACTGGCCGTCCTTGACGCTGTAGCCGGCCGCGTCCTTGTGCGAGCCGTTGGCCAGCGGCGCGGCCTGGTCGAGCACTTCGCGTGCGAAAGCGATGACCTTGGCGCCGCGGATCGGGTTGTAGCCCTTGCCCTTGTCGGCGCCGTCGGTCTCGGGGATGGCGTCGGTGCCGTAGAGCGCGTCGTACAGCGAGCCCCAGCGTGCGTTGGCGGCGTTCAGCGCATAGCGGGCGTTGAGGATGGGCACCACCAGTTGCGGGCCGGCCTGCTGGGCGAGTTCGGCATCGACGTTGGAGGTGGTGGTCTGAACGTCCTTGGGCGAGGGCACCAGGTAGCCGATCTTCTCGAGGAAGGAGCGGTACGCGGGCATGTCCTTGATCTGGCCCGGGTTGGCCTTGTGCCACGCATCCATCTCGACCTGCAACCGGTCACGCTCGGCCAGCAGGGCGGCGTTCTTCGGCGCCAGGTCGGTCACGATCGCGTCGAAACCCTTCCAGAAGCTTGCGCTGTCCACGCCGGTGGCGGGCAGCACCTGCTGCTCGATGAATTGATGGAGTTCGGTCGCGACCTGCAGGCCGTGAACGTTGGTGCGTTCGGTCATATGGGAAACCTCGGGGGATGTATATGAAAGGGGTGGGTGCAAAACCCGTGGCGATACTGTATTGGATACCGAGGCAAAGATTGATCGCCGAAGAATCCTGTTATTTGTGACTGAAACGTGGGTAATCGGCGGTCACACGCGATCATTGAGTTGCTTTGCGGCCGTCAGCACTCGCGCAATGTAGGCCGGGTCGTAGCGGTGGGCGGGCATCGTCAGCGTCACGGCCGCGGCCAGTGCGCCGCGCGAATCGAACACCGGCGCGGAGATGCCCGCCACATCGGCCAGCCGGTCGCCCACGCTGCTGAAGTAGCCGTCCTTGCGGATCTGTGCGTAGAGCGCTTTCTCCTTGCCGGCGGGCGCGGGCGCTTGAGTATCGAAGGCGGTCAACACGCGGCCGCCGGTGCCTTGCGCCAGCGGCAGCACGTCGCCGGCCTTGATGTGGTCCCGGATGGGATGTGGCGAATCGACGCGGTAGAGGCACACGCGCACCGCATCAGCGCCGTGGCCCTGCTTGACGTGGTAGGCCGCGCTCTCGCCGGTGGTGGCGACCAGATCGCGCAGCACGGGCAGCACGATCTGGTCGAGGGAGAAGGCGGCGGCGTAGAGTCCATGCAGGCGGGCGATCTCCGCGCCGAGCGCGTAGCGCCCGTCGTCGAGCCTCCTGATGAGCGCCGCGTGTTCCAGCGAGGCCAGCAGGCGCAGCACGGTGCTCTTGTAGAGCTGCGTGCGCGCAGCAAAATCGCCGAGTGACAAGGCGTCGTCACCTGGCTGGAAAGCTGCGAGGAGGCTCAACGCACGATCGACCGCGGCGGCGCCGCCGGGTGCGGCGTTCAGGTCGGAGACAGATTCGGTCTGGGGCTTGCGTGGCATGGAGTCTCCTTGACAGTCTGGCGATTCGTCGATTCAATGCGTTTGACGGAATATAGTTCTATAAGATAGAACAATCAAGCCAAGGAGACAAGAAGAGATGACATCCCCCGATGTGCTGATCAGCGAGGTCGGCCCGCGCGACGGCCTGCAATCGGTCAAGGCCACGATGCCGACATTGCACAAGCTGCGCTGGATCGACGCGCTTTATGCAGCTGGCGTGCGCGAGATCGAAGTGGCCTCGTTCGTGCCGGCCAGGTTGCTGCCGCAGATGGCCGATGCCGCCGAGGTGGTGCGCCACGCGATCACCTTGCCCGGCCTGACCGTGATGGCGCTGGTGCCCAACCGGCGCGGCGCCGAGGCTGCGTTGGCGGCGGGTGTCCACAAGCTGACGATGCCGGTCTCCGCCAGCGCAGCGCATTCGCTCGCCAATGTACGCAAGACGCGCGAGGAAATGGTTGAAGAGGTGCGTGCCATCTCGGACCTGCGCCGTGCGATGGCCCCGCACGTCAAGTTGGAAGCCGGCATCTCGACCGCTTTCGGTTGCACGCTGCAAGGCGACGTGCCCGAGGATGAAGTCATCGCGCTGGCCGTGCAATGCGTCGCAGCAGGTGCGGACGAATCGGGACTCTCCGACACCGTCGGCTATGCGAATCCCGCGCAGGTCCGTCGCCTGTTCAAGCGCCTTCGCGCGGAACTCGGCGAGCACGCCGGCGCGGCCCATATGCACAACACGCGCGGACTCGGCCTGGCCAACTGCCTTGCCGCGTACGAAGAAGGCGTGCGCACATTCGATTCGTCGCTCGGCGGTCTCGGTGGCTGCCCCTACGCACCCGGCGCGTCCGGCAATGTCGTCACCGAGGACCTGGTCTTCATGTTCGAGGCGATGGGCGTTCGCACCGGCATCGCCCTCGACCGACTGATGGCAGCCCGCGCACCATTGATCGCCGGCCTGCCCGGAGAACCGGTCTACGGCATGACGCCCGAAGCCGGCGTGCCGAAGGGATTCAAGCAACAAGGAACAGCATCCAATGTCTGAAGCACAGAAACCCTTGCCCTACGCGGGCATCCGCGTCATCGAATTCACCCACATGGTCATGGGGCCGACCTGCGGCATGCTGCTGGGCGACCTGGGCGCGGAAGTCATCAAGGTCGAGCCGGTCGAAGGCGACAACACGCGCCGCCTGCTCGGCTCCGGGGCAGGATTCTTCCCGACCTTCAACCGCAACAAGAAGAGCATCGCGCTCGACCTCAAGCGGCCGGAAGGCGTCGAAGCCGCGCTGCGTCTGATCGCCACCGCCGACATCGTCAGCGAGAACTTCAAGCCCGGCACGATGAAGAAGCTGGGCCTGGACTACGACAGCCTGAAGAAGCTCAACCCGCGCCTCATCTACGTCAGCCACAAGGGCTTCCTGCCCGGCCCCTACGACCATCGCACAGCCCTGGATGAAGTCGTTCAGATGATGGGCGGCCTGGCCTACATGACCGGCCGCTCGGGCGACCCGCTACGCGCCGGCACCAGCGTCAACGACATCATGGGCGGCATGTTCGGCGCCATCGGTGCGATGGCCGCGTTGCGGCAACGAGACCTCACTGGCGAAGGCTGCGAAGTGCAGTCGGCGCTGTTCGAGAACAACATCTTCCTGGTCGCTCAGCACATGATGCAGTTCGCCGCCACCGGCAGGGCTGCCGACCCGATGCCCAGCCGCATCTCCGCCTGGGCGGTGTACGACGTCTTCACCGTGAAGGACGGCGAGCAGATCTTCCTCGCAGCGGTCAGCGACAAGCAGTGGACCATCTTCTGCAAGGCCTTCGGACTGGAGGAGATGCTGGCCGACCCGCGCCTCAAGACCAACAACGACCGCGTGAAAGCGCGCGACTGGCTGCTGCCGATCCTGCGCTCGCACCTCGCCGATCGCAGCGCCGCCGAACTCAGCGCCGTGTTCGAGCGGAACGAATTGCCCTTCGCGCCGATCAGCCGCCCGCAGGACCTCTTCGACGACCCGCACCTCAGCGCGACCGGGGGCCTCGCGCCGATTCGCATGAACGACGGCAGCATCTCGAAGGTGCCGCTGATGCCCTTCACGATCGGCGGCGAGCGGCCGGGCATCCGCCTGCAGCCGCCATTGATCGGCGAGCACACGAACGCGCTGCTCAAGGAGGTCGGCTACAGCGATTCCGACATTGAAGCCCTGAAATCACTGCACATCACAACCGGAGACTGAGCCCGCGGATCCGGCCCGATGAAGCACGAAGTTCTTGATTTCCATCCCGAGCAGGGGAGATGGAAAAGAAGGTCGAGATCCTGCAAGGCATCGCATGGTGGGACTGGCCCATCGAGAAGGTCACCCGGAAGCTCGCAGCCATCGTCTCGGGCGACGTTGCGGCCTTGCAAGCCGGTGCTCTCGAGGCGTGATGGCTGCAACGGCAGCATCCCTTTTTGCGACAGGTGAACGGCCGCGTTCACTTGCGAATACGACCTTCCTGGCCTAAAACCGCTCAGCCGCTGGCATGTTTGTTGCGGTGCAGCAAAAGGCGCCCGCGACAGGAGCGCTGCGGAGGTGCTCATGCGCTGGTTGCTGATGATGTGGATGGTTTTGGCCTGCGGCGCCGCCCGCTGCGAGGACACGCGCGCCACGCCGGAAATCGTCAGAGTGCTGCAGGTTTCGCAACAGAAGCAACTCGATGCGATGACATTGGCCGATGCCACGAGCCCGCGCGCCCTGGCAGTGCGCGAGTCCTTCGACAAGCTCGTGCATGGCCTGCGCAGTCCGGCACTCTCGAAAGTCGAACTGCGCGTGGTGCGTGGCGAGATCGTAGGCGAGACGCTGCAAGGCCGCATCGTGGTGGCCAATGTCGCCCTGGCTGACCTGCCGGAAGGCGAACGCATCTTCATCCTCGCGCATGAACTGGGACATGTAGTGCTCGACCATTGGGCGCAGGTGGGCCAGTTGTACGTGAAATGGGTGCCGGGCGCCGTCGTGCAGCACCAGACCGACGCCATCGCGGATCGGCTGGGCCGCGATGCATCGGCGCTGGCCTATCGGCAGGAATTCGAGGCCGACGCCTTTGCCCTGAGCACCTTGCGCGCCCTGGGCCTGTCGGACCAGCATGTGGTTGCAGCCTTCATGGACCTCGGCTGGCGCAGCGACACCGCGACGCACCCCGGCACGCGCAGGCGGCTCGCCGCATTGCGGGCGTTGGCGCGCAACTGAGGCATCGCGACAACTGGGCGATTCCGCTGCGCGTGGCGCTTCAACGCATCAGGTCGTACTTGCGGGTCCGAGATCGTTCCCGCGTGCGTGGGCATCGTCCCTGTCGAGTTTGAAATCCGCCGGCAGGCGACCCACGAACTCACGCAGCGCGGCGACGATGCCATCTTTCCCGGGCTCTTGCCTCAAGCCCGGTCCGCGTACGCTCAACTGCGCCTCATCTCCTCCGGAAGCTTTCATACGCTGGCCTGGATCAGGTCTTGACCGCACCGCCAGCCTTCCCGGGCCGCATCTCACTCACGATCACCCCGATGACGATGAAGGCACCGCCCAGCAGCGCCAGCGCCGGCAAGCGGTCCCCGGCCAGCCGGCCGACCAGGCCGGCCCAAACCGGTTCGCCCGCATAGATGACCGTCGCGCGGGTCGGGGACACGGACTTCTGGGCCCAGTTCATCGTGAGTTGGATGAGCGCGCTCGCCAGCCCCAGCCCCACGCCGCACGCGACCCAGACCCAGTTGAAGGCGGGCAGCGGCTCGCCCGCGACCGGCATCAACAGCAACGACACCACGCCTGCCACCAGCAGTTGCACCACGGTCACGCGCTGGCTGTCGACGCGCGTTGCGAAGTGCCCGATCAGGATGATCTCGGCGGCAATCGCGATCGTCCCGACCAGCGTCGCCATCTCGCCGCCGTGGAGCGAAATCTTCCCGGACTCCGGACCGGCCAGAAGCACCAGGCCGATGAACGCGCAGGCCACGCCAATCCAGCTCATGAAGTGAGGGGGGCGGCGCAGCACCAGCCACAACACCATCGGCACCATCGGCACGTACATCGCGGTGATGAAGGCGGACTTGCTGCTTGTGATGGTCTGCATGCCGTAGCTCTGCAGCGCGTAGCCCACGACGATGCTCACGCCGATGGCGGCGCCCGCGCCAAGCTCGAGCCGGGTGAGGCCCGCCATGCGTCGTCCGCAGAGCAACAAAGCGAACAGTCCGGCGACGACAAAGCGCAGGCCGACGAAGAAAAGCGGGCCCGCGTAACCCATGGCGATGTGGACCGTCAGGAAGGTCCCACCCCAGACGAAGGTGACCGCGATGAGCGCCAGTTCCTGGCGTGAGAGCGAAAAGACCGAGGTCGGCCGGGTCGCGGCGGCCGAGATGTTGTTCATGGGGGACTCCCTGACGTTATGCTGTGCGCAGTAAACTGCACATTCTATCCATGAGCAATATAGTGCGCAACCCCGAGCGCGACGATGTCCTGGCCCACGTCGCGTCCAATGTCCGCCGGCTTCGCCTGGCGGCCGGCCTGAGCCAGGCGACGCTGGCGCACGCAGCCGGACTGAGCCGGCGCATGCTGGTCAACCTCGAAGGCGGCGACACCAACATCAGCCTTTCCAGCCTCGATCGCCTTGCGATGGCGCTGGACGTCACCTTCGTCGAGATCGTGAGTGACCCCTTGAGCAAGCCCCAGCGGATCGAAGCCGTGGCCTGGCGCGGCGCACATCCCGGTAGTCATGCCACGCTGCTGGGCAGCGCGTCGGCGCGGCACGACGTGCAGTTGTGGCTCTGGTCGCTGGCGGCGGGCGAGCGCTATGACGCGGAACCCGATCCGGAAGGCTGGCAGGAAATGGTCTACGTGATCGAAGGCCGCTTGCAGATCACGCTGGAGGAGGGCGCCAGGACTGTCGGCGCCGGGGATTTCGCCATCTACAGCAGCGCGCAGCCCTATGCCTACCTGGCGATGGATGGCGCGGCCACGCGCTTCATTCGAAACGTGGTGAGCTAAGGAGCGAGTTCACCCTCCGCCGGCCACACGAGCTGCGCCACCGCCAGCAAGGCCTGCAAGGTCATCGAGTCCTCATTCGAGCGCAAGTACAGCAGCGACAAGGGGCAGGGCAACCGAACCCCCGGCCAGACCACCGCCTGTCCATTGCGCAGCGCCGGTGCCGCAATGCGCTCGCGCATGAGCCCCAACGCCACGCCGGTCTGGACCAGTTCGATCATCGAAGCCTCCTGGTCGGCCTCCACCACGGTGTGGCAGGCAAGACCTCGCTCGGCGAACATCTGGTCGACCAGCCCGTGCTGCGAGCTTCCGGCCGGCGTGGCCAGCCAGGGCATCGCCGCGAGGGCCGGCCAGTCCGCATCACGCAACTGAGCCTCCCAGGCCGCGGGCCCGACAACGACGTAGTGCTCCAGCGCCAGTTGACGCACGGCGATCTCCGGGTCCTTCAACGTGCCGAGGTAGAAGCACACGTCCACCTGCTTTTCCCGCAGCATCTGCACCACGCCGCCGGAGATGCCGTGGAGCAGCGACACATCCACATGGGGATAGAGTTCCAGCAGCGTCGAGAGCAAGGGGCCGAGCCGGATCGACTCGGGGTCGATGATCGTGCCCAGCTTCAACGCGCCGGACACTGTGCCCCGCATCGACTTGGCCAGCGCACTCAACTCCTGAGCCGATTCGACCGTCTTCGCCGCCAGCGGAAGCAGGCGCCGGCCCGCGCCGCTCAGCACCATGCCAGCAGGCGTTCGCGAAAAGAGCAGCACGCCCAGTTCGTCTTCCAGGCCCTTGATCTGCTTCGATAGCGCCGATTGGGTCAGGTGAAGTTGCTCGGAGGCCCGCACCAGTTGGCCCGTGCGTGCGACGGAAAGGAATGAGCGCAGTTGGTTGAGTTCCACGGGGCGCATTGTGACGCTCAGGGTTTGCCCCAGGTCATCGTGCCGGCAAATCGGACGGCCCGGCGGCGCTCCTGTCGGAAGCTCGGCAGCCGCCTCCGCAAGCTCCTCGACAAAACCCAATCGAATCAATCACTTGGCGCGCATTGCTGTCTCGTTTTGCCGTGGCACGTCGATTGCTGAGCATCCGGCAGTCGTCAATAAGCCGCCGACGCCACAACCATTCCCAGGAGACCTACGTGACCCCTCAGTCAATGTCCAAGCAACCCATCTACAAATCCCTGTACTTCCAGGTCATCACGGCGATCGTCATCGGCGTGCTGCTCGGGCACTTCTGGCCCGAGACCGGCGCGGCGATGAAGCCGCTCGGCGATGGCTTCATCAAGCTCATCAAGATGATCATCGCGCCGATCATCTTCTGCACCGTGGTGGTCGGCATCGCCGGCATGGAGGACATGAAGAAGGTCGGCAAGACCGGCGGCCTGGCGCTGCTGTACTTCGAGATCGTGAGTTCCGTGGCGCTGGTCGTCGGCCTGATCATCATCAACATCGTGCGGCCCGGGGCCGGCATGAACGTCGATGTGAGCCAGCTCGACACCAAGGGCATCGCGGCCTACACCGGCCCGGGCAAGATGCAGAGCACGACCGACTTCCTGCTCAACGTCATCCCCAACACCGTGGTCGATGCCTTCGCCAAGGGCGAGATCCTGCAGGTGCTGCTGATCGCGGTGATGTTCGGCTTCGCGCTGCACAAGTTCGGCGGCCGCGGCACGCTGGTGTTCGACGTGATCGAGAAGGGCTCGCACGTGCTGTTCAGCATCGTCGGCTACATCATGAAGGTCGCGCCCATCGGTGCCTTCGGCGCGATGGCCTTCACCATCGGCAAGTACGGCGTGGGTTCGCTGCTGCAACTCGGCCAGCTGATGGCGACCTTCTATGCGACCTGCCTGTTGTTCATCTTCGTGGTGCTGGGTGGCATCGCCAGGGCGCACGGCTTCTCGATCTGGAAGTTCATCCGCTACATCAAGGAAGAACTGCTGATCGTGCTGGGCACCTCGTCGAGCGAATCGGTGCTGCCGCGCATGATGGCCAAGCTGGAGAACCTCGGCGCGCGCAAGTCGGTCGTCGGCCTGGTCGTTCCCACGGGCTATTCGTTCAACCTCGACGGCACTTCGATCTACCTGACGATGGCGGCCGTGTTCATCGCGCAAGCCACCAACACCGACATGACCTGGACCCAGCAACTGACGCTGCTGGCCGTGCTGCTGCTGACCTCCAAGGGCGCCGCAGGCGTGACCGGCAGCGGCTTCATCGTGCTGGCCGCGACCCTGTCCGCCGTGGGCCATGTGCCAGTGGCCGGCCTCGCGCTGATCCTGGGCATCGACCGCTTCATGTCCGAAGCGCGTGCGCTGACCAACCTGATCGGCAACGGCGTGGCCACACTGGTCGTCGCCAAGTGGACCGGCGACCTCGACACGCAGCGCATGACGCAGCAGCTCAACGGCGAGACATCGGCCGAAGCGGACGAGCCGGAGATGGTGCTCGACGCGACCGAGACGCACATGCCCGTGGGTGTGACGCGTTGACCATGAGAGCGACCGGGGGCTGCCACCGATGCGCACGGCACGGGCTTGTGCAATAAAGCTCCGATGAAGCCCAGGGAGCCGGTCCGGCGCCTCGACCCAACCACCAGCAACCGGCGCCTTTGGCTGGCCTTCTGGCGCTGGTGCGGCGCGCTGGCGCTGGTGGCTGGGGCCGCCTTCGCTGGGCATCAGCTCGCCCTGCAAGCCGGCCTGTCCCGTGTGCGCGATGCGGCAGCCCACCGGCTTGAAATGCTGGCGACCGGGCTGGATGCCGAACTAGCCCGCTTCGACTACCTGCCCGCGCTGCTGGAGATGACGCCCATCGTTCCCGCGCTGCTCGGCACACCGGCCGATGTCGGCCTGCGCGACATGGCCAACCGCTATCTTGCGGGCGTCAATGCCACCGTGGGCGCCGAGATGCTCTACGTGCTTGACGACACGGGCACCTCGCTGGCCGCATCGGACTGGGACAAGCCCGGGACCACCGTCGGCCAGGACTTTTCTTTTCGCCCCTATGTCATCGACGCGCTGGGCCAGGGCAGGGGGCGCTTCTATGGCGTGGGCGTCACCAGCAAGCGGCCGGGCTACTATCTTTCCTACGCGCTGCGGCGCGAACCGCCGTCTCGCGGCGTGGTGGCCGTCAAGGTCAACCTCGAGGACGCAGAGAGCGCATGGCGCAAGCTGCCTGGCGACGTGGCGGTGGTCGACCAGCGCGGGGTGGTCATCCTCTCGACGCGCGCAGACTTGAAGTTCCGCCCCTTGCGGCCCCTGGACGAGCAGCAGCGCGCCGATGTGCAGCGCTTCCGGCCGTACGGCCAGGGCAGCCTGGATCCGTTGCGCTGGACGTCGAATGAAGTCCTGGCGCCCGACGTGCAGTTGATATCGCTCAACGGCAAGGACCAGCTCGTGTCGGAGCGTGCGTTGCGCGACGCACCCTGGCGGCTCATGGTGTTCGACGACATGGCGCCCTTGCGCGTGGCGGCCCGCAACGCGGCAATCACCGCCAGCCTGGCCATGGCGGTGCTGTTGCTGGTGACGATCGCGCTGCTGCAGCGGCGTCGCGCGATGCGGCACAGGCTGGCGAACCAGGCGGCGCTGCAGGCGGCGCACGACAGCCTCGAGTCCACGGTGGTGGCACGCACTGCGCAACTGCGCGCCGCGCAGGACGAACTGGTGCAAACCGGCAAGATGGCCGCGCTGGGCCAGATGTCGGCCGGGCTGGCGCACGAGCTGAACCAGCCCCTCACGGCCATGCGCGCCTTGTCCGAAAGTGCCGCGATCCTGCTCGACAAGAACAGCTTCGACGACGTGCGCGGTAACCTGCGGCGCATTCGCGGCATGGTCGACCGGCTCGCGCGCCTGACCTCGCAACTCAAGACCTTCGCGCACAAGAGCGAGTTGCCGGTGGTGCCGCTGGTCCTCGCGCACTGCATCGACGATGCGCAGGGCATGGTGGCCGACGCCCTGATGGACCAGGGCATTGCGGTCGAAGTCGACATGCAACCGGCCACGCTGGCCGTCATGGCGGACGAGGCCGCGCTCGGCAGCGTGCTCGTCAACCTGATGCGCAACGCCATCGACGCGATGCACAAGGCGCCGCGTCGCACCCTGCGCCTGCAGGCCCGGACGCAGGGCGATCGCGTGCTGCTGGAGGTGAGCGACACCGGCCCCGGCATCCGGCCCGACATCCTGGCGCACCTGTTCGAGCCCTTCGTCACCAGCAAGCCGGCGGGCGCGGGACTGGGCCTGGGGCTGGTGATCTCTGCACAATTGGTGCGGGCCATGGGTGGCACCCTGCGCGCCAGCAACCTGGAGGCGGGTGGTGCATGCTTCGCCATCGACTTGCCCGCGAGCAAGCCTGACAGTCCCAACCACAGGAGTGAGTGACCCTGGAAAAAGCAGTTGACCGCGCTGAACCATTGGACAAGCATCATGGACTTTGACACTTCTGCCTTCTATCGCATTCGCCGCTAGGGTGAGAGCGCTATGCACCCGATTGCGCCGCGCTCGACGCGCCATGCAGCGTTGCTCGGCCTTGCGGGCATGAGCCCGCGGCGTTCTCGCGCCTTGCATGGCACGCCGATCACGGCACACTCGGGCGCATCCAACTGTTTTTTCCAGGGTGAACCGTGAGCAATGCCCCAGCGATCCGCGTGCTGCTGGTTGAGGACGACGAGGACGTGCGCATCAGCACGACCCAGGTGCTGAACCTGGCCGGCCTGGACGTCGAGTCCTTTGGCAGCGTCGAGCGTGCGCGGGCCCACGTCGGTCCCGGCGTCCCGGCCATCGTGGTCTGCGACGTGCGCTTGCCCGGCATCACCGGCACTGAATGGCTGCATGAACTGCACGCGGCCGACCCCGAACTGCCCGTCATCCTGATGACCGGCCACGGCCATATCGCGATGGCGGTGGAAGCCATGCGCGATGGTGCCTACGACTTCATCGAGAAGCCCTTCACCACCGAGCGCCTGGTCGCGATCGTGCGACACGCCATCGAGCGCCGGCAACTGACGCTGCAGGTGCGCGCGCTGCGCGAGGCGCTGGACAACTGGAACGGCATCCAGTCCGTGCTGATCGGCCGCTCGGCGCAGATGCAGCAGGTGCGGCGGACCGTGATGACGCTGGCCGAGACTTCGGCGGACGTGCTGATCTACGGCGAGACCGGCACCGGCAAGGAACTGGTTGCGCGTTGCCTGCACGACTACAGCAAGCGCCGGCGCCAGCATTTCGTGCCGCTCAATTGCGGCGGCCTGCCCGAATCCCTGGCGGAGAGCGAACTCTTCGGCCACGAGCCCGGCGCTTTCACCAGCGCCAGCAAGGTGCGGGTCGGCAAGTTCGAATATGCCAACGGCGGTACGTTGTTCCTCGACGAGATCGAGAGCATGCCGATGGCCGTGCAGATCAAGCTGCTGCGGGCGCTGCAGGAGCGCACCGTCGAACGCATCGGCTCCAACAAGACCATCCCATTCGACTGCCGCGTGGTGGCGGCGAGCAAGGACGACTTGAAGGAACTCAGCGACAGGCAGAAGTTCAGGGCCGACCTGTACTACCGCATCGGCGTGGCCTTCATCGAACTGCCGCCGCTGCGCGAGCGCCGGGAGGACATTCCGCTGCTGTTCGAGCACTTCACCTTGCTGGCGGCCAGCCGCTTCGAGCGGGTTGCGCCCCTGTTGAGCAGCGCCCAGTTGGCCGACCTGATGGCCTATGCCTGGCCCGGCAACGTGCGGGAGTTGCGCAACGTGGCGGACCGCTTCGTGCTCGGGCTGCTGGGAGAAGGGGGAGAAGGGCGGCTGACGCAGCAGCACGGTGCCGATGCGAGCCTGCCGCAGGGCTTGCCGCAACAGGTCGAATCCTTCGAGCGCGCCGTCATCGTGGAGGCGCTGCGCAAACACCATGGCGACCAGTCGGCCACGGCGTCTGCGCTTTCAGTGCCGCGGCAAACGCTGTTCGACAAGTTGCGCAAGCTGGGCGTCACGGCCGATCAGTTCAAGTGATTGCCGTGCGAACCTGAGCGGCGTATCGTGGCCGGCAGGAAGGAGGACCACCATGCCTTCACCCGGAAGCCCCGACCCTGCCGGCGCACGCGGCATGCCCTCGATGCCGCCGGCTTCATTCGGCCCGCCTGGCGCGATGGCGCCACCCTCGGATGCCGAACTGTGCGAACACGCCATCCGGACCATCTGGCGCTGTCTCGATGCGCGCGACCTCGTGGACGAGCATGTGCGAGCGGAACTGGTGGCGGTGCTTGAACCGCTGGCTGCGTTCCCCCTGGGGCCGCTGCCACAACGGTTGATCGACGTCCTGAGGCTGCCGAACCCTGTCGATGCGTCGCGCCTCTATTGGCTCACGCGTCGGCTATTGACGGTGGTGCCGGTGCTGCAGGCTGTGGAGAGTGCGTCCCACAGAGGCGGTAGCCGCCCGCCTGCGCCGCGTGCCTGAACTAAATCTTGCGTCCAAAGATATAAACGTTATTCAGTCGATATCCGGTCATTTGCGCACGCAATCGTTTGCGAAGCTTTCCCTTCCACGGTGCTGGACCAGGTCACACCAGGGAAGGCATACTGGCGTGCCGGCCGGTCGGCCGCGAGGGATCGACGATGAACGCCATGTCTTCGTTTCTTAAAGCAATTCCCGAGGCAGCTGCCAGCCCTTATGCATTGGCCGCCTATACGATAGCCGCCATCATTTTTCTGTTTGCCGGCGCAAAATTGGTAGCCACTACCAAATTGCTCAAGGCTCTTCCGCTTGTTCGAGAGGAGGATCGACCAGCCGTATTCAAGGCAATTATTGGTGAGCCAATGCCGACTCAGATCAGTCCAGCTAAATGGACGCATAACAACCGAACAAAGTGGGCCTTTCTCCTGGCCGCATCTATTGTGATGGCGCTCTTTGTCGTTGCTATGGTGGCATTAAATTTGGCAAAAAACCCGAGCGTCGCCGAAATGGAGAGAGTCATTAAAAGGCAGGCCGCCGAGTCGGACCGGCGTCACATGACGCCCTTGGAGGATGCCGAGCTATATGCGGTGATCAATTTGGATGGAAGCATTCGCGGTCTTGCTGAATACATTGGCTGGATCGAAAGTGAGTACAAGTCGGCGCTCGTGCGAGGCGATTGCTATGACCTCACTGACAATCCCCTCAAGATTGATTTGGAGATGCCGGACAACACGTCTGCGTCGGGCTTGGTCTGCGGTCGGGAATACGCGATCTCGATTCCGACCTTCTCTCCTCTGTTCCCGACCATGGATCGAAATGGCGCTGTCGCGACGGAGGTGCTCGGACGACTTAGGGCCGACATCGAATTCTTCAACGGGACACCGATAGTCGACGAGTATGGGGCTAATGAAGCCAATGGAGTGCTTCTCATGAGGTACGACTCGAACTGGGTGTCTGAAAAAGACATACCAAGATCGATCCGCCTCCGCGTTGATCTTCCGAACAAGAAATTAGGAATTAGGACAGATGTATTCAAGTACGCCAAGGCCAGCTGGCGCCGGCACGAGAGCGTGAATTCGTTTGTAGATCTGGCAGGAATGCAAATGGTGTTTTGGGTTCAGGTTGGAAAAAAAGAATTTTCGGGAGATGAGATGGGGCTCGCCAGGAGGTCCACCTCGTTGGAACATTTTTACCTGAAGATTGGAGGCCTGAAGATCGCCCCAGATCGAGCCCAATGGCGGCCCATCAAAGACCGATTTGGGAGCCCAGCCTGGGTGTATGACATGCCGAAGACTCCGGAGGGAGTGCTCGCCATGCTGCGATAGAGGGCTCCGAGAGGCGGCTGGCGGATGCCTGCTCATCCCAACCGATCACCTCGTCGAGAGGATTGACTGCGTTCGGTCGAAGGCCCCGGTCGAGTCAACCGTCGATCTCAAGGTTGTCGATCAGCCGCGTGCCGCCCAGTCGCGCTGCCGCCAGCGCCACCAGCGGCTCCCCCTGCGCGGGCGCCTGCAGGTCGGTCCGGCGTCGCAGCACCAAGTAATCCGGCTGCCAGCCGCGCTCGCGCAATGCCGCCATCCCGCGCGCCTCGATGGCCGCGAAATCGCTGTCCCCCGATCGCACGGCCTCGGCCATCGCACGCAGCGCCTTCGAGAGTTGCACCGCCTCCGCACGCTCGGCCTCGCTGAGATAGCCGTTGCGCGAAGACAGGGCGAGGCCGTCGTCGGCGCGTGTCGTCTCCACGCCCACGATCTCGATCGGCAGCGCGAACTGCCGCACCATGTGCCGGACCACCATGAGTTGCTGGTAGTCCTTCTTGCCGAACACGGCGATGCGCGGCTGCACGCACGCGAACAGCTTCATCACCACGGTGCTGACACCCACGAAGAAGCCAGGGCGGAAATGGCCTTCCAAGATGTCGCCCAGCGCCGGGTCGGGATGCACCTTGAAAGTCTGCGTCTCGGGGTAGAGCGCCTTCTCGTCGGGCGCGAACAGCACGTTGCAGCCGGCGGCGCGCAGCTTCTCGCAGTCGCTCTCCCAGGTGCGTGGGTAGGTGTCGAAGTCCTCGTGTGGCAGGAACTGAAGGCGGTTGACGAAGATGCTGGCGACCGTGACATCGCCGAGTGGCCTGGCCTTGTGGACCAGGTTCAGGTGGCCCTCGTGCAGGTTGCCCATGGTCGGGACAAAGGCGGGGCGTTGGTAGGCGGCGAGGTGTTCGCGCAGGTCTTCAATGGTGTGGGCGATGTGCATGGTGTGCTCTTGCGGGAATTGAAACGGGTGGATGGCTCACCATGCGTGAAGCCGGTCGTCGGGAAAGCTGCCATCCTTCACGGCGCGCACATAGGCTTGCAGCGCTTGCGCGATGCCGCCGCCATCGGCCGTGAAGTTGCGAACGAACTTCGGCATCTTGCCGAGGTTGATCCCCAGCATGTCGTGCAGCACCAGCACCTGTCCGGCGGTCGAACGTCCGGCGCCGATGCCGATGGTGGCGCAACCTGTCAGCTCCTGCGTGAGCGATGCGGCGAGCGCCGCGGGCACCATTTCCAGCACCAGCATCGCCGCGCCGGCGCCCTGCAAGTCCAGCGCGTGCTGGCGCAGCACCGACGCCGCCGCGTCGTCCCGGCCCTGCACGCGATAGCCGCCGAGCGCATGCACCGTCTGCGGCGTGAGGCCCAGGTGCGCGCAGACCGGGATGCCGCGCTCCACCAGGAAGCGGACCGTTTCCGTGGTCCAGCCGCCGCCTTCCAGCTTGACCATGTGCGCGCCCGCTTGCATCAGCACGGTGGCGCTGCGCAGCGCTTGCTCGCGCGACTCCTGGTAGCTGCCGAAGGGCAGGTCGGCGATCAGCCACGCCGTGCCTTGCACCCGGTGCAGGCCGCGCGCGACGCTTTCGGTGTGATAGCGCATGGTGTCGAGCGTGACGCCCACGGTGCTGGGCAGTCCCTGGCAGACCATGCCGAGCGAATCGCCCACCAGCAGGCAATCGACGCCCGCCGCATCGGCCATCGCGGCGAAGGTCGCGTCATAGGCAGTGAGCATGCTGATCTTCTCGCCCTGCGCATGCATCTGCGCCAGGCGCGGCAGGCTCAATGGCTTGCGCTGGGATGGCAGCGAGGTGGCCGGCAAGGAGCCGTAGGGGCTGGCCGCTTCGGAAGCGGTGACGGTCGTCATGACTTTGCGTTCGGGATGGAGGGACGCATCAGGCCACCACGGGCTCGCCGGACGCGGCCTGCACCGGGATGTGGGCGCGCTCTTCCTTGATGCGATTGGCGCTGTCGACGAACACAAGCTTCGGCTTGTGCGCGGCCACCTGGTCTTCCTGCACCAGGCCGAAGGCGGCAATGATGATCAGGTCGCCGACCGAGGCCTTGCGCGCGGCGGAACCGTTCACCGAGATGATGCCGGTGCCGCGCTCACCCCGGATCGCATAGGTCACGAAGCGCTCGCCGTTGTTGATGTTCCAGATGTGCACCTGTTCGTTCTCGGACAGGTTGGCCGCATCCAGCAGGTCTTCATCGATGGCGCAGGAACCCTCGTAATGGAGTTCGCAATCGGTGACGGCAACGCGATGGATCTTGGACTTCAGCAGGGTACGGAACATGAGTGACAGCTTTCCTTTTGAATGATGGAAGGACGGAGGACAGGGGAGGGGATTCCAGCGCTCGGCCGGCAGCAAGCACCGCGATGTGTGTGACCGGATACAACGGCGGCGCCGAGGCCGGCATACCAAGCGGCCAACGTCAGCAAGTCGATGTGGTGAAGCGTCAAGATCCGGTCCCTGAACAGGCGAGTTTGCCGTCAAATGGGGCGAACGATAGCGGACTTCAGAGTTACGCTACCGCTCATTTCGCGGGGCACCCGGCCTTGCGCACCAGGGGAGAATCGAATGAAGATGCCAGCCGCACGGGCTCGCCGCCCGGTCTCGCCCTCTGTCGCCACGACGGAGGCGACAGGCCGTCCGTGCACCTCGGCGCTCCAGCACGACCGCTCGCGTGCCATGCGCGCACAAACCTCTTGAAAAAAGGAACCCAGTGATCCAGCGTTTCACCATCCTTGCCCTTGCGGGCGCCCTGGCGGCCTGCGTTGCGGCGCCGACCGTCAAGACCGACTTCGATCGCGCCGCCAATTTCTCGACCTACAAGACCTACACCTGGCTCCCAAGGCCGACGCAGGGTCCGACCCTGACACAACAGCGCATCGTCGAGGGCATCGACGCCAGGCTGCAGGCCAAGGGCTGGAAGCTCACCGACAACGGCGATGTCCGCGTGGCGGCGCAGGTTTCCACCCAGGAGAAGGAGTCCTTCCAGACCTACTACAACGGCGTCGGCTACGGACTCGGTTTTGGCGGCTTCGGCCCGCCGGTGCCCATGGCGGCGACCACGACGGTGGACACCTACGAGGTCGGGACGCTGGTGGTCGACATGTTCGATGCGAAGACCAAGCGAGCGGTCTGGCGAGGCAGCGCCACCGGCACGCTGCCCGACAATCCCGACAAGCTGCCGGCCTTGCTGCAGACCTCGCTCGACAAGATGTTCGCGGCTTTCCCCCCAAGCAATATGCCTTCCAGGTGACCCGTTCCTGGCCGTAAGACACGAACACGGCACAGGGGACTTCGCTAATATTGACAATAGTCAATTTGGTTTACAACCAGATTCAATCAATTGTTGATGCCAGCGGAGTTCTGTCTTGCGGCTCACGAAGAACTTGTCCGGGTTCCTGCTGCTGTGCGTCGCGAACCTGTTCGCGCCGTCCCTGGCTCTTGCGCAAACGAGTGGCGCGACCTTGCCGTGGGCGCAAGGCACGAGTTTCGTCGGCATCGTCGAGGGCGGCGCCACGCTGGTCCGCCAGACCACGCGCTATACGCTGGCCGAGGGCGTGCAACTCAACGAGCAGGACGTCATCGAGACGGCACCGGGCGGATTTGCCCAGATCGAGCTGCCGGGGGGTGTGCTGGTCGGCATTGGCGAGTCCACGCGGCTGATGCTGCGGCCGCGCGTCGGCAAGGGCATGACGGCGCCGCCGCTGTATCTGCTGGAGGGCTGGCTCAAGACCACTGCCACCGCGCCCTTTAGCTACACCAGCCCCGCCTTCGAGCTGGCAGCGCAGGCCGCCACCACCGTCGTCTACACCAAAGGCACGCAATACGAGGTGTTCCTGGAAGGCGGTGCCGCCAAGCTGACCCTGCGCGACGGACCGCAGACGAGCGCGCAACTGGCCAGCGGCGACTTCGCGCAACGGCGTGAAGGCGCGGCGCCGACGGTCGGATCGCGCGCCACGCCGGAGTTCCTGGGCAAGGTGCCGCGCCAGTTCCGCGACAAGTTGCCGTCGCGCGGCGAGCAGTTCGCCAAGCGCAACGTGCCGCCCAAGGCGCTCGGCGAGATCGCCTATGCCGACGTGGCCCCATGGCTGCGTACCGAGCCGGGGCTGCGGCTTCCGCTGCTGCCGTTGTGGAAGGCGCGCGCTGTCGCCGACCCGGCTTTCAGGGCAGGGGCCAAGGCCGACCTGGCGCAGCACCCCGAATGGGAGCAGTTTGCGGACCCGGAAGGCTATGCGCGCCGCCTGGCCGAAGAGGCCGAGCGTCGCCGCCAGCGGGAGGCGGCGATCGCAGCTGCACGGGCCAAGGCTGCCGCAGCTGCCGCCGCCGCCGCGGCAGCCGCCAAGGAAGCCAGGGACGCCGCGCGGGACAAAACCCAGTGAACCGTTGCACGTCGAGCCGCAACACAGCGGACCAGGGTCTTTGAACAGGCCCACAGTCAAGGACCGGAGTACCTCATGCGCCTTCTATTCAAGTTCAACCTGATCTTCCTGGTTGTCTTCGTCGCCGGCGTGCTCGGCGCGGGCAAGATTTCCTACGACCTGCTGCAACGCAATGCCAAGGAGGAGGTGCTGAACCACGCGCGCCTGACGATGGAAAAGGCGGTCGCGATCCGCGCCTACACCAACGACCAGATCCGCCCGCTGCTGGAAACGCAGATGAAGTACACCTTCCTGCCGCAGACGGTCCCCGCCTATTCCGCCACCGAAGTGCTGGCCACGCTGTCCAAGACCTTCCCCGACTACACCTACAAGGAAGCCACGCTGAACCCGACCAACCCGCGCGACCGGGCGGTCGACTGGGAAGCCGACATCGTGAACCGCTTCCGCACCCAGGCCGAGCAGAAGGAGTTCGTCGGCGAGCGCGAGTCGGGCACCGGACGGGCGCTGTACATCGCGCGACCGCTGCGCATCACCAACGCCGCCTGCCTGGCCTGCCACAGCACGGTGGAAGCCGCGCCGCGCACGCTGATCGACAAGTACGGCCCGGCCAACGGCTTCGGCTGGCAGATGAACGAGGTGATCGGTGCGCAGGTGGTGTCGGTGCCCATGGCGCTGCCGCTGGCGCGTGCCGAGCAGACCTTCCGGGTCTTCATGGGATCGCTGATCGGCATCTTCGTGGCCATCGGCGTGGTGTTGAACGTGATGCTCTACCTGCTCGTGATCCGGCCGGTGACGGCGCTGTCGAAGGTGGCCAACCGCGTCAGCCTCGGCGAACCCGACGTGCCGGAGTTCAACACCAAGGGCCGTGACGAGATCGGGACGCTGGCGAAGTCGTTCGCGCGCATGCGCAACAGCCTCGACCAGGCGATAAAAATGATCGATACATAAGAAGGTGTGAACGAACCCGCCATGCCCGCTCATTCCGCCAAGACACGCCCGCTCCGCGTTGCAAATGCTCGCCGTGGCTCAAGCCATGCCTGTGCTTTGCGCCTTGATCGGACGCGCTTTGACGGCCTGCTCGGACACGTCGGATCCGTTCACACCTTCTGAGGTCGCCCAGCCCTATGTCCGTCCCCTCCCATGTTGGTCCATACCCGATCCGCGGCGTGATTGGACAGGGCGCGATGGGGATGGTGTACCTGGCGCACGATCCGGTGATCGACCGCCCGGTGGCGATCAAGACCATCCATCGGCGCCTGCTGGAATCGAACGACGAGACCAGCGTGGCGGCGCGCTTCCGGGTGGAGGCCAAGGCGGCGGGGCGGCTGACGCATCGCAACATCGTCCCGGTCTACCAGTTCGGCGAGGACAACGACAACGCCTACATCGTCATGGAGTACGTGGCCGGGCGGAACCTGCGCGAGTACGTGCAGCCGCCGCGCAAGCTGGACGTGCCCCAGGTGCTGTGCGTGATGGTGCAGTTGCTCGACGGCCTGCACTATGCCCATGAGCGCGGCATCGTGCACCGCGACATCAAGCCCGCGAACCTGCTGATCGCCGACGACGGGCGCCTGAAGATCACCGACTTCGGCATCGCCCGTACCGAATCCTCGAACCTCACCCGCGCCACATCGATCATCGGCTCGCCCGGCTACATCGCGCCCGAGCAGTACACCGACCGCGAGATCGACCGCCGCGTCGATGTCTTCTCCGCCGGCGTGCTGCTCTACCGCATGCTGAGCGGCACCACGCCCTTCGTCGGCACCGACGACGCGATCATGTACAAGATCGTGTACGAGGCGCACAAGCCGCTGAGCGAACAGGCCAAGGAGCCCGCCCTCGCGCCCTTCGACGGGGTCATCGACCGGGCGCTGGCGAAGAATCCGGCCGAGCGCTACGCGAGTGCCCTGGCGATGCGGACGGCGCTGCTCGCGCTGGCCACGGAGACCTTGCCGGAGGTGCTGCCGGCCCACCTTTTGCTCGCGCCCGTGCTCGAAGACCCCGACGCCACACGGGCCGCACCGAAGGCGAAGGCGCGCGACCTGCCTGCGACGCCGACCACGCCTTCGCCGTACACGCCACCGCCGACCTCGCCATCGCTGTCCCCGCCCACCATCCCGGTGACACCGCAACAGGCTCCGGCCACGTCGCTGCCCGGCACCAGCCCGCCATCGGTTCCCGCGCCCACCGGATGGGACGCGACCGCGCTGGCGGACATCGAGCGCGAGCTGGCCGAGCATGTCGGCGCGGTGGCGCGCGTGCTGGTGCGGCGCGCCGCCCGTGGCTTGACCTCGCAGTCGGACGTGCGGCACGCCGTGGCCGGGGCGATCGTCGATTTCGATGCAAGGGAGCGCTTCCTGGCTCGCGCCACCGGACCGCGCACGCACACCACCACGACGGTCGCGGCCACGAATTTCCGGGCGGCTACAAACCTCGGCGAGGCGCCCGCGGGTGCGCCAATGCGCCAGGGCGATGTCGACAAGGCGGCTGCAGCGCTCGCGTCCTCGATGGGACCGATCGCGCGCATCGTCGCCAGTCGCTGCGCTGCCAAGTCGACGACGCGCGAACAGTTCGTCGCCAAGGTGCTGGAACAACTCACGCCCAGTGTCGATGCCCGCCGTGTGCAGGCCGACCTTTGGCGTGCCCTCGGCTGAAGGCGAGCTTGCCGTGATTGCACTCCGCGTCACACGCCGCCCCGGCGCCACCGTCCCCGACGAGACGGCGTTGGCGCTGCCGCCCAAGGGTCTGGTGATCGGGCGTTCGGTCGATTGCGGACTGGTGCTGGCCGACCCGCTGCGCATGGTGTCGCGCCAGCATGCGCTGGTGGCCGCGGTCGGCGAGGGCGCGCGCGTGCGTTGTGTCAGCGGCCATTCACCCTTGTGGGTGAACGGAACGCAGGTGCTGCCGGGCGGGGAACTGCCGCTGGCGGTGGGGGATCGGCTGCGTGTGGGAGCGTTCGAACTCGCGGTCGAAACCGTTGCGGCGCCGGCTGCGCCTCGGGCGCGGCTGGACCGCTGGTTCGACCTGGACAGCGTGAACGATCCGCTGGCTTCGGCGTCGCCGCTGCCGGACCTGGCACCCGCCACACCGTCGGCGGCAGAACCATCGCCTCCTGCATCGCGTCCGGCTTCGCCTGCTGAAACGTCCCCCGCGCCGCCTCGCGCATCGACTTCCGCATGGCCCTCCGCATCGACGCCTGCATCGGCTTACGCTGCGCCCGCCGCGTCCCCGCCGTCCGCGATGCCCGCCGAGGCGCAGTCGGAGGGCGCAGGGGTGTCGTGGCAGACGAGCCGACTGTTCGTACGGACGGTGACACCGGGCACCCCGCGTCCGCCTGCGACGCCCCCGGCCGCGCCCCCGATGCAGGCTGTGCCAGTGACGCCACCGCCGCAGGCGCCCGCCGCCGCGCCCCGTTCACCCGAACTGCATGAGCTTGCGGCGGCCTTCAGCCGCGGGGCCGGCCTTGGCGCCGACGTGGCGCCCATGACGCCGGAGTGGATGGAGCACCTGGGCGCGCTGTTGCGCGAGACCGCCGAGGGCACGCTTGCACTGCTGAAGAGCCGCGCCGTCGCCAAGCGCCACATGCGGGCCGAGGGCACGATCATCGCGCCGCGCCAGAACAACCCCCTCAAGTTCTCGCCCGGCGCCACCGAAGCCCTGACGCGCATGCTGCAACGCGAACCGAGCCCCGGCTTCCTCGATCCGGTGGCGGCGCTGAAGGATGCCCATCACGACCTGCTGGTGCACCAGGTGGCGATGGTGGCCGGCATGCGCGCCGCCGTGTTCGAGCTTTTCTCCAGGCTCAGTCCGGAGGCCGCGGAGACCATGGAAGGACCTGCGCACGGCATGACGCGGCGCCTGCCGTCCTTGCGCGCGGCGGCCCTCTGGCAGCGCCACTGCACGCAGCACGCGCAGTTGCTCGAACACCTGGACGACGACTTCGAGACCATCTTCGGACGCGAATTCGTGCGCGCCTACGAGGCCCAGTCGCGCGACGACGATGACACCAACCCGTCGCCGCTGGAACCACCATGGCCGCCGGGCCGCTGAGCATCTCGCTGGCAGCGCTGTCGCAAACGGGCCGGCGCGAGAGCAACGAGGACGCCTTCGGCTATTGGCTGGGCGCCGGGTCGCTGGTCGCTGCGCTGTGCGACGGCGCCGGCGGCCACGGTGGCGGACAGGTCGCATCGCGCGCCGCGGTCACGCATGTGCTGGAGGCCTTCGCGCTACGGCCCGAGGTCAGCCTGGAGATCCTGCAGGCGCTGGTGGAGGGCGCCAACGAGGCCGTCGTCGCGCAACAGGTGGCCGGCACCGCGACCTCCGACATGCGCACCACCATCGTGGTGCTGTTGCTCGACCTGAACAGCGGCGAGGCGCTCTGGGCCCATGCCGGCGACTCGCGCCTGTACCGCTGGCATGACGCCCGGTTGCTGGGCCGTACGCGCGACCAGAGCCTCGAACAGACCCTGCGAGATGCCGGGCTGGATGCGGGCGCCGATGAAGCGGGGCAATTGACCTCGGCGCTCGGCACGCCGGGGGGCTTCGATCTGGAGTGTCTGCTGACGCCGCAGGTGCTCGCGTGTGGCGATGCGCTGCTGCTGTGCTCCGACGGTCTTTGGTCGGCCTTCGATGAAGGGGCGATGGCGGGGAGCGTGGTCGGGTGCGATGGCGTGGAGGCGTGGTTGGATCGGCTGGAGGCGGGGGTGCAACAGGCGGGGCGCAGCGATCAGGACAACTACTCGGCGGTGGCGATCTGGTGCGAGGCGGGCTGAAGCGAGCGTTCATCTGACTTGGCGCAAAGCGGACCGGGTGTTCCAGGCCAACAATCAACGCAAGGACGGGTATGCACGAAATGACCACCACCGCTGAAGCACCCCGGGAGCCAGTTCTGAGTCCCATCGACCGCATCTCGGAACTGCTCTTCGGACTTCTCATGGCGCTCAGCTTTGTCGGCGCCGTGTCGGTGGCCGAGGCAGGGCGTGCGGAGATTCGCGCCATGTTCATCGCCGCCCTGGGCTGCAACCTCGCCTGGGGCCTTGTCGATGCGGTGATGTACCTGGTTCGCAACGTCGCCGATCGCGGCAGGCGGCTGACGCTCGTGCATGCGGTACGCGCCGCGCCGGATGCGCAGGCAGGCCGCAGCCTGATCGAGCGCTCGCTGTCGAGCGGTGTCGCCGCGCTTGTCTCGGCAACCGAGATCGAGGCCATTCGCGACCGCATCGTCGCGCATCCTTCGGTGCCGGAACGACCCACCCTGGGTTGGGATGACCTGCGCGCCGCGGTGGCGGTATTCGTGCTCGTGGTGGTAGCCACCTTCCCGGTCGTGCTGCCCTTCGCATTGATGCAGGACGTGGGAGCGGCAAAGAACCTGTCGCGGGTCATTGCCCTGGTGATGCTGTTCTTCGGGGGGCTGGCCTTCGGGCGCTATGCCGGCTACGGCGGGTGGAAGGCCGGCTTCGGCATGGCGGCGCTGGGCACGGTACTGGTGGGCGCGATCAACGCCCTGGGCGGATGAGGATCGCGCGCCCCGTCGTCACGGTGCTCGGGGCCATGACCGCGGCGATCGCACTCGCCGACGAGATTGATGGCAAGGGACGGCGCGGCTTTCGTCCCGATGGTTCCTCCTGGGAGTTCACGGTCACGGCAATGCCGACGATCGTTCGTGGAGGCGACAACTTCGTTTCGGGAACCGTCACGGCCGACCGCGGCTCCCTGCACATCGAGGCCCGGGTCAACTACGAGTCGGTCGGTGCGCGGTCGGCATTCGTAGGCTGGAATTTCTCCGGCGGCGACGAGATCAAGTGGGAGCTGACACCCCTGGTGGGGACTGCGTGGGGCACGACCAGGGCCTTCGTGCCCGGCCTGGAGGCGAGCGTCGCATGGCGGCGGCTCGACTTCTATGTCGAGGCCGAATACGTCAACGACAAGAATGCGCAAAGCAGCAGCTATTTCTACGCGTGGGGCGAACTCGGGTTCCGGCCCGTCGAGTGGCTGCGCGTCGGTCTTGCGGCGCAGCGGACCCGGGTCTACGGCGGCTCTCGCGAGGTTCAGCGCGGCCCGTTCGCGCAAGTGACCTGGCGCCGGATGACGATTGGCGGGTTCTGGTTCAACCCGGGATCGAAAGACCAGGTGCTGGTCACATCGATCGGCGTGGCCTTCTAGCGTTCCTTGTCGGTGACCCCGGCCAGCTCGAGCAGCAACTCCGGTTCCGGCGGCCAGGCCGCGGATCGCGCAGCGGCATCGCGTGAAGCGCCGAGCGGCCACCAGAGGCTGCCCGGCGCCGGCGGCAGGGGGTGCAGGAATTCAACAGCCAAGCCCGCACGCGCCGGCAAGGCGGCAATCACCGCTTCGAGCGCTTCCGGCCCCTGGGCGACCGCGTCGAGCAATGCTGACAGCCTGACCCAGCTTTCGTCCTGTGAACCCGGCGCATCGATGCGTTCCACCAGCGTCAGCGGGAAGGCGCGCCCGACACGGTCGTGCGACGCGATGACGATGCCGCACCAGGTCTCTCCAGCGGCCGGCAGCGCCACGTAGCGCCACGGCGCGAAGCTGCACAGGCGCTCACGCAGCGTTTCGCCGTCCGTCGTCCTGGCGGCGAGCGCGAGGCCACGTTGCAGCCAGCCGTCCCAGTCGCTGCGCCAGCGTGGCGGCAGGCCACGGCCGACGAAATCTCCGCGCGCCGGCAACTTGCCGTACCAGCAGACGCGACGCGGCGACGACAGCGACGACTTCACCATGATGCCGGCGGGCAGCGAAAACGCACCAGGTCCCGGAGCGTCCAGATGTCGGCGTCAGTCCCGGCAGCGGCGCTCGCCTCGACGTCGAGCTTGCGCGTGTCGACGACGAGCGACAGCCGGGCCGGTGCGCCGCGCGCGCCCTGCCAGTCGCTGCGCAACAGCACCCGGACCCAGGCGAACGCACCTTCATGGACTTCCGCACCGACGCCGGACGGGCCGGGAGGCAGGATGCGCAACAGCACCTTCTGCGTCGAGGCCGGTCCGGGCCAGACCAGCTCCTTCGCTCGCGCCGGACCGTTCTCGAAGCGCAACAACTGGCCATCCACATCGACGCTGAATTGCAGCAGTTCCGCATCCATGCGTTGTGGTGTGAGGCGCAAGCGAAGTTCGGGCAACGGCGCGCCTTTGGGAAAGAACAGGATGCCGATGGCCGCGGCCTGCTCGAAGGAGGCCAACGCGCCCGCATCCACCCCCGCGCCGCGCGCCTTCCATGGCCGGCTCGACGTATCCACGCGTTCGTCCAACTGGTGGCGCCGGAACTCGTCGAACAGGCCGCCGGGGCCGAACAAGCGCGCGAAATCGCTCGGCGCCATGTCGCGCGACGCAGCGCCGCCAAACGGAAAGCGATCGCGCGTCAACGTGGCGCAGGTCTGCGCGACCTCGGCCAGCGCGGCGTCGAAATTCGGCTTGGCGCCGCCGCGCGAGCGAATCAATGTCGCCAGGTCGACGTAGAGCTTGCGCAGTTCCGGCGGCGCGCGCGCGGCCTCGGCGCGCAGGGTCGCGTCGAGTTCGGCGGCGGCGCTGTCGTCGCGCTTGCCGGTGGCGAGTGACTGCAGCCGGTCGAGTGCTTGCGGTCCCGCTCCGGCGGCGTAGTCGCCCAGCGTCCCGAAGCGCGCCCGCAACGCGCCATTGAAGCCGTTCTCTGCCGCACTGCCGCCCTGGGGCGGCGCGCTGAACTCGTCGGCCAGCCGCGTGAAGAGGCGGCGCAGCGGCGAGTCGGGCGCGGTGAGTTCGGCGGCCCTGCGCGAGGCGGCCTCCGCATCGGCGACCGGCGCCAAAGCGAGCGCATCGAGCTGCGCCGACCAGGCCGCGATCACGCGCTGCGCCTGCCGCTTGCCGACCTGCGTGGCGATGTCGTCGCGCCAACCGCGGTCCTTCTGCAGCCGTCGCATGTCGCCGCCGGTGTCGCCGAGCACCCAGTCGGCCTCGTTCGCGAGCGTGTCGATGAGCGGATCGAGCGCCGGCAGGAGCTTGCGGCGCCAGTCGCCGGCGCTGGAATGCACGGGCATCGGGCCGGCGCTCGACGTGGTGAAGAAGGCGGCGCTGGTCGTGCCCAGTTGGCTCGGCAGGTCTTGCGGCGGCTCGGGGTCGGCCACGCGTTGCAGCAGGAGTTCGTGCACGCGTTGCGCCGGCGGCATCGCTGCGAGGGCGCTGCGCGCCGCGCGCACACCGGCCTCGTCCGGGCGCATCGCCTCGGGCAGGCCGCTGCGTTCGATCAAGGTGTCGACATGGCGCGTCCATTCGGCGCGCTCGCCGGCGCCGCTCGCCTGCACCAGGGCCTGCCCGACCCAGCCCTTCAACTCCGGGCGGACCAGCCGTGCCGGGTCGGACAGCATCAACGCTGCGCGCAGCGCCTCGTAGCGCGTCGCGCTGTCCTTGGCATCGCGCAGGTCGCGGCTCAGTCGTTCGATGAGCAGCGGCGCCAGGCTCTGGTCGAGCATCCCGCGGTAGGCCTGCTCCGCCGAGCGCGCCAGCCGCGGCCCCTGGAACAGGCCGAAGCCGAAGCCGGCGGGAGGCTCGTCGGGGTCGATGCCGTCGTTGGAGGCCAGCCGTTCCAGCAGCGCATACAGCGGCAGCACCTGCTCCAGGCTCACCGATTCCAGCGGGCCGATGCGCTCAGTCAATTGCTCGACGCGCGTGCGCACGGCGTCGACATACGCGAGGTTGCGCTGATAGCTTTGCCACCACAGGGCGGAGGCGGCGAGCAGCGTGACGCCGGCCACGCCAGCGCCGGCCATGACGGCGCGCCGCCGCCAGCGCAGCCGCCGCAGGCGCTGGCCGGCCAGCGGTGCCTCCGCGATGACCAACTGCTTGAGCAAGGCGCTGAGGAAGTACGACTTGCCACCGGCATCCGGTCGCGCCAGCGGCTTCAGCGCCAGGCCATGGCTGCGGGCGAGCTCGCTGATGACGCGATCGATCGGATTGCCTTCCTGCGTGCCGCTCGTCAGCGCGATCGAGCGCAGGCGCTGCGCCGGTTCGACGGCAATGCCGGCAAAGGCCTCGCGCACGAAGCGTTCAAGCGGGGAAAGCAAGGCCTTGAACTGCGCCGCGAAGGCGTAGATCGGCAGGCGGCGGTGCGCCTGCCGTTCCTGCTGGAGCATCTCCGGCGTGCGTTGTGCCAGCCGTTGCGCGAGTTCATTCAGGCGCATGTCGAGATTGACCGGCACACCGACGACATCGGCATCGAACACCAGGCCCCAGAACTGCTCGCGTTGCGCGGCGTCGAGGTTGCCGAAGGTCTCGATGAAGCCGGACAGAAGGTCGGCCTTGGTGACCAGCAGGTAAACCGGAAAGGCGAGATCGAGTTCGCGCCGCAGTTCGTCCAGCCGCGCCGCAACGGCCGCCGATTGGCGCGCCATCTCCGCACCGCCCTGCAGCAGGTCGGGCACGCTGACGCTGACGATCACGCCGTTGATCGGCTGCACCGGCCGGTGCCGACGCAGCAAGGCGAGGAACTGCTGCCACTCGCGGGCGTCGGCGGCGGCATCGCTGTCCTGCGTCAGGTAGCGACCTGCGGTGTCGATGAACACGGCCTCCTGGCTGAACCACCAGTCGCACTGGCGGGTGCCGCCGATGCCGGCGAGCGGGTCGCGCCCGAGCTTCTCGGCCAAAGGGAAGCGCAGGCCCGAGTGCAGGATCGCGGTCGTCTTGCCGCCGCCGGGCGCGCCGATGATCAGGTACCAAGGCAGTTGCTGCAGCTGTCGCCGGCGCTGCCACCAGCGGCGGGCGCCTTTGGTCTCGACGCCATTGCGCAGCATGGCGAGCGCATCGCGGAAGCGCTGGCTCAGTTCCAGGCCGACATCGCCCTGTTCGAGGCCTTTCAACAGCCGTTCGTTGCGCCGCCGGGCCAGCCACAACGACAGGCCGTAGAGGCCGACCACCAGCAGCAGCGCCAGCACCAGCAAGCCGAGGCGGGCGAGCACGTCGTCGAAGGGGTGCCACTTGCCAAACACCAGCAACGGCGCCGCGAACCACAGCAAGACGCCCGCCGCGCCGAGGTTCACGGCGATCTGCACGGAGCGGGGCGGCGCCTTCATTCCGGAAACAGCACGATCTCGACGCGCCGCAGCGGCGCATTGGCGGCAGCATCGACGCGGGCCTCGACCGCCAGGCGCTCCTCACCGAGCGAGGGACGCAGCACGTCGGCCACGCCGCGCGCCCATTCCATCGCCTGGTGCCAGGCCGAGGGCGTGCGCGCCGTGGGTGGATCGCTGCCATCGGTGTAGCCGATGACCAGCACCTTGCCCGGCACCTTCTTCAGCGCGGCGGCCAGGCGCGTCAAGGGGTCGGTGGCCTTGCCGAGCGCATCGGCACTGATCACGACCACGCTGCGCAACGCCTCGTCGCGTACGGACAAGCGGCCCGCGTCGATGTCCTCGCGCAGGTTCGAGGCCAGTCGCGGCGGCACGGCGGTAACGGGGGTGATCGGCTGCGCGGGCACGCTGCGCGCCGGCACCAGTTCCTGCATTGACGCGAGCACGCCGTCGACGCGCGATGCCAACTGAAGCTGACTGGCGCTGTAGACGCCCAGGGCCAGCACGCCCAGCAGCAGCACCGCCGGCAACGCGATGCGCGGCGCACGGGGTGGACTGACGGCTGCTGCGGCGCAATGCCAGGCGGGCACCAGCGACGGCGCCGGCGCCACTTGTTGCAGCGCGAGTTGCACGCGGGCGCGCAGGGTTTCGTGGTCGTGCTTTTCCGTGGCCATGTGCGTGCGCAAGCCCAGGCTCAGGCAGGTGTGGAACAACTCCAGCAGCGCGCGGTTCTCGCGCGGCTTTTCCGCAAGCCGCGACAGCAGGCGCAACAGCTTGTCGCCGCCGCTGGCATCGCCGTGGAAGCGCTGCAGCAGGCCCGCACTGCCCGCGCCCCAGGGCGCCGCGGCAAACTGCTCGTCACCCCAGGCACAAAGCACGTAGCTGGCGGCCGCGACGCTGGGCTCGTCGACACCTGCAACGCGCGCATCGGCTTCGAAGCCGGCCACCGCCGCGGACAGCGTGCGACGCAGTTCGGCGGTGTCGGCGGGCGTGCCATCGCGCAGGCGGGCGATCAATGCGACGAGTGGAAGCGCCTCGGCGCGCAGCGCACGCACGGAGGCCGGTTCGTCGAGCCCAGCGACCCCATCGACCCCATCCGACGCGCCGGCCAGTGGCGACGCGGGCGCGGCGCCGGGTCTGTTCACCGGACCCACCCCAGTTGCAATTGGCGCGCCTGCGCGTCGATGCGCGCGCGCGGTGCCAGCGTCCCGGCCGGCAGCGTCAGGACCGCTCGCCACTGCGATTGCTCGAGCTCCCGGAACGCACCGAACACGGCGACCGCACGCGCGTCGCTGCCGATCTCCAGGGCCAGTTCGCGCGCTTCGCCGGGGCGCAGGTACAGCTTCTCGCGCACCAGCACGCTCGAGCCGAGCGCGGCCTCGTCATCGTCGTAGAGGCTGTCGAAGCTGGCCTTCTCGAAGCCGCTCGCGTCGCGCAGCACATAGACCCGCAGCGCCAGCGAGGCCGAGGCATTGCGCGCATCGGTGTTCAGGCTGCGCTGCGCCTGCACCAGCAACTGGAGGTTGCGCCTGGGCCCGGCCAGGGCCGGCGCCGGCCCGGGGTTGAACATGAAGTTCACCACCATCGAGGTGTTGACCCACGGGATCTGGCGCTCCGCCGTGTCGCGCAGCACCTTGATGCGCACCGCCTTCATCATTTCCTCGACATCCACGCCCGGGGTCTTCAGCTCGGTGGCGAGGTGTTTCGTGTAGACGCTGTTGCCGCCGATCGGGCCGTCCTCGGCGACGCGGCCCGGCGCGGCGGAGAAGGCGATGAGGGCGCCGGGCGCTGCCATCTCGGCCAGGCCGCTGGCATTGCGCGAGCCGCGCCCGCGCGTCGCGAAAGGGTCGTTGCGGCAGGCGTCGATGATGAAGATGCGGGCACGCGGACGCACCCGCTCGACATGCGAAAGCAGCGCTTCCTGCATGTCGATGGCTTCGTCGCGCACCTCGGCCTCATCGCGTAGCGCAATGTCGACCGGCAGCAGGAAGTTGCGCCCGCCGATCTGCACGCCATGGCCGGCGTAGTAGAAGACCGAGGCGACCTGGTCGTCGTCCATGCGCCGCGCGAATTCGCGCAGCACCCGCTTGAAGTCGCGGGCATTGAGATTGAGGTGCTCGCCCACCTCGAAGTCGAGGCTGCGCAAGGTCTGCGCGACCAGGCGGGCATCGTGCTCCGGATTGTTGAGCGGCATTTCCGGGTAGCGCCCGTTGCCGATGACGAGTGCCACGCGACGCTGTCCGGGGGCGTCGACCTTGGCCCTGGGTTGGGCCAGGCTGGCCGTGCTCCACCACGTGGGCAGGAGGCCGAGGCCAAGGCAGGCGAGCAGGCGACGGCGACTCATGGTGCGGCGGAAAGAGTGTGTGCTGCGGACCGGCGGACTCCCTGGCGAATCGCGTTCCATTCTCGGCTGTGCCTCGCAGTGGCACAAGGGGAGCGGGTGAGGGCGAGCACTGCCTGTTCGGGGCACCCGCGGAACCGGCTTTGCCGGGCCGCCGGGGGTGGGTCACGTCCCGCGGAATTGCACGCGACGGTTCTCGGCCGCGTGCGGGCTGAGGCCTTCGATCGGGCGTTCCTTGCCATAGCCGACCGTCTTCAGGCGGGCGGCGTCGATGTCGTGGTGGTTGACCAGGTAGTCGCGGACGGCGTTGGCGCGGACACGCGACAACTGCAGGTTGTAGGCCGCGCTGCCGGCGGCGTCGGTGTGGCCTTCGATGGTGACGATGCTGCCCGGGGCCAGCAGCTTGATGCCTTCGGCGAGGGCGTCGAGCTGGGTGCGGGCGATCGGCAGGATCTCGGCGGAGCCGAAGGCGAACTGCACCGGCAGGGAGAGTGCTGCGGGGGCTTCGGAGCTGGGGTCCTGACGCACGGGCGCGGCGGGCGCAGCGGATGCGGATGCTGCGGCTGCCGTTGCAGCGGGTGCAGTGCGCGCGGGGGCCGCAGGACGCGCCGAGGGCTTCGCCCTGGACGCCGAGGCCGCAGCCACCACGGTGGACTTCGCCGGGGCAGAAGCGGGGGCTGCGGAAGTGACTGCAGGCGCATCGTCGAGCAGCTTGATCGAACGGCTCTTGCCCAGCACGTCCGCAACATCCTGCGGATTCACGACCTGGCCTTCGCGGTAGACGACCACCTTCTCGGCCTTGACCGGGAGGGCGACCAGGACGCCGGCGGCAGCGAGTGCGAGGGCGAGGGTGCTGAGGTAGCGGTACATCGAAGTGCTCCTTGAAGGGGTGGATTCGTCAACATCCATGGGTTGCACCTGCCGCCGGACCGGTTCAATCTTTCTCGATCGAACCGATGCCCTGGATCGAACGCGTGATGGCCGGGTTGCCGTGATAGCGCACGTTGCCGATGCCGCTGATGCGAACGTCCAGCCTGGCGCTGGCGGCGAGTTGCACCTCGCCGTTGCCACTGATGGTGATGTCGGCACTTTCGCTGGCGAGTTTCGGCGCGACGTAAGTGCCCGAGCCGGTGATGGAAAGTTTCTGGGCCGTCACTTTGCCGCCGCCCACCGTGACCTCGCCCGCGCCGGCGATGCGCACATCGAGGCTGCGGGCGGTCTCCAGGCGGTCGAGGCGGATCGAGCCGCCGCCGGCCAGCACCAGCGCCAACGTGTCGCCGCGCAGCGCTCCGATGCCGATCTCGCCCGTGGTGCGCGACTCGAAGGACTTCAGGTTGCGCACGGCCAGCTTCATGCGGATCGGTTGATCCGTCTCGACCTTGCCCTGTGAAAGCCCGATGACCAGGCGCCGGTCGCGGACCTCGGTGGTGATCTTGCGCAGCACCTTGGGTTCGGCCTCGATGGACAGTGATTCGCGCCCGCCCTGTTCGATGCGGACTTCGCCGGCGACAGAGAAAACCACTTCATCGAAGTCGGCGACGTTGCGGCTTTCGGTTTCCGCCTGCGCCTGCCCGGAGAAGGTCGCGGCGAGGATCGCGGCGCAACCGGCAGCCAGGGCGGCGGTACGGGACAGACGCCGTGCCGGAAACGCTGGGGGTAGGAAGTTCATGGTGCGGCTCCTGCCGATGCTCGGCGATGGACAAAGAAGGTGTGAAGGTTTCGTGGCGAGGGCGCCGACGAGGTCTGGTCAAGTACCGCGGCCGTACCTCGGTACCGCGAGGAGCGCAGGCCCGGGATCGGTGGCCGCAGTAGAAATGTTCCTTCTCAACGCGGCAGCGCGAGATTCGGTGGCGGCGATGAAGGCCGTGCCAGGCAGGTCGTCCCGCCCAGGTCCGCCGTGATGAACAAGGCCCCGCCATTGCGGTCCGTCGCCACCATCTTCGCGCCTTGCCGGGCCTCGGCGCCCAGCGTGACCGGCCCTTCGTCGAACAGCAGCCGGCCGTACTGCCAGCAGCGCAGCTGGTAGGTGCCGGCCGCCTTGCGAGCCGGTGGCTGGGCTGCCGGCACCGGAGGGAGCGGCGCGGCCGGAACCTGGGTCACGACAAGGTCATCGGCGCGGGTGGTGGACGTGACACCTGCCGTCGCCCAGGGGTGCCATTGAAGCGCCACGCCCGACGCGACAACCACTGCAACCCCGGTCAGCGCAGCCACGAGACCGCGATGCTGCTTCCGACCGTTGATGAAGTCACTTGGCTTGTACATGGAAGTTCTCCTGGGCGAGCGTTCCGCCGCTGGCTTTCTCGAAGGCGGCGCGGATCATTGGGAGCGATGCGCCGGGCAAGGGTTCGAAGTCGGTGCCGACCATCTGCTGGGGCAGCGAGGCCATCACGTCCTGTTGCGTGGCGAAGCAGGAGATGGTCTCGGGCACGCCCTTCGTGTTCATGGTGAGCTGGAAGCGCATCGATCCTGGCAAGGTGAGCGGCTTGGCCGCGGCGATCCGGGAGTCCCGGGCGAAGCGGTTGGGGAAGAAGCGGATGACCTTGGCATCTTCATCCTGCAGGTAGCAGTAGACATGGGCGTCCTGCGACGGTTGCAACGCGAGGTTGATGCTCTCGCCGCGGGCAAAGCGGGTCTGTTGCTTCGGCGCCGATACGGAGAGCTTCAGCGGTGCCGGCTGGGGCGCCGGCGCGGGTGCCGCGGGCGATCCTGGCGCGCCGGCCACGGCAGTGGGTGGCACGAAGCGGGCCGGTTGCGCCGGACGCGGGATCTTGGTGTGGTCGGCCGCCAGGAAGGCGTAGAAGAACTCTTCGTCGAGCAAGGCCTTCCGGCTGAGCCCGAGCGCCTCGCGGTAGTTCGAGATCGCTTCGTCGATGGCCGGGTTGAACTCGCCGTCGATCGGGCCGTCGTAGAAGCCGCGGCGGCGCATCTGGTTCTGGAAATAGGCGATCAGCTCGATGCGCGTCGCGGCCATCGAGTGGTACCAGTCGAACATCTCCAGCTTGGTCTCTTCGTTCGCCTTGGGGTCGGACACGCCCAGGCAGGTCCAGTAGGGTGTCTTGGTCAACTTGCCGACGAGCTCGACCGCTGCAAGTTCCACCAGCCCGCGCAGGGCCTGCGTCTGCCCTTCGGAGCGGGCCAGGTTCATGCTGTAGTTGATGCCGAACTTTTTATAGGCGGCATCGCCGTCGAAACCGCTGCCTTGTTTCAGGATCACCACCGAATTGCGCGAGGTGACACCGGGCAGCACGCCCATGTCGCTGGTCGTCAGGACGCTCAGGTCCAGCGCCAGCATGCTGGAGGCCGCGTCTTTGGCAACGCCCAGGTTGAGATAGGGGAAGATGCCGAGGCCCGCGTCCTTCTGGTTCTTGATCAGGTTCTCGTCGAACTGCGAGACGGAACCCTTGATGTCGTAGAGCGGAACGGCCTGGTAGGCCCCCTGGCTCTGCGCCGTGGCGAGGAAGCTGACCACATTCAGCGTGTCCTTGCCGAAAGCGACCAGCCGCACCGCACGGCTGCGGCGCGACATGTCCGACACCGACGAGATCAGCATGTCACGCGTTCCGGCGTTCAGCTTCTTGGTTTCGTCGGTGATTTCCTCGGTCAGCATGGTGACGTCACGAACCCCGTAGTCCAGCAGCAGCGTGTCCATGCAGCGCAGCGAATGCGAGAAGCCCGTGATCGAGCGCTGGGGCCGATCCTCGGGGCCCTTGCGAACCTCGGCGGTCTGTTCGACCGTGGGCTTCTTGACCTCGAGCGCCTGGCAGCCTGCGAGTGTCGCGACAGCGGCAAGGGCGAGGATGCGGACAAAAAAGGGCGGGTTCATGACAGCTCCGTTTTTCAGGGGTTGGGGTCAGTTGCAGCTGCCGCGGCCAACGATGTTGATCGCGTTGGGGGCGAACACGAACACTTCGCGCGGCTGGCCGCCGATGCGCCCGCCGGTGTCGATGTTTCCGATGTTCTGGCTGCCGCAAGTGCTGGTCTGGTTCTGGCTGAAGCTCTGGTTGTTGTCGTTGGTGTTGATGCCGAGCTTCTTCTGCTGTTCTTCTTGCCGGCGCTCCTGCGCGGCGGCGCGGATCTTTTCCTTCGCGATCTTGGCGCGGAAGTTCGAGTCGACACCGATCAGTTCCTGCCCTGCGAAGGCACTGGCGCCGACGCCCAGCGTGGCGGCAATGAGGACGATGCGGGCGGTGCGTGTGAAGGTGGCGCTCATGTTGGATCTCCTGGGGGAAAGGCCGCCGGCGCAGAGGGCGCCGGCGGGGAGGGGACGAAGGCGAAGCTGGCTTACTTGGCGACGCCGATGCTTTGTTCCGCGGTCGACAGGAAGCCGGAGGCGGTGTTGGTCGAGTTGGTCGCGATGACGGTCGAGTTGGTCAGCTTGCCGTTGCCTTGCGCGCCGCCGATTTGCTGGGTGGCCGTGGACAGGAAGCCGGAGGCACGGTTGGTGGCGCCGTTGGCGATCACCGTCGAGTTCGTGACCTCGCCGTTGTTCTTGGCAAAGCCCACTTCCTGGTTGGCCGTGCTGAGGAAGCCCGAAGCCGAGTTGCTCAGGTTCGTGCCGATGACCGTGCTGTTGGCGATCTTGCCGTTTTGCGTGGCGCGACCGATGCTCTGGTTGGCCGTCGACAGGAAGCCGGAGGCGCTGTTGTTGGCGTTGGTGGAGATCACCGTGCTGTTGGTGATCTTGCCGTTTTGCTCGGCCACGCCGATGTTCTGGCGCGCGGTGGACAGGAAGCCGGATGCGGCGTTGGTGGAGCCGTTGGAAATCACCGTGGAGCCAGCGATTTCACCGGCCATCGCGCCACTGAAGGCGAAACCGAGGGCCACGAGGATGGAAGCTTTGCGAACGATTTGCATGATGGATCTCCAGAGGATGAGTGACAGGAATTGAAGGTGAGGCTTGCGGAATTGCTTGCCTTCCCGACCGATGGGTTGCGGCTGCTGCGGAATCGGTTCAAAGGAATTGGCCGCGAGCGATCACCCCAAGGAAAAAACCCGCCGGCGCGGATGCGCGGGCGGGTTTTGAGGGGCGACGGTTCGTTTACTCGGGCTCGATCCCCGCCTTCTTCACCAGCGCCGCGTATTTCGCCATTTCGCTCCTGAACGCGGCCTGCGCCTGTTCCGGCGTGCCGATGTTGATGGTGTTGCCCTGGCTGTCCATCGCCTGCTTGACCGCCGGATCCGCGAAGGCGGCGACCACCGCGTCATGCGCCTTGTTGACGATGGCTGGCGGCAGGCCCTTGGGACCGATCACGGCGAACCATGCGTCGACGACGAACTTCGGCAGGCCTTGCTCGACAAAGGTCGGGATGTCAGGCGCAGCGGGGGTCCGTTGCGCCGTCAGCATGCCGATCGCCCGCAGCGTGCCGGCCTTGATGTGCGCCTGCACGCTCGGCAGGGCGGCCGTGCCGAAATCGACCTGGCCGCCGATGAGGCCGGCCACCATCGGTCCCACGCCCTTGTAGGGGATGTGCTTCGCCGTGACGCCGGCTTCCTCCAGGAACAGTTGTGTCGCCAGGTGCAGGATGGTGCCGGTGCCGCCGGACGCGAAGTTGAAGGTGTCCGGCTTGCTCTTGAGCAGCGCGATGAATTCCTTGCTGTTGGTGGCCGGCACCCTGGCCGGGTTCACCACCAGCACCATCGGCGTGGCGCCGACCACCGCGATCGGCGTGAAATCGCCCGGCATGTTGAAGGACAGCGACTTGATCACGCTCGGGAAGATCACGACGTTGTTCGACACGATCGACAGCGTGTTGCCGTCCGGCGCCGCGCGAGCCAGCTGCTGCAGCCCGACCACGCCGCCCGCGCCGGGCTGGTTGTCGATGACCACCGACGCGTTGAAGGCCTTGCTGAGCGCGGGCTGGGCGGCCCGCGCGATCGTGTCGACGCCGGAGCCAGGCGCGTTGGGCAGGATGAACCGGACGACGCCTGGTTGCGCGTGCGACACGGTGGTCCACGGCGCGGCGACCAGGGCCGCGGAAGCCGCCAGCATCGTGCGGCGGGAGAAGAGGTTCGTGGTGTTTGTCATGTGTTTTGTCTCCATCGCTTTTTCTGTTTCGACGCCGGGCCGTGCGGAATGCTTCAGGCCACGACGCTACGCGCCCGCAGGTCCTCGATTTCGCCGTCCGTGCAGCCCATTCCTCGCAGCAGGTCGGCGGTGTGCTCGCCGAGCCTCGGGGGACTCAACCGTACGCCCAAGCGATGACCTTCCAGCGTGATGGGGAAAAGCGTCGTCTTGACGGTCTCGCCCGCCTTCGGTCCATCGGGCAGTTGCATGTCGGCCAAGCCGCCGGTGGCCAGCAGGTGTTCGTCGTCATAGAGATCCTGCGGCTTGCGGATGGGGGCGAAGGGCAGGCCGGCCTTTTCCATGGCCCGCGCGAGTTGATCGGCGCTGCGATCGGCAATGCGCTCGGCGATGGCCTTGAGCAACCGTGGCCGGTGCGCGACGCGCTGGTTGTTGGTGGCCAGTTCGGGCTCCGCCTTGAGGTCCGCAAATCCCAGCGCATCGCAGAACATCAGCCACTGCGCATCGCTGACGGCCGCCAGGAAGATCTGCTCGCCATCCTTCACGGTGAACACGTCGTACACCGCCCACGGGTTGTCGCGTGCGGGCATCGGCGCCGGATGCTTCCCGGTCATGGCGAACTGCAGCATGTGCTGGCCCATGAGGAACACGTTGTTCTCATACAGCGCCGACTGCACCTCCATCCCGCGGCCGGTGATGCCGCGCTGGATCAACGCGCCCAGCACCGCGATCGCGCCGAACAGGCCGCCCATGATGTCGTTGACGCTGGTGCCGGCGCGCAGCGGGTCGCCCGGCCGGCCGGTCATGTAGGCCAGGCCGCCCATCATCTGCACCACTTCGTCGAGGGCCGTGCGATGGTCGTACGGGCCGGGCAGGAAACCCTTGTGGCTGGCGTAGATGAGGCGCGGGTTGACCTGGCTCAGCGATGCGTAGTCGAGGCCGTACTTGGCCATCGTGCCGGGCTTGAAGTTCTCGGCAACCACGTCGGCGGTGGCGGTGAGGCGGCGTGCGGTCTCGGCGCCTTCCTCGCTGTGCAGGTCGATGCCGATGCTCTTCTTGTTGCGGTTGAACATCGGGAAGAAGCCGGAGCCCGCACCGAGCAGGCGGCGACTCTGGTCGCCGTTGACCGGCTCGATCTTGATGACCTCCGCACCGAGGTCGGCCAGCACCATGCCGCAGGTCGGGCCCATCACCATGTGGGTGAATTCGACGACGCGCAGGCCCTTCAACGGCTGTGCGACTTGCGTGTTGTCGGTCATTGCAGGGCTTCCTCTTTCATCGTTTTCGGGAGTCCGGCGCGCCACAGGGTGCCGTGCAGGGTCTCGCCCTCCAGCCAGGTGGCCAGCTTGCTTCGCAGGGCGAGCAGGGCGTCGAAGTCCTGCCCGGTCTCGATGCCCATGCTGGCCAGCATGTAGGCCAGGTCTTCGGTCGCCACGTTGCCGCTGGCGCCGGGGGCATGCGGGCAGCCGCCGATGCCGCCGATGCAGGCGTCGAACCGGGTCACGCCCACTTCGAGCGCCGCGTAGACATTGGCCATGCCCAGGCCGCGCGTGTCGTGGAAGTGGCCGCAGTTCAGCTTGTCGCCGGCGATGGGCCGGACCGCCTCGAACAGCGCGCGAACCATCGCCGGATCGGCATAGCCCACGGTGTCGGCCAGGCCGATGGCTTCGGCACCCGCATCGAGTACCGCCTCGACCAGCCGGACCACCTCGTCCGGTTCCACGCGCCCCTGGATCGTGCAACCGAAGGCGGTGCTGAAGCCCACCTCGATCATCGTCCTGGCGCCGCGCGCGTCGCGTGCATCTCGGATGCGGGCGATCTCCTCGACCACCTGGTCGGGCGTCTTGCGCAGGTTGGCCAGGCTGTGCACGTGACTGGCGGAAATCGGCAGGAGCATGAGGTCTGCCTCGCAGTCCATGGCGCGCTCGGCGCCCTTCAGGTTCGGCACCAGCACGGACGCCTTGAGCCCTGGGAGGGTTTGGGCGAAAGCCAGCACCTCGGCGGTATCGGCGAGTTGCGGCAGCAGGCGTGCGGGCACGAAGGATCCGATCTCGATTTCGCGCTGGCCTGCGTCGTAGGCGTCGCGAAGCCATTCGAGCTTGGTGGCCGTGGGCACGACGCGGGAAATGCTCTGAAGGCCGTCGCGCAGGCCAACCTCGCGAATGATGGCGCGCCGGGGCAGCGGGGAGGATGGAATCAAGTGCGTCTCCTTGAGGTTCTTGCGTGAGGCCATTGCCATCACGGGGTGCCAGTCTAGAATTTCCCAAAGCAGATTGCTTCTCAATTTGGGAAGCGTGGATTTCCCGATTGGAATACCTTGCGCGACCTCGACCTCACCACCTTGCGTCTCTTCGTTGCGGTTTGCGAGACGGGCAACATGGCCCGCGCAGGCGAGCAGGCCCACATCGTCGGCTCGGCGATCAGCAAGCGCCTGGCTCAACTTGAAGACCAATTGCGCACGCCGTTGCTGATCCGCAGGCGTCATGGCGTCGTGCCGACCGCCGCGGGCCAGACCTTGCTGGAGCACGCACGCGGCATGCTCGACGGCGCCGCGCGCATCGAGCGCGACATGGAAAGCTACGTCACCGGCGCGCGCGGGCAGGTCCGGGTGCTCGCCAGCATTTCCACCATGGCGGGCTCGCTGGCCAACGATGTCGCAGCCTTCCTCCAGATGCCTGCGCATCGCACCATCCAGGTCGACCTGGAGGAGCGGCTCAGCCCTGGCGTGGTGTCCGGCGTGCGTGACGGCATGGCTTCGGTGGGCGTGTGCTGGGACGCGGTCGACCTCGGGCCGCTGCAGTTCCTGCCGTACCGCAGCGACCACCTCTGCATCGTGGTGCCGAAAGGCCATCCACTCGCGACCAGGAAGAGCCTGCGCTTCGAGCACACGCTGGACTACGAGCACGTCAGCCTGCCGATCAACAGCGCGGTGCAGGTGATGCTGCAACGCGCAGCGGCACGGCTCGGCCGAACATTGATCCACCGGATCATCGTGAGCAACTTCGAGGCTGCGCTCGGCGTGGTGCGCGCCGGCCTGGCCATCGGGCTGGTGTCGAGGGAAGTGGCCGAGCGACAGGCTGCCGCCGACGGCCTGCGAATCATTCCGCTGCTGGAGTCCTGGGCGGAGCGACGCTTCGTCGTTTGCTTTCGTGACGCGCAGCAACTCTCGTCGGCTGCGCAACTGCTTGTGGAGCATCTCGTCCGGCAAGCCGATCCAGGCTCCCCGTAGCCCCAGGAAAAAACCCGCCGGCGCGGATGCGCGGGCGGGCGGGAGGGTGGAGAAGGCCGGTGCAACCGGCGCGTGCTTACTTGGCAACGCCGACAGCTTGGTCCGCGCTGGACAGGAAGCCGGATGCCGAGTTGTTCGACGTCGTGGCGATGACGGTCGAGTTGGTCAGCTTGCCGTTGCCTTGCGCGCCGCCGATTTGCTGGGTCGCCGAGGACAGGAAGCCCGAAGCGCGGTTGTTGGCGCCGTTGGCGATCACCGTCGAGTTCTTCACCTCGCCGTTGTTCTTGGCGAAGCCCACTTCCTGGGTGGCCGAGCTGAGGAAGCCCGATGCCGAGTTGTTCAGGTTCGTGCCGATGACCGTGCTGTTGCCGATCTTGCCGTTTTGCGTGGCGCGACCGACGCTTTGGTTGGCCGACGACAGGAAGCCGGAAGCGCTGTTGTTGGCGCCGTTCGAGATCACCGTGCTGTTGGTGATCTTGCCGTTTTGCTCGGCCACGCCGACGTTCTGTTTCGCGCTGGACAGGAAGCCCGAAGCGGCGTTGCTCGAATTGGTCGACAGCACGGTCGAGCCGGAGATTTCGCCCGCCATTGCGCCGCTGAAGGCGAAACCGAGGGCCACGAGGATGGAAGCTTTACGAACGATTTGCATGATGAACTCCAGAGGTTGATGAGTGACAGGATTTGCGGTTTGGCTTGCGGAATTGCTTGCCTTCCCGCTCATGGGTTGCGGCTCGTTCGAGATCGGTTCAAACAAATTTCAATCAAATGTCATGGCGGCGTACGATGACCCGGCGATGCACGACAGCGCTCCGCCCGAACCGCCGCCGCCTCCGCGCGCACCACGCCTGACGGGCCTGCGTGGCGCCCTGCGCGCTCTCGGCAACTTCGGGCTGATGGGGCTCGGCACGTCAGGTGCCGAGGAGGACGAGAGCTTCACCGCCAGCGACGGGCAGGTCATTCCCGTGTGCGTGCTGGGCAAGGGGCCGCCGCTGGTACTGGTGCACGGCGTCGGCTGCTCGCACCGCGATTGGCTGCCGGTGGCGCGCCATCTGGCGCGGAAGCATTGCGTTCTGGCGTGGGACGCACGCGGCCATGGCGGTTGCCGGCCGGTGCACGGCAGCATCACGCTGGCCCGACTGGCCACCGACCTCTCAGAGATGCTCGATCACTTCGGGTTGCAGCGTTCGGTGCTGGTGGGGCACTCCATGGGCGCACTGACGCTGATGCAATACCTGCAGCGGCATGGCACGCAGCGCGTCGCAGCGGTGGCGCTGGTCGACCAGTCGCCGCGCATCGTGACGGACGACGAATGGCGGCTCGGGCTGTTCGGCGGCTGCAGCGCGGCCATGCTGTCGGGGCTGATCGCGGGTGCGCGCCAGGACTTGGCCGAGGCGCTGTTGAACGAGATCGGCGCGATCGGGGGCGCGTGGCTGCGGCGCCAGCTTGCGGTGGAAGCGCCGCTCGGACGGATGCTGCGCCGTCGCTTGGGACGCATCGACGTCAAGCATTTGCTCGACCTCGCCGAATCGATGGCGCAGGCGGATTTCCGGGATTCACTGTCGCGGCTCGATGCGCCGCTGCTGGTGGTGCTTGGGGCGCGGAGCCCGCACTATGCCGGTGTGCCGCTCGATGCCTGGTACCGGGACACGGTGAGGCACGCGGAGGTTTCGGTCTACGCGCGTGCCGGCCACTCGCCGCATGTGAGCGAGCCGCAGCGCTTTGCGCGGGACCTGGAACGCTTCATTGCGGATCACTCGTGAGTGGGGCCTCCGAGAAGCGTGCTCACAGCGTGGCGGTGTGGAGCAATCCTACGTTGTTATGGCGAACGCACTTGCGATGGACGTTTCCTTTGTTCTAAAACAGCCATGCACATAGACAAAACAACGATCTCGCCATGAACACTGTCCGATGGAACATCGCCGTCTCGCCAAAAACCGATCAGTCGGTACGCATGTACATTGCCAGCCAGGGCGGAGGCGGCAACGGCGACTTGTCCCGCTTCATCGAAGAGGCCGTGCGAGCGCACATCCTCGAACTGACGATCGAGCAAGCCAAGAGGGCGAACGTCGAAGTGACCGAAGCCGGCCTGAGCGAAATCGTCGCGGAGGCGGTCGAGTGGGCGCGCTCGCGTAAGCACTGATGCGCGTCGTACCGGGCGCGAACGGCCTGCCCGATCTGATCTATCGCGCCGTGGAAGCCGCCCGGATCGTCACTCGTCACGCCAGCGGCGTTCTGCGGCGAGGCACTTTGAAGCGAACAGGCACCGCCGAACTCAAGTCCCGCAACGCCCCTTGTCATCCGACTTGAAGCAGAAGTCCGCCGTCAGGCTCGAAGACTCCCACGGCACCTGCACGCGCCCCGTATCTTCGGCCACCGCAATGCGCACCCGCTTGAACAGCTGCTCGATTTGCAGCCCCGGCGTCGACATGTTGGCCAGGAGGTGGCGCGCATAGACGCTGTGTTCGCTGTTGGCGCCGTCGAGCGCCACGCCGTTGGGCGCAGTCGAAAACGCCACGAGCGTCCCAACCGGCGCATCGAGCGTGGCCAGGCCACCCGGCGTCGCGCCGCGGAATTTCAGGCGCCGTCCGTCCGGGCCGACGATGACACCGCCCGCAAACGGGTTCACCCGGCAGGCGTCGAGCACCACGATGTTGGCGCCGGTGCGAATCGCGCTGAGCCGGTCGACGAACTCACCGACATCGGCACTTTGACGCTGGATCTCGTCTTCCGTCTTCGGATCGGCATCGACCGGCACCAGGTAGTTGCGGCCCTTCACCTGCACCCCGTGGCCGGCGTAGAACAGCATGCGGACAGAAGCCTTGGGCGCGCGGATCGAGAACTCCCGCAGCGACTCGATCAGTTCCGGCAGCCGCGTGTTCTGGCGCAGCGTCACGTCGTAGCCGAGGCCACGCAGGGCGCCCGCGACGGCGCTGGCATCACCGGGCGGATTCTTCAGCGGTGCGGAGCGATAAGCGCCGTTCCCGATCACCAGCGCAATGCGCGGACCGACTTCGCCGCCAACGGGCGGGGCCGCAAAAGCGCGACCGAGGAAGGGCAGGGCTGCGGCACCCAGGGCGCCGCGAAGAAGCAGACGACGGGTCGGCAGGTTGGTCACGGTGCTTACTCCTTGGGCGGCACGCCCGGGGCCAGCGCAGCCGCCTGGACGATCGGGGCGGACTTCGCCTTGGCCAGTGCCGCGGCTTCGCTGCCGGCCGGCACCCGCAGGTAGTAGTCGCCGAGCTGGCCAGGGCCGCCTGCCAGTTCGCCGCCGACCTGCACCAAGAGCATCCGGATGTCGGCTTCCTTGGCGTCCGGTGCGAAGCTGATCTTCAGCATCGGGCCTTCCTCGACCCGGATCGCATGCAGCGCGCGGATCTCGTCGGCGCTGTCGCGCGCCTCGCCCAGCAGGCTCACGATCACGCCGCCTTGCACCGCCACCACCGCCAGCGCGGCCATCGCATAGCTCGGTCGCATTCCGAAATTGCCGAAGAAGGCTCCGATGCGCTCGGCGATGGTCGGGCGGTCGCCCTGGATCAGGCGCATGGTGCGTGCCAGGCCGATCGTCGCCGGCACGGCCGGTGCGTTTTCCTGCACCTTGGCCTGCAGCGAGTGGTACCACTCCAGTTCGCTGCGGGCCTCGGGATGTTGCTGGAGGTAGGCATCGACCCAGGCGCGGTCTTCGGCGCCGAGCGTGCCGTTGGCGTACCAGGGGAGCAGTTCTTCAAAACGTTCGTTCATGATGTGTGCGCTCCCAAGCCAAAGGTCGCGCACGCGCGGTGTGTCGACGATGAAATGTTCTGGACCATGGTAACCACCGGAATTCCTTGGCTCTTTCGAGCCTCTGATTGACCCAATCGTTGTCCATGAGACCCCGATCAACCTGCACGGGGCATGCCCGTGTCGCCTCTGGGTTGCGTGGGGCCGGCGGATGGTTCAAATTATTTATCTCGAACGCCTGTCAACTCGGCCAGAAGGTCAGCCGGCCAGCGCGCCTCTGGCGTCCGGACTACCACCTTCGCTGCGTAACAGGGCCTGCAGGCAGTTCTTGATCTTCTGGCGGGCGTGGAAAAGGCGGGTCTTGACGGTGCCTTCCGGGCAGTTCTGCACCTCGGCCACGTCGGCGAGGCTCATGCCCTCGTAGAAGACCAGGTGCAGGCATTCCCGATGCTCGTCCGACAGCTTGCCCATGCAATGCTGGACGCCGTCGCGCCGTTGCTTTTCCGCGAGTTCGGCGTAGCCGTCGGGCGTGTCCGAGGCCTCGGTTTCGGCGATGTCGTCGAGGTCGCCATGGACTTCGTCGGGCCGGCGGGACCGGTAGACCATCAGCGCCTTGCGGCGCGCGATCCCGATGACCCAGGTGGAAAACTGCGAATCGCCGCGAAAGCGCTGCGGAAAGCGCCAGACCTCGTAGAAGGCATCGGCCAGCACTTCCTCCGCCCGCGCGTGGTCGTTCAGCATGTTCAGCACGTACGCGTAGACCTTGCGGCTGAACGCCTTGTACAACTGGCGAAACGCCGCCTGGTCTTCGCGACCGATGCGAACGAGCAGTTGATTGACCTCGTCGTTGTCCATGCAGGCGGGGGCGGTGCGGTGGCGTTGACGAAATATAACGTTTATGTCCGACTCAAAGCGAGTCGACGGACTCGACCATCCGGCCGACCACGGGTGCGGTCAGGCTCGCCCAGCGCCGCTCAGCCGGGCCTGCGGTACCACGCACATCCGTGGTCATCGATCGTCTTGACCGCGCGCCCGGCGTGCACCAGGTAATTGAGGCAGGCGATGCCTTCGCCGGTGGCCATGCCGAACACGGCCATCTGGGATTCGGTGATCGGCCGTCCGAACAGCGCGGTGAAGGTGTCCACCACGCGTTGCGGCATCTCCAGCGTGGCTTCCAGCCTGTCGAGCGACCGGTCCTGCGAGGACTTCAGGTAGTCCAGGCGCGCATGCAGGCCGTGGAAGCATTCGTTGTGGGCAGGTAGCACCAGCACGTCGTCGGGCACTTCCCGACGCAGCTTGGCCAGCGAGGCGTACCAGTCGGCCATCGGGTTGGCGTCGGGCTCCGTCGGAATGACGGACACGTTGGACGAGATGCGTGGCAGCACCTGATCGCCCGAGATGAAGACCTTGAGGGCCGGGCAGTAGAGGCACGCATGCTCCGGCGAATGGCCGTTGCCAGTGACCACGCGCCAGGTGTTGCCGTTGATCTGCATTTCCATGCCGTCGCTGAGCCGCTGGAAGGCGTCGGGGAGGGTATGGATCTGGTTGCCGAACCTGCCGAAGCGTGCGCGGTAGGACTCGACCGCGTGCTCGCTCCAGCCGGCCTGCTTGTAGAAGCCCAGCGCCTCGGGCGGCGCCTCGCGCCCGCTGTCGGAGGACATGACGCGGCAGGTGAGGTATTCGAGGCGCGACATCCACAGGCGGGCGCCGAGCTTGCGCGTCAGCCAGCCGGCCATGCCCACATGGTCCGGATGAAGATGCGTGACGAAGATCCGCTTGAGTGCGCCCCGGTCGGGATAGTTGGCAAACAACTCGCGCCAGACGGCGGCGGTCTCCTCGTCCCGGATGCCGGTGTCGACCAGGGACCAGTCGTCACCGTCGTCGAGCGCCCAGAGGTTGATGTGGTCGAGCTTGAAGGGCAGCGGCATGCGAATCCAGTGGACGCCCGGCGCCACTTCGAGGATGCGGCCGCGCTCGGGCGCTGCCTTGAAGGGGTATTTCAGGACGGGTTTTTCATCGGTCTGCATGGGGATGTCTTGGAATGGTTGTCGCCGAGGGTCGGCACGAGCGGTTGACATTTTGACGTTGGGGCGCGGGTTCGCGGGCACCCGCGGAACCGGCTTTGCCGGGCCGCCCCCTGGACGGCCTGCAAGAGCAGCCGCCTCTGGCGGCCGTCCCGGCGCCGCAGGCGCATTCGGGGGGTGGGCCAACCTTACTCCGCCGCGCTCTCCAGCGAAAACAGCGGCACGTCACAGCGTCGGCTGAGCCACAGGCCGCCGCCCAGTTCCTTGAACTGCCGGGACAGCCCGGCGCGGTAGACCTCGGCGCGATGGCGGAACAGGTGCGGATCGGTGAGGTCCTCGTCCACGATGTCGCGCTCGTAGTCCTCGCGGGCCACGACCTCGACGTACAGCGCGCCCTTGCTCAAGGTGCCGAGGTTGCGCAAGGCGCGCTTCAGGTCGACCGGGTTCAGGTAGCCCAGCACGCCCTGGCAGATGACGAAGTCGAAGGGCTTCTTCGCCTGGTAGTCGACCACCGAGCCGCGTTCCCACCCGTAGCGCCCGCACAGGTACTCGCTGAACTCCACGCCGTGAAAACTGGCCTGCGGGAAATGCCGTGCCACGATGTCGCGCCACAGCCCGACACCGCAGCCCACGTCCAGCACCCGTCGCACAGGCACGCGCAGGTACTTCAGGTAGGCGCAGACAAAGTCGCCCAGGCGCTCCACATGCTGCGGGTCCGCCACCTTGGTCTTCTTGTCGAAGTAGTAGCGCTGGTAGTAGGACGCGTCGAAGGCGGCGGCGCTGACGGATTCCATGGGCAGAGGTCCTTTTTGAAAGCAGCGGGGCTTGATCGGTCCCGGATTGTGCGGCTTGACCGCCGCAGTCTCTTCCGCCGCGACCCGGTGGGTCTGAAGGCGTGAAGATTTCGTAGCGAGGGCGCCGAGCTCGGGTTCAGCAGCGCAGCCGCAATATCGTGCGGTGACAACGCAGTTGCGGCGAGGCTGACAACTGTGCGAAGCGCTTGTCACGCCGGAGCCAACACCACAAGCCCGAGATCGGTGGCCGCAGTAGAAAGATTCATGCCTTCAGTGGCCGAACAAGCGGGCGATGCCGCCTCGGAGATGCGCCTCCATCGCTTGCCGCGCGGCCGCCGCATCCTGGCGCTCGATGGCCTGTTCCACCGCCGCGTGCTCATTGCAGACGCCGGCCCGGCGCTCCCCCTGCGGACGCCCCGCGAGGCTGCGAGAGAGGCCGATGCTGAATCGCGTCTGCGGCGCCAGGGCGGTCATCGTCATGCCGAAGAAGCGGTTGCCGCAGGACTGCGCCACCGCATCGTGGAAGGCGATGTCCTCCGCGACCGCGTCGCTGCCCTCCGCCAGGGCCTGGTCGAAACGCTCGCGGCACAGGCGGATGTGGTGCATCTGGTCGGTGGTGCGCATCAGTGCGGCCTGGGCCGCCGCTTCGCCTTCCACGAACAGCCGGAACTCCAGGAAGGCGCGGATGTCGGCGATGTTTTCCAGCGTGCTGAGGGAGATCGGATGGGCTTGGGGCAGGGCGTCGGTGACGAAGGTGCCGGAACCCTTGCGCACGGAGACGCGTCCCTCGTCGCGAAGGCGTGCCAGCGCCTGCCGCAACACCGGGCGCGACACGCCGAGGCGCTGCGACAAGGCCGTCTCCCCAGGCAGGCGCGCGCGCGGCTCGAAGCCCGGCGTGCCGAGCAGTTGCATCAGGTCTTCGTAGACCTTGTCGCCGAGCAGCCTTGCCGCGCCGTGCGCGGGGGAGGTCGAGTCGGTGGCATCGGATGGAGAGGATGGCATATGACAGCTATTGACAGGGAAAACACAACTTTGGCGTGGATTGACGCTCGAATGACCTGAAAGGACAATTGAGCGCACGCCTACAACGCCACCAAAGATATAAAAAGCTGTCAATCATGTCAACCATTCGAAGTCTTCGCACCTACCGCCTGCCGGACCGCCCCAGCCTGATCTGGCTGGAAATCGAAACGAGCGATGGCCTGGTCGGGCTGGGGGAGACCTTTCGCGGGGCGGCCTCGGTCGAGACCTGCCTGCACGAGGAACTCGCGCCATGGCTCATCGGACGCGACGCGCGGCAGATCGAGGGCATCTCTCGCCACCTGCTCACGCCCTACGTCGGCTACAACAGTTCGGGTGTGGAAGTGCGTTCGGCCAGCGCCGTCGACATCGCGTTGTGGGACCTGGCCGGGCAGCGCCAGGGCGTGCCGGTCTACGAAGCACTCGGCGGCGGGGCGCGCATGAGCGTGCCGGTCTACAACACCTGCGCGGGCTACAGCTTCAACACGGCCGGCAAGCGCCGCGACATCGGCGCGGACGACCAGGCCCAGGGCCCCTATGACGACCAGGTCGCCTTCATGCGCGACGCCGGCGCGCTGGCGAAGAGCCTGCTCGACGAGGGCTATAAGGCCATGAAGATCTGGCCCTTCGACATCTACGCGCCGGCCAGCGGCGGCCACCTGATCAGCCTGCCCGACCTGGAAAAGGGCCTGCAGCCGTTCCGCCAGATCCGCGAGGCGGTCGGCAACCGCATCGAGGTGATGTGCGAGCTGCACAGCCTGTTCGGTGGGCATTCGGCCTTGCGCATCTGCCAGGCGCTGGAGGAATACAACGTGTTCTGGGTCGAGGACCCGCTCTGCAAGATGGACGATGCCGCCGGCCTCGCCGACCTGCGCCGCGGTACGCGCGTGCCGATCTGCGGCAGCGAAACGCTGGGCGGCCTGCGCCCCTTCCGCGACCTGCTGGCTGCCGACGCGCTCGACGTGGTGATGCTGGACCTGGCCTGGTGCGGCGGCTTCACCGAGGGGCGCAAGATCGCCGGGCTGGCCCAGGCCTACAACCGGCCATTGGCGCCGCACGACTGCACCGGCCCGATCACGCTGATGGCGGGCCTGCACATGGCGCTGCATGCGCCGACCGCGATCTACCAGGAAGTGGTGCGCGCCACGCTGGCCACCTGGTACCGCGACATCGTCACGGTGCTGCCGGTGATCCAGGAGGGCATGGCCCAGCCGCCCGTGGCGCCCGGTATCGGGAGCCGATTGCAGGACAGTTTCAAGCAGCGCGCCGATCTCATCGTGCGCGAGAGCCGTTGACGACATCACCACACCACTGATCCACAGAAACTCTCATGCACATCCAGATCGTCGGCCTCCACGCCCCGAACGCGCCCCGATTGCGCGAGTTGCTCGGCCCAGGGCACGAGGTCGAAGCCCTGCAAGCCTTCCCCGGATCCGTCGACATCCGCGCCGACGTCGTCATCAGCAACAGCATGAGCGCCGAGGAAGCCGGCCGCTTGAACTGCCGGCTGGTGCACGTGCCCGGCGCAGGCTCGGAACAGATTGCCTTGCCATCGCTGCCTTCGGGCACCACGGTGTGCAACGTGCACGGCCACGAAGTGCCGATCGCCGAGTTCACCCTGCACGCGATCCTCGAGCACTTCCTGCAGCTCTGGCAGTACCCGCCGCGCCTCGACGCGGACGCCTGGGCGCAGTCCTATGCGAGCCGGGAGCAGCACGACGAGGCAGATGGCAAGACCGTCGCGATCCTGGGTTTCGGACACATCGGGCAGGAGATCGCGCGGCGGGCGCGGGCCTGCGGCATGCACGTCATCGCAGTGACGCGCAGCGGCAAGCAGGGCTCCGCGGAACTGGCCCATGAATACGCCGCGGTGTCGGGGCTGGACGATGTGCTGCCGCGCGTCCATGTGCTGGTGGTCTGCTGCCCGCTGGACGACAGCACCCGCGGCCTGATCGGCGCGCGCCAGTTGGCGCTGCTGTCGTCACGCGCACTGCTGATCAATGTGGCCCGCGCAGAGGTGGTTCATGAACAGGCGCTCTACGAAGCGCTGCGCGACCAGCGACTCGGGCGTGCCGTGCTCGACGTCTGGTATCAGTACCCGAAGAAAGGCCAGCCGCCGGTCGACCCGTCTCGCTGGCCGCTGCATGAACTGCCCAACGTGCGGGCCACGCCGCACATCTCGGCCATCACGCCGGCGCTGCTCGACCGGCGCTACCGCTTCATGGCCAGGAACATCGAACGCCTGGCGCAGGGGCAGCCGCTTCTCAACGTGATCCACCAGGCCGCCTGAGCACTTCCGCCCGCCGCTCGCAGCCACGCGCCTTCTCATCCTCACATCCAAGGAGATATCCATGAAAGCCCACACCAAGAACACCCCGTCAGCGCGCCCCCTCGCAAGGCGCGCATTGCTCGGCATGGCCGCCGCCGCAATGCTGGCCGGCGCATCCTTGCCCGCCTTTGCCGACGACGCTGCGAGCTACCCCAACCGCATGATCCGCATCACAGTGCCCAACCCGGCGGGCGGTACCTCCGACGTGCTGGGGCGCCTGCTGGCCAAGGAACTGGGCGAGATGCTGAAGCAGCCGGTCATCGTCGAGAACAAGGCCGGCGGCAACGGCAACATCGGCGCGGCTTTCGTCGCCAAGTCCGCACCGGACGGCTACAACCTGCTGCTGCTCGACATGAGCGTGCTCACCATCGGCCCGAGCGTGCAGCCGCAAACCAGCTACAGCCCCAAGGACCTGACGCCGATCGCGATCCCGGCCTATTCGCCGCACCTGCTGGTGGTGAAGAACGATCTCCCGGTGAAGAACCTCGACGAACTGGCCGCCTATGCCAAGAAGAGCGCCAAGCCCATCAGCTTCGGCACGCCGCTGGCTTCGATCAGCCAACTGGCCGGCATCCTGCTCGCGCAGGACCGTGGCTTCGAGTTCAACATCATTGGCTACAAGGGCGGCGCGCAGGCGCTGGCCGATCTCGCGGGCGGCCAGATCGACAGCGCCATGGCCAGCGTGATCGCGACCAACCAACTCGTGAAGGGCGGCAAGGTCAAGGCCATCGCGGTCACCAGCGCCAAGCCGTTCGCGGCGACGCCGGGCGTGCAGACGGTCGCCTCGCAGATTCCCGGCTTCGTCACGGGTTCATGGCAGGGACTGCTAGCGCCGGCCAGCACGCCGCCGGCCGTGCTCGACAAGTTGCAGGACGCCATCAACAAGATCGTCGCGCGCCCCGAGTTCGCCAAGCACCTGCAGGAACTCGGCTCTGAGCCCTCGGGCATGAACCGCCAGCAGATCGCCGAATGGATGAAGACCGAGACCACGCGCTGGGGCAAGGTGGTCAAGGACAACAACATCAAGGCGGAGTAGGGCGCCATCGTCGGCGCAGCAATTCGCCCGGCCCGATCGGCTGGCCAAGTGCATTGCTCCGCGGTCAATTGCATAACGATAGCGGCCACCTTAGACTAAATTATTGGTACTAGCGTGGGATGAGCGACTCAGAAAGAGGGCGACCTATTCGATGTTGAGACAAGTGTGGAAGTAGGACAGTCCATCGCCGTTCTGCGGGCTCCAATGACTTAATTGTGACCTCTGCGGCGCTTTCCAAATAATCTTGCCTAACGTCGCCTTCTCCAGCGATCCAAATAGCGTTTCGCGCTAATGGATGTCGCAGATTATCTATATTCCCAGCAATCTCCGCGAAGGAGCGCGCCAAGACTTCTCGGACGTGCTCTGGCAAATTTCTTGCGCTTCGGTCGTAATGTGCGATTGAGTCTCGGAGTTCGCGCAACGCAACGATAAACCGCTGATAACTTCTCGGGTAACGCGGTGAAAAATGATTTTCCAGGCGCGCGTCGGAATATAGGCTTGCTATGAAGACTCCAACTATGTATCTGACCCGATGTGCAAAAGCAACTCGCGTTCGTTCGTGTGAATCGAGGTCGGCGTACACCTTGATGAGCATTTGCTTGAGCATGTTTTCACCAACTTCGAAGGCCCACCCAGCTCCAAATCGGTCTGCGTTAATTTCAAGCGTTCTTTGCGTGAGGTACTCTTGACCCTGGTCCGGGTTGATCGAGGCAAATTTTGGGTCACTCTGCAACGCGAGATGACCATTAAAGATGTGCGCGAGTTCATGACCGAACGCATACATGAGTGCGGAAGTGAATACCATACGCCCGGCAACCACGTCCCCATATTGCGTTTCTTCGTCGCTCATGAACAGTCGGCAGATCTCTACAAGCGATAGCCCTGTGTACACTCCACTTGGCGCAACTGGCTTGGTTTCCAGCATCGTCGCTACATGCGAGAGCATCGTCGATTTAGCACAGAGACTAATTAGGTCTACACATGCATTTACATCGCTAACGACTACATAGAGGGCTCGCGCCGGGAGATAGACGGCTTGAAAAGGCGCTCGCGATGCCGACAAAACGTACTTAACGTCAGCCACTACATTATTCTCACGCAGGGCGACTAGAAGAGCATTGCCCAACTCGCCGAAAGAAAGCGCATGCTGCTCAATCGAGTCTTCGGCTGTAAATAGCCATTGCGCGCTAGAATTTCGCTTGACTGCCTCAAAGTGTTCCTCGCCCAAATAAAGCTTGGAAATCTCAGGCAATTGGAAAATGTTATTGGGCACTTTTGTTTGCCGGAAGGCAACCCTTTAAGAGAATTGGTAAATTTAAGACTTGCACCGTTGGCTGGGTGTAATTGGCGACCAGTAACAGATCAGAGGGGCACACTGGGGATGGGCGCTCTTCGGCGCGGGATGCGCCGCACCTGCACCAGATCTACCGCGTCAGCAGTCCGCGCCCGATTACCTGCGCCTGGATCTCCGCCGCACCCTCGAAGATGTTGAGAATGCGCGCGTCGCAAAGCACGCGGCTCATCTCGAACTCCAGCGCGTAGCCGTTGCCGCCGTGGATCTGCAGGCCCGCATCTGCATTGGCCCAGGCCACCCGCGCCGCCAGCAGCTTGGCCATGCCGGCCTGGATGTCGCAACGATGGCCCTGTTCCTTTTCCATCGCGGCAAACGAAGTGAGGTGCCGCGCGAGCACCGTCTCCGCGACCATCGTCGCGAGCTTGTCCGATACCCGAGGGAACTCGACCAGCGGGCGCGAGAACTGCCGCCGGTCATTGGCATAGCGCCAGGCCAGGTCGAAGGCGCGCCAGGCCACGCCGACGGCCCGTGCAGCGGTCTGGATGCGGGCGCCTTCGAAGGTCTGCATGAGCTGCCGGAAGCCCTGGCCACGCGCGCCGCCGAGCACGCCGTCGGCCGCGACCTCGAAGCCCTCGAAGGCGATCTCGTATTCCTTCATGCCGCGATAGCCCAGCACCGCGATCTCGCTGCCGCTCATGCCTTCGGCGGGGAAGGGCAGGGCATCCGTCCCGCGCGGCTTGGCGGCCAGGAACATCGACAGGCCGCCGTGTCCTTCGACACCCGGCTCCGAGCGCACCAGCAAGGTCATGAGGTCGCTGCGCGCCGCGTGCGTGATCCAGGTCTTGTTGCCGTCGATGCGCCAGCCGCCGCCGGGCGCTTGCGTGGCACGCGTGCGCAGCGAGGCCAGGTCCGAGCCGCTGTCCGGCTCAGTGAACACCGCCGTCGGCAGCACCTCTCCCGATGCGATCACCGGCAGCCAGCGTGCCTTCTGCTCCGGCGTGCCGGCCGATGCGATCAGGTCGCCCGCGATCTCCGAGCGCGTGCCGAGCGAGCCGGCCGCTATCCATCCGCGGCTGAGTTCCTCGCTGACGATGCACATGGCCCGCTTGCCGAGGCCCATGCCGCCAAATTCGGTCGGGATGCAGATGCCGAACACGCCCAGTTCCGCGAGCTTGGCGATCAGCGCATCGGGGATGAGTTCGTCGGCCAGGTGCCAACGGTGGGCATGCGGCGTGATTTCCTGTTCGGTGAAGCGGCGGAACTGGTCGCGGATCATGTCCAGTTCTTCGTCGAGCGACGATTCGCCGAGTTGTTCGCCGTTGCGCAGCGCGTCGATCAACGCTGCACGCGCGGCAGGTGTTCCGCCGCGTGCCTGCAACTCGCGCACCGCGGGCTCCGCCATCAGTCGAGCCGCCGCATCGTTCAAGCCGAGTTCGTGCGGCCTAAAGATCTCGTTCTGGCCCATGGGGATGCCGCCGGCCAACTGCGCGAGGTACTCGGCCAGGCCGACCGCGAGCACCTGCGCATCGAGTGGTCCCAGCCGGCCTGCGTCGGCCAACTGCAGGCCCCATTGCGCCGAGCGCACGACCGCTTCCACGAGCGTCGCGGTCCAGGCAAATCCATGCAGCGCGCGTTGCTGCGCATGCAGGACCGTCGTGTCGACACGCCCGTCGCGGCAGAAGATGCGTTCGGCTGCGCGTTGCGCTTCGCCGCCGTACTGGCGCGCCGCATCCGCGACCTCCCGAAAGTGCGCGACTGACGGGGCTGCATGGGCGATGGCGTTCATTGCTGGGGTCTCAAAGTGGTGGTGTCAGGAAGCTGGTCCGGCGACCAGCCCGGCGTCATGCAGTTCGCCGATGCGGGACGGGGACAGCGCAAGCACATCGGCCAGCACAGCGTCGGTGTGCTCGCCCAGGTGTGGCGCGCGCACGCCGGGCTCGCGTTCGATGCCGGACAGCGTCGCCGCAGCGCCGGGCGCCGGGTAGCGATGGCCGCTCGGGTGCGCCAGCTCGCTGAACATCGAGGAGGCCAGCGAGAGCCGGGGGTCTTCGCGCAAGGCGCGGCTGAGCGTCATGTAGGGACTCCAGCAGACGCCCGCGCCATCGAAGCGCGTGCGCAGCGGGCCGAGAGGGAGGGCGCCGATGGCTTGTTCAACCAGGGGAAACAGCGCCTCGCGATGCACGAAGCGCTGGCCCTCATCCTTCTCGAAGGACACGCCGAGGACGGACTCCAGCCGCGCGACCGCCTGTTCGATCTGCAGGGCCGCGAGCAGCCCCGTCCATTGGCGCCGAGTGATCGCGGCCACCATCACGCGCTCGCCATCCGAGGTCATGAAGTCGCGACCGAAGGCGCCGAACAGCGCGTTGCCGTGGCGCGGGCGCTCGCCGCCGGCCAGCACCTCGGCGATCTGGCCCATGTTGCCCAGCGCCGCCAGCGCAACGTCCGAGAGCGGCACCGTCACCTCCTGGCCGCGACCGGTGCGCAGCCGATCGCGCTCGGCGGCGAGCGTCACGAATGCGGCGTAGGCGCCCGTCAACAGGTCCCAGGCCGGCAGCACGTGGTTGACCGGTCGTTCGCCGTTGTCCGCGCCGCCGGTCATGAGCGGGATGCCCAGCGCCGCATTGATGGTGTAGTCCAGCCCCGAATCGCCGTTGCGCCATCCCGTCACACGCACCGTGATGAGGTCCGGGCGCAGCGCGCTGAGGCGTTCATGCGCGAGAAAACCATCCTTCGGAAAATTCGTCACGAGGATGCCGCCGTCGGCGCCCGGTGCGGTGATGAGGTCCGCGACGAGCTGGCGGCCTTCGGGTCGGGAGAAGTCCACGGCGATCGACTTCTTGCCCTTGTTGAGCCCTTCCCAGTAGTAGCTGTGGCCGCCCTCCGACAACGGCCAGCGATGGAAATCCGGTCCGCCGCCGATTGGGTCGATGCGGATCACCTCGGCGCCCAGCTGGCGCAGGTGCAGGGCGCACGAAGGCGCGGCAATGAACGAGGCGCATTCGATGATGCGCAGGCCGGTCAGCAATGGGTACACGGGTGAGGGCTCCTCCTGGCCCAGCAGTGTGTCACGCCGGGCCCTCGAAGGTCTTCGTCACGAAGTAGAGCGCTGTGAATGCCGCGATCGATCGTTCCTCGTGACCCGGGACGTGCAATGGCGTTCAAGAACTCCGAACCAGGTGGTCGCGGCAACGGATGTCTGGCAAAGCTGGACAGGGTCATCGTTGAACCTGTCTGCGGGAACTCACAGGGCCGCTTCGATCTTGGTGACAGTGAACGCACCGTTGATCTTTTCGGCCCTGAACCGGATTTTTTCTCCGGCCTGAAGCTTGTCGAGCACGGCCTCGTCGCTCACGCTGAAGACCATGGTCATGCCGGGCATGTCGAGGTTCTGCAGTGGGGCGTGCCTGATCGTCAGCTTCTTGTTGTCCTTGTCCACCTTGCGAATTTCGCCATCGGACAGATCAGCCGAGGCGCTTGCGGTCGGCGACGCAGTGGCGGGAGTGGATTGAGCTTGAGCGGCGCTCGCGAGCACGAAGGTGAGTGCAGCGACGGTCGAGATGATCGAGATGCGGGTGTTGCGCATGGGACGTCCTTGTGGGTGATCGAGAATTTGTCGGGGTGGGCCGGTCCGCCGGCTTACTGTGTTGCCTTGGTGAGGGCCTTCTTCACGTTCACAGCACCCTTCATCCCTGCGTCGTAGTGACCGGGTTGGAGGCACGCGAAGTCGACCTTGCCGGCCTTGGTGAACTGCCACACGATTTCTCCGCTCTTGCCTGGCGCAAGCGTCACCATGTTCGGATCGGCATGTTCCATCTCCGGGTGCTTCTTCATGACTTCGTAGTGCTCCTTGAGCTCCTTCTCGGTGCCAAGCACCAGTTCATGTTTCAGCACACCCGAGTTCGTGATGACGAAGCGAACCGTCTCGTTCTTCTTGACGTGGATGTCAGCGGGTATGAAGCGCATCGTGTCGTTCATATCGATGCTGACGGTGCGAGTGGCCTTGCTGGCAATGCCGGGTTTGCCAACACTGGCATCCGCATCGTGACCGTGGCCACCTGCGTGGGTGCCGTTGGCAAAGCCGTTGCCGCTCGCAAGCAAAGCCAGTGCGAGCATTGCGCCTGAACAAATCGAGTTCTTCTTCATGAGTGTTCCCTTTTGGTTGGTGGTTGGAAAAAATCAGTTACCGGAATGCCCCGCGGGCTTTCTGACCTGCACTTCGATGTTTTGAGCAGGCCTGTTTTTGGCCGGCAGCGCTGATGCGCCTGCGCCGTGGGCACGGGCGGCGCCTGGCGGATCGCCCGCCAGTTCGTATGCCACCGTGCCCTTGGGATGCTTGAACCAGCCGGGGTTGCTGTAGTCGCCGGCCTTCTGACTCTTGCGGACCTTCATGACGCTGAACATGCCGCCCATTTCGACGGAGCCGAATGGCCCCTGGCCCGACATCATTCGTGCGGTGTTGTCGGGGATGGGCATCTCCATCTCGCCCATGTCGGCCATGCCGCGCTCTCCCATGACCATGTAGTCGGGAATGAGGCGCGTGATCTTCTTTGCGACGTCCTGGTGGTCGACGCCAATCATCGTGGGCACGTCATGGCCCATCGCATTCATCGTGTGGTGGCTCTTGTGGCAGTGGAAGGCCCAGTCGCCTTCCTCATCGGCGAGGAATTCGAACTGCCGCATCTGGCCGACGGCCACGTCGGTGGTGACCTCCGGCCAGCGCGCGCTGCGCGGGATGGGCCCACCGTCCGTACCCGTGACCTGGAATTCGTGTCCGTGAATATGAATCGGATGATTGGTCATCGTCAGGTTGCCGACGCGAATGCGCACCTTGTCGTTCTGTCGCACGTTGAGCGAATCGATGCCGGGAAAGACGCGGCTGTTCCACGTCCACAGGTTGAAGTCCTGCATCGTCATGATCTTGGGCGTGGCACTGCCGGGCTCGATGTCATAGGCACTGAGCAGGAACACGAAGTCGCGGTCGACCTTGTCGATGAGCGGGTGTTCGCCCTTCGGGTGCGTCACCCAGAAGCCCATCATTCCCATCGCCATCTGCGTCATTTCGTCGGCGTGCGGGTGGTACATGAAAGTGCCGGGGCGACGTGCCACGAACTCGTAGACAAAGGTCTTGCCGGGCTGGATCGGCGGCTGGTTCAGGCCGGCAACGCCGTCCATGCCGTTGGGCAGGCGCTGGCCGTGCCAGTGGATGGTGGTGTGCTCGGGAAGCTTGTTGGTGACGAAGACTCGCACCCGGTCGCCTTCCACCACCTCGATCGTCGGGCCTGGCGACTGGCCGTTGTAGCCCCAGAGGTGAGCCTTGAAGCCGGGCGCCATTTCGCGCACGACCGGCTCTGCCACGAGATGGAATTCCTTCACGCCGTTGTTCATGCGCCAGGGCAGGGTCCAGCCATTCAGCGTGACGACCGGGTTGTAGGGACGGCCGTTGGGCGGCAACAGCGGGGCCATCGTGTCGGGTTTCGTCTGGAGCATGGGCTCGGGCAGCGCGGCCATCGCCACCTTGCTCACGGTCGCGGCTGCAATGGCGCCGGTGATGGCACCCGCACCGCTCAGGAAGTTGCGTCTGTTCGTCATGTCGTTGTCTTGTCTGGGGCGGGCTCAATGCGCGGCGGAGGATGCTGCGTCGGAGCCGGATGCAGCCATCGCGGCGGGTAGAGCGGTCGGCTTGCCGATCACGGTTGCGGAAAGTGCCGCGTCTGCCAGCCAGAACTGCTGCTGGGCATTGATCGCGTTGATCACGCTGGCCACCTGGTCACGTGCGTCGGCCAGGAGTTCGAAGACGCCAATGAGCATCCCGTTGTATCGAAGGACGTTCTCGTCGGCCATCGCCTGGCGCAGCGGAACGACTTCATCGCGGTAATGCCGCGCGATGTCGTATGCCGTGCGATACGCCGAGTAGCTCTCGCGCAACTGCGAGGATGCTCCTCGTGTCGTGGCGTCATGGCGGTTCGCGGCGGCAAACGCTTGTGCATTCATGAGGTCGCGTTGGGCCGTACCCCAGTCGAACAGCGGAAGCCGGATGTCAAGTTCGTAGCCGCGCCGCGTGCTCCTGGTGCCACCGGCGTTGTCGAACACGGTGTCGTTGCGGCCACCCACTTCGATGTCGGTGAAGGTCGTCAGGAGGTTGATGCCCAGGGACTTGCCGGCAACATCGAGCTGGGCCTTTGCCAGTTGCACGTCCAGGCGCTGCTCCATCGCGGTCGCGGCTACCTGCGCAGCATCGCGCGGCGCCTTGGGAAGATCGGGAAGCCGATCAGGCAACACGAGCTTGGCAGACTGCGCGTCATCCAGGCCCAGCGCCCGGATCAGCTCCTCACGCGCAGACGTGACCGCATGCAGTGCAGAGGCAAGCTGCGTCGTCGCATCGGCATGGAAGACCTGCTGGCGAGCGCGCTGCAGCTTGCTGAAATTGCCAACGAGTTGCATGCGCCGCGCCAGTTCTGCACTGGCTTGCGCGGATTCGTTGACCTGCCGCGCGTACTGCAATGCCTGCTGCGCAGCGACCGCCCGGACCCATGCTTGCCTGACTTGCGTCACTTGGTCGACGACCGTGCTGGTGAGTTGGATCTTCGCCTGATCCACCTTGCTCTTCGCGATCGCGAGCCGGCGTGGCAAGAGGATGAGATCCAACAGGCCGATGGACAGCATGCGACCGATTTCCAACTCGCTGTCCAGGCGCATGCGCTCGAACTTGAAGATCGGGTTCGGAAGGCGGCCGGCCTGATTCGCGGACGCAATGTCGGCCCAGCCCTGGGCGAGCAGCGCCTGCACGGCGGGGCTGTTGGCCAGGGCCACTTGCACCGCGTCGTCTTGCGACAAGGGTTTCGACAATAGCTCCTGCGTCAACTGCAGGCGGCGGTCGCGCTGTTCTCTGGTGCGACTGATCTCCAGCTTGCCTTGTGTGAACTGCCGGGCGTTGCTGTTCGTCTCCTGCAAGGCATCGTCGATGCTGACCGTCGCGCATCCCGCGAGGAACGCCATGCCGAACGTCGCCGCCGTGAGGCGCATTGCGCGTTTCATGGCCGCTCCTTGTTCGCGGGCATGGGCATCGCGTGACCCATGCCGGAATAAGCGTCTTGGGTCTTGCCTTCCGCTGCCTTCGGTGCGGATCCCTCACTGGCGTAGGCGCGCCAACCGCCCCTGCGATGGACCGTGTCGTTGGCCTCGCGCCACGGTATGGGCTTCTCGTCCTTGAAGGACTGATAGCCCTCGAAGGCAGAGACGTAGGGCAGCGGTGGCCGCGCAGAGCCTGCCGGCCCAGGGCCCGCGGGGTCATGCGCTGGCTGCGCAGTCGCGCCCAACGTCAAGGCGGCAAGCGATGCGGCCAGCCAAACGGCCGGCAATGAATGAGGCATGAAAAACTCGCAAAAATCATGAACGGAACGCGTCACATGCACCCGCGAGCGGGCGTGACGATGAGGAACATGAGAGCGCCCGCGGCTGATCCCGTGACGAGATCACGGCCGCACGGACGCGTCAGGCGCGAGGAGGTTTGTCGAGGACGCGTGGCGCGAGTTCAGCCACGGCGATGAAGGGCTCTGCGAGATCCGCTGAAGGGAGGCCCATCGGCGATATGGCAGGGAACACGCTGGTCAGGGCAACTGAATGACAAGCGCCGCATGTGCCGCACTTGTGCGCGCCGCTGTCGTCACTGGCCTCATGATCATGGTGGTCATGGCCAGGGCTCGCGTCGGACGCTACTGCCGAGTGATCGTGGTGATCATGCGATTCCGCAGCGGCTACTGCCACTGACTCGCTCAGCTGGGTTTCAGTCGAGGCGCAGTACAGCATGGACGCTGCCGCGTACCCTTGGAAGGGTACGGCGAGCATGACGGCCCAAAGGAGTAAAGCGCGAAACAGACATGCAGGTATGGTATTCGGCGTAACGGTGCTTGCAAGGCACTTTTGAGCAATTTGGCGGAAAGCTGAAACTGTCGCCAGTGTCAACCTTGCCATTGTGGCAAGGTCAAGCAATACCGCGCGCTGCACTGCACTGGGGACTGTGAGGCCGCCGCTCGCGCCAGCGCGATCGGATGGTTCGATGACTCGCGGCGAATCCCGCGCAAAGCCACCGCAATTGCCAGTCGCGCTACATCGCATGCCGGTCTGCTGGTCGATCAAGCCGCGGATGACGGCCGACCTCATCACAGACGCATCGACGATTTCGTTAGCGAGATGAAAAAGCATGCCGCACGCGTCAAACGGTCTGGCGCGACACCGCAGTGGCACGCGCGACGGCCTCGCTTGCTCAGCAATTGAATGGCGCGAGGACGACGAAAAGCTCGCGGTGAAAGCGAAGCGCCGGAAACCGTGCGGGCAAGCCGTTGATCGTGAGATCAGGCAGCGTGACTGACACTTCGGGAGCGCCTTCCGTGTCCAGGCGCGCGGCCATCCAGTAATGCTTGTTCCACACCTGCCGGCCGATGACGGTGCTGCCGCCGACCAGCGGCGTGCGCACGGGCACCATGTACTTCGCCAGCGCCGGCGACCCACTGAAGCTGTTGATGCCGGGGGTGTCCACCAGGCTGATGTTCGGGTAGCGCGCTTCCAGCGGCGGCCGTCCGTTTCCGCGAACGATCGTGACGGTTGCGTCGTCGAGTTGCACGGTCATGCCTGGCGGAACATCGAGCCGGACTTCGAGGTATCCGTTCGAGAAGGCCTGGACAAGCTTGACCTGTGCCTGCAGGCCCTGCAGATCCACTTCGATGCCTTCCGGCACGCTCTTGTTGATCGAACAGGACGAATGGATCGTCTTCCCTTGCGCCGCGTCAGCCACGTAAAGCGAAACTGGAATCGGCGCACATGCGATGCAAAGGATGCCAGGCAACAGCAAGGCGCCAAGTCGAAGCTTTCGCAGGTTCATGGGTCGATGCGGCAGTTGCGATGCGTGCAGGTTGGACCTCGGCACGCCGTTTTTCCAGCGCTTTGACCTGCGGCATCGCATCGAGATCGCATCGGTATCAGGACCCGGTACCCGCTTTCAGGTTCGGGCAAGCTTCGACTGCTCGACGACGGTGTCCGCTCGCGCGCGGGTGAAGGGGGTGAAGTAACCCTCTGCAAAGGTTTCGCATTCGACCGAGGTGCTCATTCTCCGGGCATCCTGTCGAGCACAAGGCGCGGTGCGGCTCCGCCACATCGACCTGCCAGTTATCCACAGAGTCATGCACCGGCTGCGGGGACAACAGCGTGTTGACTTTTCTGGAATGGTGCACCGCACAAATCGCCTTTTCATTGGCGACGCGCTCCTTTGGTGCCGATTCGGACTGGCAGATGGGTGATGCATGCACGAGAGAGGTGCGCCATTTGTCCACAAGACGTCAAAGCGTGTCTTCGGAGGAATGTGAGGCTGCGAGCGAACAGCACGAGAACGGCTGGCGCCTTGTCGCGGGCGCGGGCGTCGTCGGCTGCTATCGCCGTTCCGCACCACAAGTATTGACGTAGAGCGCGTAGATCGAATGGCTGCTTGCCATGAAGAGCCGGTTGTTGTCAGCGCCGCCAAAGCAAAGGTTCGCGCAACGCTCCGGCAGGCGGATATGGCCGATGGCGCGACCTTCGGGATTGAAGACCATGACGCCGTCCAATGCGCTGGCATCCGCGTCTGCCGAGCCATCGCTGCCCCAGCCGGCCCAGATGTTCCCGTCCACGTCGCACTTGATGCCGTCGAAGGCGCCTGGCCCCTGCGCATCGATGTGCAGCGTCTTGTTCGAGAGGGTTCCATCGTTGCCGACTGCGTAGGCCCAGACGCGCCGGCTCGGCTCGGCGCGACTCTCGACCACGTACAGCGTTCGTTCGTCGGGCGAGAAGCACAAGCCGTTGGGACCGGCAAGGTCATCGATGACCTGGCTCAACTGGCCGCTCTCCGGGTCGATCCGATAGACCGCGTGCGGCAGTTCCTGTGCGGCGATGCGGCCTTCGTAGTTGTTGGCCAGCTGGAACGGCGGGTCGCTGAACCAGATCGCGCCGTTCGACTGGCACACGATGTCGTTGGGCGAGTTCAGGCGCTTGCCCTCGAAGCGATCGGCCAGCGTGGTGATGCGTCCATCGTGCTCGGTGCGGCTGATGCGACGTGTGACGGCCGCTTCGCAGGTGACCAAGCGACCTTGCAAGTCTCGCGTGTGACCGTTCGCATGGTTCGATGACTCGCGGTACACGGACGCCACGCCGGTGACCTCGTCCCATCGGATGATGCGATTGCTGGCCACGTCACTCGCGAGCAGGTAGCGGGCGTCGCCGAACCACACCGGACCTTCCATCCAGCGGAATCCTGTCGCCAGGCGCTCGACGCTGGCGGCGAACAGGCGGTACTTCGCGAAGGAGGGATCGAGGATCACGACCGCCGGGTCTGGATAGCGCAATGTAGGGGCCCAGCCGGTGCGTGTTTCCATCGGGAGATCGTTCATGGTGGGTGTCTTCATGATCATTCGAGCCTGAACTCGACCGCGCCGCTGAGCCGTTGACCGGGTGCCAGGAGCCGCGTGCCGGTATCGGCGACGCCGTCGGCTGCGAGGTTGAAGGCGTTGGCGGTATGGCTGACGGGTTCGATGCAGATGTAGGGCGCGTTGGGCGGGCGGTGCAGGACGAGATGGTCCAGTTCGGGGGAGGCAACGATGCGCAGGGAGGGGCGCGATTTGTCGCCACCGCTCCCAAGCCGCAAGCCGCCTTCCCACTCGCTGTAGCAGTGCGTGAACGCTTCGAGGCCGACGGAGCGGTCGGCGCTGAAATCATCCGGCGCGTCGACAGCGGCGGGGCGCAGACTGAGGAAGTCCTGCGTCATCACCCAGCATTTGTGCGCGGTGAATTGCAGGCGTGAAGACGGATGACAGTGGATGTACGGGTGCAGGCCGATGCCAGCCGGCATGGGCTTCACGTCCGCGTTGCTGACAGAGATTTCAACGCGCAGTGATGCGGGACGGAGGGCCATGGCCAGTTGGGCGCTGTAGTGCCAGGGCCAATGCGCGTCCGAGTGCTTGTCGAGGTGAAGGGTGATGTGCGCATCGTCGCGGTGGACGACCTGCCATTGGCTTTGGTGCGCGGTGCCGTGCAAGGTGTGCGGCACGGCATCCGGATGCGGGCACAGTGCGATCCGCTCGCCGGCATGCCGCAGTTGCGCATTCGCGATCCGGCCCCAGTAGGGAACCAGCGGGTACATGCCGCCCTTGGCCCAACGCAGGAGTTCGCTGTGCTCCTCCGGATAGGGGTGGAGCACGTCGAACACCTGGCCGTCTGCATCCGACAGTCGGCATTGCGTGATGCGTCCGCCGACGGCAGGCGCAACGCGAACGAAGGCGGCACCTTGGCGCAACTCGATGATCTCGCTCATTTCGTCCTCGACGCCGGCAGCACCGATGCTGATCTCGCTCATTTCGTCCCCGACACCTGCAGCACCGATGCCAACGACGCAGCCGCATATGCCCCGCCGACATGGTCGCGCCCCGAGGTCTCCGGGTCCATGGCATCGTGATCCAGATAGCCCGGTGCCAGGAAGTCCGCTGCGCTGTCCTGCGGCCGGTAGCCGAGTTCCCGCGCACGATGGTTGGCGAAGAAGGGCCGTGGACTGTCGGAGACCCCGTACACGATCTCGTTGCCCACCTCCGGATGTTCCAGCCCGATGCGGATCAGTTGCGCCAGGTCGCGGATGCTGACCCAGATCCGCAGGCGCCGTGCATCGCCGACTTGCGCATCCGCATTGCCGATGCGAATGACGAAGGCCGCCGGTCCGCCGCGGAGCGCATAGCTGGCACAGGCGGATTCGCCGAACACCTTGCTCATGCCGTAGTAGCTGTCGGGCGCCGGCGGCAGTGCGTCGAAGAACTCGGTGGCGTCCGCGCGGTACTGCCCGAGCACGTGGTGGCTGCTGGCGAAGACAAAGCGCTGCACGCCATGGCGATCCGATGCTTCGAGCAACTGGAGCGTGGCCTGGTAGTTGGGCCCGAGCGTCGATTCGAAGCGTGCCGCCGGCCCGTGGACGCAGGCCAGGTGCAGCACCGCATCGACGCCCGCGACAGCCTTTTGCACGAAGGCCGGGTCGCACAGGTTGCCGTCCAACGTTTCCTCGCCTTCCTGTGGGGCGATGGCGTGCAAGTCGACGAGGCGCAGCCGGTAGTGCGCGCGCAGCAAGGGTCGCAACGCAGTGCCGACCAGCCCGGCCGCACCGGTGATGAGAAGAAGCTTCATGGTGTCGCTCATGATGATTTCTGGACCCGGACCTTGCCCACCATCTGCGTCGGATCGATGAAGCGGAAGGCGATGAGCACCCACACCAGCGTGGTCAGCATGTAGATCACGGCCATCGCGTCGATGGATTGCGCCGAGCGGATGCCCGCCGCGAACACGGCGTAGTAGAGCGCCACCACCAGCGTCTGGCTGTCCGCGCCTGCCGTGAGGAAGGTGAGCTCGAACATCGAGATGGTGCGCACCAGCACCAGCAGCGAGGCGGCCATGATCCCGGGCAGCAGCAGCGGCATCAGGATGCGGCGAAAGATGGTCAGCGTGCCGGCGCCGAAGACCCGCGCGGCCACTTCCACCCGCGTGTCGATCTGCTCGATGAAGGGCGTCATCACCATCACCACGAAGGGGGCGCAGGGCACGAGGTTCGCGAGGATCACGCCCCACAGCGAGCCGCCCAGGTTGACCTGGTAGAGCACCGTGGCCAGCGGGATGCCGTAGGTCATCGGCGGCACCAGCAGGGGCAGCAGGAAGAGCAGCGTGACGAGTCGCTTGCCGGGGAACTCGACCCGTGCCAGCACGTAGGCCGCGGGCACGCCGATCAGCACCGACAGCAGCACCACAGCGCCGACCGCCAGCGCGGTGGTCCACAGCACGTCGCCGAGCTGGAACTCCTTCCATGCGCGGCTGTACCAGCTGGTCGTGAAGGATTCCGGCAGCCAGCCGGTGAACCACTGCGTGCCGAAGGAGTTGACCGCCACCACCGCGACGATGGCCGCGACGTTGAGGATGATGAAAGCCATCAGTACACCGAAGGCGATGCGGAAGGCGCTCTGGCCGAGATCAGTCTTGTGCATGGTTCAACCCTTTCCGCCGCTGGCCGGACCGCAATAGGCCGCACGGCGGATCGCCAATGCGAGCAGCACGACGACCAGTTGCACCGCGCCCATGATGAGTGCGATGGACGAGGCCATCGAGTAGTTGAAGTCTTCATAAGCGGCCTCGTAGGCGGCCAGCGAGATAACCCGCGTGGAGCCCGCCGGAGACCCCAGCAGCACCGCCGAAGGAAACACCGCGAAGGCCTGCACGAAGACCAGGCAGAAGGTGGTGACCAGGCCCGGCACCAGCAGCGGCAGGTAGACCCGCTTGAATTGCGCCGAGGGCGATGCACCCAGCGTGGCCGCGGCCCGACCCAGCGAGGGATCGATGCCCGTCACATAGGACAGCAACATCAGGAACGCGAATGGGAAGCCCGTGATCACCAGCGACAAGATCACCGCCAGCGGCCCGTGCAACAGTTGCAAGGGTTGCGAGATCAACCCGAAGCCGAGCAGCGTGCGGTTGAACCACCCGTTGGGCGACAGGTAGGTGAGCATGCCTTGCGCGACCAGCACGGTGCCCAGCGTCATCGGGATCACCAGTGCTGCCGCGATCAGTCGCTGCTTGGTGCTCGGCACGCGCAGCAGATAGGCCATCGGCAGTGCGATCAGCAGGTTGAAGATCGTGACTGGCAGCGAGATGAGCAGCGTCGTGCCGATGGTCTGGTACAGCCGCGGCTCCGAGAAGAAGCGCGCATAGTTCGCTGCCCATCCCCCCTCGGCCGGTTTGAGCGACAGGATCACGCCGTAGCCAAAGGGATAGATGAACAGCAGCAGCACCGCCAGCAGCGCGGGGATCAGCAGCAGCACGCGCAGGTCGCGCCCGGCGACGGCGCCGTTCATCCGGCCTCCGGCACGTAGGCGTCGGCGAACAGGCGGATGCGGTCGGGCGCCACGCGGAACTGCACGCGCTCGCCCATCGTCACGCGCTCATGCGTTTCCATCGTGACGTGCGTGCCATCGGCCGTGCGCAAATCGACCAGCCAGAGCTGGCCGCAGTACTCGACCTGGGCGACCTCGGCGGGGATGCCGTCGTTCGAGAGCTTCACATCGTCCGGACGGAAGGCAAGCGACGAAGCCATGCCCCCGGGGGGCATCGCCAATCCATCGAAACGCATCGCGCCGATGCCTTCGCCCACCAGCGCGGCGCGACCCTCCATCCGCACGGGGAAAGCATTGCGATAGCCCATGAAGCGCGCCACATAGAGGTTGTCGGGCGCGTTGTAGAGCGTCTCCGGCGTGCCCTGCTGCTGGATGCGACCGTCGCGCATCACGACGATGCGGTCCGACAGCGACAGCGCCTCGTCCTGGTCATGCGTGACGTAGATGGTGGTCAGGCCCAGCGCGTGATGCAGCCGCTTGATTTCGTGGCGCAGTTCCAGCCGCAGCTTGGCATCGAGGTTGGAGAGAGGCTCATCCATCAGCACCAGCGGCGGCTCGATCGCGACCGCGCGGGCGATGGCCACGCGTTGCTGCTGGCCGCCGGAGAGTTGGCCCGGCAGCTTGTCGATCTGGTTGGCAAGCCGCACCGTGGCCAGCGCGCGTTCGACGCGCTGGTCCACCTCGGCCTTGGGCACCTTGCGCATCTCCAGGCCGAAGGCGACGTTGCGCCGCACGCTCAGGTGCGGGAAGAGGGCGTAGTTCTGGAACACCATGCCGAAGCCGCGCCGCTCCGGCGGCAGCACGTCGATGCGCTTGTCGTCCAGCGTGATGGAACCCGACGAGATCTGAAGCAACCCCGACAGGCAGTTGAGGGCCGTCGACTTGCCGCAGCCCGAGGGCCCTAGCAAGGAGACGAACTCGCCCGCCTTGATCGTCAGCGAGAAATCATCGAGCGCCTTGAAGCCGCCGAAGCGGAGCGCCACGCGGTCGAGTTGCAGGGACTGAAAGGTGGCCATCAGGTCTTCACCTTCTGGCCGCCGATCTGCTCGTCCCAGGCGCGGAACATCGCGATCAGGGGCTTGGGCTCCAGCGGCGCCTTGACCGGGGTCGAGGCCAGCAGCGGCTCGTAGTACGACAGGCGGCCGAATTCATTGAGTACCTTCTGGCTTTCCGCAGGGGCCTGCGACAAGGTGATGCCCTTGCGCGCCGGGCCGGGGTACAGGTAGCCATCGGCGTAGACCATGGCCTGCTGCGTGGGTTGCAGCATGAACTTGAGCACGTCGAGCGCGGCGGCCAGGCGGTCCTCCGGCAGGCCCTTGGGAATGGCGACGAACTGGCCGTCGGCCACGAAGACGGGTTTGTCGAAGGCGGTCACCGCCGTGTCCTTGGGCACGATGCCCTGCACGCGCGGGTAGATGTCCCAGCCCATCGTCGAGATGATCAGGTCGCGCGAGCCCTGCGCGAGTTCACGCATGGTCGGCGTGGTGCCCGAGGGGTAGTACTCGACGTTCTTGTTCAGCTCCTTCAGATAGGCCCAGGTCTTGTCCCAGCCCTTGACCGGATCGAGCGGATCCTTGTCGCCGAGCATGTAGGGCAGCGCCATCACGAAGGTCCGGCCCGGGCCCGAATTCGCCGGGCGCGCATGGAAGAACTTGTTGGGGTTGGCCTTGGTCCAGGCCAGCAGGTCGTCCAAGGTCTTCGGTGGCTTGGCGACGCGCGAAGGTGCGAATTCGAGGATCGGCCCCTGCGGCGAATAGGCGATCAGCATGCCGTTGCCGCCGGCCTGCTTCTGGATCGCGGCAGCGCCGCCGTCGTAGAGGTCCGCGGGGTTGCCGATCTGCGCGTAGTAGGGCGACAGGTCCTGCCACACGCCTTGCTCGATGCCCGCTGCGATGCCGTCCAGCCCCGTCAGCACCATGTGCAGCTCGACCCGATTGGCCGCCTGCATCGCGCGGATCTTCCCGGCCAGTTCCGGCGCGGGTGAGCGGGTGAAGGTGAAACGCGAGACGCGCTCCTTGTTTGCAGCGCCGTAGGCATCGAAGACCTTCTGGGTCAGCGCCAGGTTGCCGGCCACGTCGATGACGCCGAGCGGCACCGGGGACGATCCGAACTTCGGCAGGCCCTGTGCCCAACTGGCGGGCAGGACGGCGGTGGCGGCAGCGCCGAGGGTTGTGCGCAACAAGGCACGTCGCGAGAAAGCGGGGTGGCCCGGGATGTTCATGGTTGTCTCCTGCTCGAAGGCGTTTGTGAGTGCTGTGGTGCGGGAAGCATCGACAGGGGCGCAGTTTCAAGCGGCTACTTCTGACTGTCTATTTCTTAATATGCAGCACGCGATACCTAAAAGTTAAGATGTAGCGCCATGGACCTGCGCCAACTGAACTACTTCATCGCGGTGGCCGAAGAGAAGCACATCGGTCGTGCCGCCGAGCGGCTGCACGTTTCGCAACCGCCGCTGACACGGCACATCCAGGCGCTCGAAGCGGAACTCGGCGCCACGCTGTTCCGGCGAACGCCGCGGGGCATGCTGCCGACGCAGGCCGGACAGATCCTGTTGAAGGAAGCGCTCGGCGTGCGCGCCTCCCTCGCGCAGGCGGCGGAGCGCGTCAGGCAGGCGGCCCAAGGCCGGGCCGGGCGGATCGGCGTGGGCATCTACGGGTCTTCCGTCTTCGGGGTCATCGCGGAACTGCTGGCGCAATTCACCTCGACTCATCCGGAGGTCGAGGTCGTGCTGAACCATGCGCAGACGGCGGACCAGGTCGCGGCGCTGCGCCAGGGGCGCGTGCAGATCGTGTTCGAGCGCTGGCTTCCCGACGAGCCCGACATCGTGAGCGCGCCCCTCACGCGCGAGCCGCTGTTCCTTGCCCTCAGCGAACGCCATCCGCTGGCGCGGCGGGAAGTCGTCGACATCGAGGCGCTGCAGGGCGAGACCCTGATCACCGGCGCCGCACCCAACCTCATCGCGGGCGCGCTTTCGATCTGCCGAAGCCATGGCTTCGAGCCCCGCTTTGCGCCGCCGGTCCACGATGTGGTGACGGCCACGCTGTCGGTGGTCACCGGGCGCGTGCTCTCGCTGGTGCCGGAGTCGATGCTGAACGTGCGCTTTCCGGGCATCACCTACCGCCCGTTGACAAGCCGCGTCGACGCCTCGATGGAGGTGCACCACTACCGGCTCAAGGACGAATCGTCGCCCTTGCTGGATGCGTTGCTGGAAACCATCGAGGGGTTTGTCCGGGCGAGGAACGGCGCGCCTGCTGCGCCTGTTCGTCCCACAACTTGGGATTGAGCTGGCAGTTCGCCGGCCTTGCACGTGCCTTGGATGTTTCCGATGAACACGTGTCCATCCAGAATTGGCCCATTCATTCCAAAGAGGCACGAACCCCATGTACATCAGCGAACAACTCCTCAACCCCGACGAACGCCGCTTGCGCCTGTCAACCCAGCTCGGCGTGCAGAACGTCGTGCTCGACAACCGCGGCACGGAACTGGTCTCAGCCACCGGCGGTGTCAGCGAGTGGGACGCCGGCAAGCTGCGTGACTACCGTCGGTGGGTCGAGGGCTTCGGCCTCAAGCTCGACGTGTTCGCACTCGACGTCGGCTCGATCCTGCTCGATTCGCTGACCGACATCGAAGGCGCGAAGAAGCAGCGCGTGACGCTCGCCCGGAACATCCAGAAGGCGGCCGACGCCGGCATCACCTGCCTCAAGTACAACGTGCAGATGGTCGGCATCACGCGCACGGGCCTCAAGCCGGGCCGCGGCGGGGCGCAGAACTCGGGCTTCGTCTACGCGGAGTACTCGGCTGCGGATGACCAGAAGCATTCGTACTGGGGCGTGGGCTATCCGAGCAACCAGGAAGAGGGCGGCTCCGCCTCGGCGATGCTGTGCGGCCAGAAGATGGCGCGCGAGGTGCCGCCGGTGACCGAGCAGGCCGGGTGGGACGCGATCGAGTTCCTGGTCGAGGGCCTGGTCCCCGCTGCCGACAAGGCCGGCGTGCGCCTGGCTTGCCATCCGCACGACCCGGCCTATCCGGTCGGCGGCCTCAACGGCATCGAACACGTGGTCGGTTCGGCCGATGGCATCCGCAAGTTCCTGGCGCTGTCGCCGAGCAAGAACCACGGCCTGAACTTCTGCCAGGGCACGGTGGCCGAGATGTTCAGGGAGCCGGGCAAGGCCATGATCCCGGTGATCGAGGAGTTCGCCTCGACCGGCCGCATCTTCATGGTCCACTTCCGCAACATCCGCGGCGGGTACCTCGACTTCCAGGAGGTGTTCCCGGACGAGGGTGACGTCGACATGTTCGAGGCCATCAAGGCCTACCAGCGTGGCGGATACAGCGGCCCGCTCTGCCCGGACCATGTGCCGGTCTCGGAGGTCGACGAAGGGCGCGAGCGCTTCATGTCCTTCGCGCTGGGCTACACGCGCGGCTTGCTGCAGGCGGCCGGCGTGTGGTCGACAGCACCCAGGAACTGACGTACACCCTGCCCATGCCCGAACTCCAGAAACTGCGCAGCCAACGCTGGCTCGCCAACAACGACTTCCGCACCTTCAACCATCGCAGCCGCATCATGCAGATGGGCTACGACCGCAAGGAGTGGGAGGGCAAGCCGCTGGTCGCGATCATGAACAGCTGGTCGGACTACAACCCCTGCCACATGCACTTCCGCCAACGCGTGGACGACGTCAAGCGCGGCGTGCTGCAGGCGGGCGGCTTCCCGCTGGAGATGCCGACGATCTCGCTGAACGACTCGATCGTGAAGCCCTCCGCCCTGCTCTATCGCAACCTGATGGCGATGGAAGTGGAGGAGATGATCCGCTGCTATCCGGTCGATGCCGTGGTGCTGATGGGCGGCTGCGACAAGACCGGCCCCGCCATGCTGCTGGGCGCCACCAGTGCCGACGTGCCTGCGATCTTCCTGCCCGCCGGCCCGATGCTGCGCGGCAATTCGCGCGGCAAGACGCTGGGCTCCGGCTCCGACGCCTTCAAGTTCTGGGACGACCGTCGCGCCGGCCTCATCACCGAGCCCGAATGGGACAGCATCATCAGCGGCATCGCGCGCAGCCCCGGCACCTGCATGACGATGGGCACGGCCAGCACCATGACCGCGATCGCCGAGGCACTGGGCATGGCCTTGCCGGGATCGTCGAGCGTGCCGGCGGTCGAGGCCGGCCACCAGCGCATGTCGGCAAACGCGGGCCGCCGCATCGTCGAGATGGTGCATGAAGACCTGCGGCCCTCGCGCATCCAGAGCCGCAATGCCTTCCTCAACGCGATCACGGTGGCGATGGCGATGGGCTGCTCGACCAACGCGATCATCCACGTCATCGCGATGGCGCGTCGTGCCAAGGCCGACATCAGCCTGGACGACTTCGACGCGATCAGCCGCAAGGTGCCGGTGATCGCCAACGTGCGGCCCAGCGGCACCAGCCAGTACCTGATGGAAGACTTCTACTACGCCGGCGGCCTGCCAGCGCTCATGAAGCGCATCGACGTGCACCTGCACCTGGACGAACCCACCGTCACCGGCAAGACCGTGGGCGAGAACATCGAAGGCGCGCAGGTCTACAACGACGACGTGATCCGCACACTCGACAACCCGGTCTACACCGAGGGCGCACTGGCGCATCTCAAGGGCAACCTCGCGCCGAACGGCTGCGTGATCAAGCCGAGCGCGATGAGCGAGAAGTTCCTGAAGCACAGCGGACCGGCGATGGTGTTCGACGACTACCCCACGCTCAAGAAGATGCTCGACGACGAAGACGCCGACATCACCGAGGACCATGTCATCGTCCTGCGCAACGCCGGCCCCAAGGGCGGCCCCGGCATGCCTGAATGGGGCATGGTGCCGATCCCGGTGAAGCTGCTCAAGCTGGGCGTGCGCGACATGCTGCGCGTGAGCGATGCGCGCATGAGCGGCACCAGCTACGGCGCCTGCGCGCTGCACGTCGCACCGGAGGCGTACATCGGTGGCAACCTGGCGCTGGTGCGGACCGGCGACATCATCTGCATCGACGTGCCGAACCGCCGGCTCGACATGCAGGTCAGCGACGAGGAACTGGCGCGCCGCCGCGCCGAATGGACGCCGCCACCGCCGCGCTTCGGCCGCGGCTACGGGTGGATGTTCACCGAGCACATCCTGCAAGCCGACCAGGGCTGCGACATGGACTTCCTGCAAACGCAGTTCGGGGAGTCGGCGGGTGAGCCCGACATCTTCTGATGCGACTTTGCAATCAGGCATGGAAAAAGGCGGAGCGCCGCAGACATTGCTGAAGCACGGCAAGCCGATCCAACGCGCGGTGATGCGTTGGATTGCGACGTCGCAGGAGTTCCCGCGGGGATCAAGTCGACATGGCAATGCCGCGTCGACTTGCGTGCGTCTGCGCTGTTCCGTGCCATGGACCGAGATTGCGGTTGACAGCCCTTCCATCGCGCCTTGCGGCCCAAGGGATGGGACAAGACGACAGGTCGGCCGCGCGCACGACGCGCATGACAAGCGCTGCCGTCATCCAATCGAGGCTCGTTGATTGCGGGCAGAACCAGGAAAGCAGCAGACACCCCGATATGCCGGAGGAGGAGATCGCAGGAACGGATCTTGCTGCACTGCAGCATTCGCAATCCGCGAACGCTCGCTTGGCGATTGTTCAATTTTCAAGCGCGTGTTGCATCCATAGCATTGGCTCCGCCTGACCGAAGAGTCGCGCGAGTCGCCGTGCTCAAAAACATCAAGAGACAAATGCCGCATCCCCTTACGTCGCCATTGATTTCTTTCGCCCAAGCGAGCGCGGATATCTGGCGCGACCCGATCACACTCACCCCGCTGCAACTTCGCGAGACTGCTTTCAGTCTCCGCAGTCCCGGTGACGCCCCCATTCCAAAACTGCACCAAGGATCGACCATGAAAGCTGCCGAGTTGTTTGTCAAATGCCTGGAGAACGAGAACGTCGAATACATCTTCGGCATACCGGGTGAAGAGAACATCGACGTGATGGATGCGCTGCTCGACAGCCCCATCAAGTTCGTCACCACCCACCACGAGCAAGGCGCCGCCTTCATGGCCGACGTCTACGGCCGCCTGACGGGCCGTGCCGGCGTGTGCATGTCCACGCTGGGTCCGGGCGCCACCAACCTGATCACCGGCGTGGCCGATGCCAACATGGACCGCGCGCCGATCGTGGCCATCGCGGGGCAGGGCGCCACGACTCGGCTGCACAAGGAAAGCCACCAGATCCTCGACCTGGTGAGCATGTTCCAGCCGATCACCAAGTACTCGACGCAGATCCTGGAGCCGGGCATCGTGCCGGAGATCGTGCGCAAGGCCTTCAAGGTGGCACAGACGGAAAAGCCCGGCGCTACCTTCATCGACTTCCCCGAGAACGTCGCCGAGATGACGACCGACAAGCAGCCGATCAAGGTGCAGACCGCCTACACGTCCGAGGCGCCCGCGCACAAGATCGAGGAAGCCGCGAAGCTCATCAACGCCGCCAAGGCGCCAGTGATCCTGGCCGGCAATGGCGTGATCCGCCAAGGTGCTGCCGATGCGCTGACCACCTTTGCCGAGGTGCTGCGCATCCCCGTGGCCAACACCTTCATGGCCAAGGGCGTGGTGCCCTTCACCAACGAACTGTCGCTCGGCACCATCGGCATGAAGGCGCGCGACCTGCAATGGTTCGCTTTCGAGAAAGCCGACGTGGTCATCTGCGTGGGCTACGACATGGTCGAGTACCACCCCGACATGTGGAACCCCGACGGCGACAAGATCATCATCCACATCGATGCGCTGCCGGCCGAGGTGGACGAGCGCTACATCGTCGCCGTTGGCGTCCTCGGCGACCTGACCAACTCGCTTCGTGCCGTTGCACTGAGCGCCAAGCCGCAGACGGCCTCACCGTTCAAGGCGATCCGCAAGGCCGTGGTGGCCGATCGCGCCGAGTACTCGCAGGACACGGCCTTCCCGATCAAGCCGCAGAAGATCGTGTGGGACCTGCGCGAGGTGCTGGGCCCGGACGACATCGCCATCTCCGACGTGGGTGCGCACAAGATGTGGATGTCCAGGATGTACAAGGCCGAGCGGCCGAACACCTGCATCATCTCCAACGGCTTCGCGGCGATGGGCATTGCGGTGCCCGGCGCCATTGCCGCCAAGCTGGCCTACCCGGATCGCAAGGTGGTCGCGGTAACGGGGGACGCGGGCTTCATGATGAACTCGCAGGAGATCGAGACGGCGCTGCGCATGAAGACGCCCTTCGTCATCCTGATCTGGAACGACTCGGAGTACGGCCTCATCACCTGGCATCAGTTGCGCCACTTCGGCCGGCCCAGCCACATCGCGTTCAAGAACCCCGACTTCGTGAAGTACGCCGAGAGCTTCGGCGCGAAGGGCTACCGCGTCGAGCGTGCGGAAGACCTGCTGCCGACGCTGAAGCAGGCCATCGCGGACGACACCGTCGTGATCATCGATTGCCCGGTGGACTATGCGGAGAACATGAAGCTCACCGCCAAGCTCAAAGAGATGAAGTCGCCGCTTTGAACAGGAGTGCATGCACATGAAAAAAATCAGAGCCGCCGTTCTTGAAAAGATGGGCGTGGCGCCCCCGTATGCGACTTCGAAGCCGCTCACGATCATGGAGGTCGACCTGGCCTCGCCGGGACCCGATGAAGTGATGATCAAGATCGTGGCCGCCGGGCTGTGCCATTCCGATCTGTCCGTCATCAACGGCGACCGTCCACGGCCCATGCCGATGGCGCTGGGGCATGAAGCCGCCGGCATCGTCGAGGAGGTGGGCGAGGGCGTGACGGACCTTGCCGTCGGTGACCACGTCGTCGTGGTGTTCGTGCCGAGTTGCGGGCATTGCGCGCCTTGTGCGGAAGGCCGGCCTGCGCTGTGCGAGCCGGGGGCTGCGGCCAATGGGGCGGGTACCTTGCTCTCGGGGGCGCGGCGCTTGAGCCATGGCGGGGAACCGCTGAACCACCAACTCGGCTGCTCGGTGTTCGCCGAGTACGCCACGGTGTCGCGGCGCTCGCTGGTCAAGATCGATCCGAGCGTGCCGTTGCATGAGGCAGCGCTGTTCGGTTGCGCGGTGCTCACCGGCGTGGGTGCGGTGGTCAACACGGCCAAGGTGCAGGTGGGCGCTTCGGTGGGGGTGATCGGGTTGGGGGGCGTGGGCTTGGCGGCACTCATTGGCGCGCACGCGGCCGGGGCGCGGCAGATCATCGCCATCGACCTTGCGGACGACAAGTTGGAGCAGGCGCGCGCACTCGGTGCGACGCACACAGTCAATGCCGGGCAAGCCGATGCGCTGGAGCAGATCCGCGCGCTGAGTTCCGGTGGCGTCGAGTTCGCCTTCGAATTCGCAGGCTCGGTGCGTGCCCTTGAACTGGCCTACAAGATCACTCGGCGCGGCGGCATGACGGTGACGGCCGGCCTGCCACCGGCTGCCGCGCTGTTCCCCGTTCCTGCGGTGAATCTCGTGGCCGAGGAGCGCACGCTCAAGGGCAGCTACATCGGCACCTGCGTGCCCTCGCGCGACATTCCGCGCTACATCGCGCTCTACCAGCAGGGCCGCCTGCCGGTGGACAAGCTGCTCACCGGCCGCCTGAAGCTCGACGACATCAACCACGGCTTCGACCTGCTGCACGAGGGCAAGGCGATCCGGCAGGTGGTGGAGTTCTCGTGATGAGCGGGTCGAGCGATGCCATCCCGTCGTGGATGACTACGTGGGCGGACAGCATGCCGTCGTTCATGAAGGCGATGATTCCCGCGACTGCCGACAAGCCCTCTGGCGAGACGGCCAAGTCGCCCATGGAAGCGCAGTTCGAGGCCCTGCATGCCACATGGAAGGAATCCATCGAGAAGTGGGCTGCGCTGGCCAAGGAGGGCTCGCGGCCCGATGCCTTGACGCCTGAGGCCCTGTTGGCGCTCTTTTCACCGGCGCGCTGGAGCGGGCCCGGTGCAGACGCCTTCGACACCGGCCTGCGCGCGGTGCTGGAAGGGCCGAAGTACGCCACGCTGTGGAACATGGACCGCGAACTGCTCCAGTTGCAGCAGCGTGCGGCCGAGCGCGACAAGGCGGTGCGGGCGTATCACGGCATCGAGCAGAAGGCGTGGAACAAGGCTTTCGAGCGGTTCACTGCATCCTTCATGGAGAAGGGCGAAACACCATCGACGTGGCGCGGCTTGACCGACCGCTGGCTTGCCATCGCCAACGACACGCTCATCGAGGCGCACCGCACGGACGAGTTCGTGCAAGCCCAGAGCCGCATGCTGCGCGCCGCGTCGGAATACCGCTTGCAAGAGCGCCATCTGGCCGAAGCATGGTGCATGGCAAGCCACATCCCAACTCGCACGGAGATGGACGAGATGCAGCGCGTGGTGACGGAACTGCGACGCGAACTGCGCCTTCAGCGGCGCCAGTTGGCCGCTCTGACGACGGCACCGACGCTCGCCACGAAGGCACCTGCGCGCGCCTCGAAGACGCCAGCGCTCGCCACGAAGAAGACCTCGGCGCCGCGCAAGTTGAGCAAACCAGAGCCCCAAGGTCGCACTGCCGCCGTCACCAACACTCGCCGCACTGCCGCCGCCAAGAAGCCGCGCCGCGCGCAAGCCTGAAGGCCCTCGCCATGCCAACCCTCAAGAAATCCCCCGCCGCCGCAGCGCTCGCCGAGTTCAGCGACTTCAACCTCAAGATGGCGCGCGGCCAGATGCTGCTCGGCAAGATCAAGGACGAGCACGTCGAGATCGCCACCGCGGACAAGGAAGTGGTCTTCCGCGAAGACAAGACCACGCTCTACCGCTACAAGCCCACGGCCAAACGCACGCTCGGCATCCCGGTGCTGGTGGCCTACGGACAGGTCGGCCGCTACACCATGACGGACCTGCAGGAAGACCGCTCGATGCTGCGCAACCTGCTCGCGCTCGGCGTCGATGTCTATGCCGTCGACTGGGGCAGCCCCACGCGCAGCGACCGCTGGCTCAGTTTCGAGGACTATGTCGACGTCTACCTGAACGACTGCATCGAGTTCATCTGCCGCGAGCACGACATCCCGGCGATCAATCTGCTGGGCATCTGCGAAGGCGGCGTGTTCTCGCTGTGCTATGCGGCGCTCTACCCGGACCGCGTCAAGAATCTGATCCTCACGATCACGCCGGTCGACTTCCACCAGGACCAGGCCGAGGGCCGCGTGAACCACGGCCTGCTGAACATGTGGGCGCGCGGCCTGAGCGCAGAAGATGTCGATGCGCTCATCGAGGCCAACGGCAACCTGCCGGGTGAGTTGATGAGCCATGTCTTCTCGCAGATGACACCGGCCGCGACGCTCTCCAAGTACAACGTGGGACTGCTCGACACCTTCGATGACGAGAAGAAGCTGCTGAACTTCCTGCGCATGGAGAAGTGGCTGGCCGACCGGCCGCACCATCCCGGCGAGGCGGCCAAGCAGTTGCTGGTGAACCTCTACAAGAACAACGAGCTGATCCGCGGCGAGTTCGAACTGGGCGGGCGCAAGGTCGACCTGGCCGACATCCGCGTACCGGTGCTGAACGTCTTCGCCAAGGACGATCACATCATTCCGCCGAAGACCACGCAGGCGCTGCGGGGCGCTGTCGGCAGCCAGGACTATTCGGAGATCGGCCTGGATGGCGGCCACGTCGGCGTGTTCGTCAGCGGCAAGTCGCAAGGGGTGCTCGGCAAGGGCATCTTCGACTGGCTCCAGAAGCGCGATCGGTAGCCGGTGGCCAGACGTCAAGGCAATACGACGGAACCTCGGCTGAAGGAGGTCTCGGTCATTGGTCACGGCGGGTTCCGCAGGCTCGCGTATGCCGAGTGGGGCCCCGAGAAGGCCGAACGTACCGTGCTATGCGTGCACGGGGTTTCTCGCACGGGCAGGGACTTCGACGTGCTGGCGTCCGCACTGGCCGCAGAAGGCGTCAGGGTCGTTGCACCCGACCTCCCCGGACGCGGACGCAGTGAGTGGCTGGCCAAGCCGGCGCACTACACGGACCGGGCCTACACCGGCGCGTTGTCCACGCTCATCGCGCGGCTCGATGTCGAGTCGGTGGACTGGATCGGTACGTCGCTCGGCGGCCACATCGGCATGCTGATGGCCTCCGAGGATCAGACGCCGATTCGCAAGCTGGTGCTCAACGACTTCGGTGCGCGCGTGTCCGCATCGGCGCTGCGGCGCATCGGGGCTTACCTGGGCAAGCGCTGGCGCTTCGCATCCGTGGAGGACCTCGAGGCTCACCTGCGCGAGATCCACGAGCCCTTCGGCAACCTCACCGACGCGCAATGGCGTCACATGGCGCAGTACAGCGCGGCGCCGGATTCGGACGGGGGCGTCCGCTTCCATTTCGATCCGGCCATCGGCATGCGCTTCGGCATCCCGATCTACCTGGACGTGGTGCTGTGGCAGCTGTGGGACCGGATCGAATGCCCGGTGCTGATCCTGCGCGGCGAGGACTCCGACCTGCTGAGTGAAGCGACGACGCAAGCGATGCTCGATCGCGGCCCTGCCGCCAAGGCCGGCCAGGTGAGCGTCGTCGAAGTGCCGGAATGCGGGCACGCGCCGGCACTGATGGAAGCCAGCCAGATCGCGACCATCCAGGAGTTTCTGTTTCCGGGCAAGCCTCGTGTCGGTGGCCGGGCGCGCTCGTCCGCCGCGGCATCACGGGCGGGCCGTTCCACCTCTGCGAGCACACCATGAAGCAAGACAAGATCGTCACGGCCGAGGCGGCTGTCGCATTGATACGCGATGGGGATTCGGTGAGCTGCTCGGGCTTCGTCGGCATCGGGACGCCGGAAGCGCTGATCGAAGCGCTGGAGCGGCGCTTCGTCGACACGCAGGGTCCGCGCGATCTGACCCTGGTCTTTGCCGCGGCACCTGGCGATGCGAAGGAACGCGGCCTCAATCGGCTGGCGCACGCGGGCCTGGTCAAGCGCGCCATCGGCGGGCACTGGTCGCTCGTGCCCAAGCTCGCGAAGCTGGCGACCGACAACCTCATCGAGGCCTACAACCTGCCGCTGGGCGTCGTCTCGCACCTGTACCGCGACATCGCGGCGCACCGTGCGGGCAGCGTCAGCAAGGTCGGCATGGGCACTTTCGTCGATCCGCGCAATGGCGGCGGCAAGATCAACAGCAAGACCACCGAGGACCTGGTGCGGGTGATGGACATCGACGGCGAGGAGTGGCTGTTCTACAAGACCTTTCCGATCAACGTGGCGCTGATCCGCGGCACCACCGCGGATGCCTCCGGCAATGTCACGATGGAGCGCGAGGCGCTGGTGCTGGATGCGCAGGCCGCAGCGATGGCCGCACGCAATGCCAACGGGCTGGTCATCGCGCAGGTCGAGCGAATCGCCGCGACCGGGTCGCTGGACGCGCGCAGCGTCATCGTTCCCGGCGTGCTGGTCGACTGCGTGGTGGTGGCGCCGCAGGGCTCGCACGTGCAGACCTACGGCACCGACTACAGCGCAGCCTTCTCCGGCGAGATCCGGGTGCAGACCGACAAGATCGTGCCTGCACTCCTGGACGAACGAAAGCTCATTGCCCGGCGCTGCGCCTTCGAACTGCCGCTGGGTGGCGTGATCAACCTGGGCATCGGCGTGCCGGAAGTGGTCGCCGCCGTTGCAGCCGAGGAGCGCGTGCTCGACGACCTGACGCTCACGGCCGAGCCCGGCGTCATCGGCGGCATGCCGCAAGGCGGGCTGGACTTCGGCGCAGCGGTGAACGTGCAGGCCTTGTTGCATCAGAACCAGCAGTTCGATTTCTATGACGGCGGCGGGCTGGATCTCGCCTGCCTGGGCATGGCCGAGATCGACCAGGTCGGCAACGTCAACGTGAGCCGCTTCGGACCGCGCCTGGCAGGGGCGGGCGGCTTCATCAACATCAGCCAGAATGCGCGCCGCCTGGTGTTCGCCGGCACCTTCACCGCGGGTGGGCTGGAGGTGTCGATCCAGGACGGCAAGGTGCGCATCGATGTCGAAGGCAAGGTGCGCAAGTTCGTGAATGCGGTCGAACAGATCACCTTCAGCGGCGCACAAGCGGCCGCCAAGGGGCAGTCGGTGCACTACGTGACCGAGCGCTGCGTCTTCAGGCTGCAACCGGGAGGGCTGCAACTGATCGAAGTCGCACCCGGCATCGATGTCGAGCGCGACATCCTGGCGCACATGGCATTCCGGCCGCTGATGGACACCATCGCCACGATGGATGCGCGCATCTACCGGCCCAAATCGATGGGCCTGGCCGCGGTGCTGCAAGACCTGCAGCTCTCCGATCGCCTGAGCTACGACGCCGAGCGCAACACGCTCTTCGTCAACTTCGAGGGCATGGCCATCCACAGCATGGAAGACATCGAGAGCGTGCGCCGCGTGTTCGAGGCGCTGTGCAGCCAGATCGGGCGCAAGCTGAACGTGATCGTCAACTACGACGGCTTCAAGCTCGACGACAGGGTGGCCGAGGCCTACGAGGAGATGGTGGCTGCGCTGCGGGCGAAGTACTACAGCTCCGGCCGGCGCTACACCACCAGCGCCTTCCTGCGCGCCAAGTTGGGCTCGTCCTTGCAGTCGCGCCAGGCATCGGCGCGCGTGTTCGAATCGAAGGCTGATGCGGCCGAATTCGTTCGCAGCCGGCCCCAGCCTGTTCCGGTTGTCGCCTGACGAAACCCGGACCTGCCGGATCAGGTCCTGTCCGTCTTCACCCGCTCTCGCGAACGGCCAGGGTGAATCCCAGGTCATGGATGCGCGGCACTTCGTCCGGCTCGCGGCGCATGCGCCGGGCCAGCAATTGGCCAACCCGTTCGCCCAGCTCGCGCGATGCGATGCGCACGGTGGTAAGCGGCGGGACACAGGCGGCCGCCACCGGCAGGTCTGAAAACCCGACCACCGACAAGTCCCCGGGAACCGCGAGTCCCCGGCGCCTGCATTCGAGCAAGGCGCCCATCGCCAGCGTGTCGTTGCTGCAGAACACGGCTTGCAATCGAGGCTCGACCGTCAACAGTTGCGCCAGGCCGGCTGCACCGTCGTCGATGGACGTGGGCGGGGCGGCGGAATGCGTCGTCACTTCACCCGCTCCGGCCCGTGCGATGGCCGCGCGGTAGCCTTGCAGGCGCTTGCGCGCGCGATCCTCATCGGCGCCGAGGAAGCCGAAGCGTCGCCGGCCCTGTGCGAGCAAATGCACGGCCACGGCTTCGCCAGCCGCCTCGTTGGAGAAGCCCACCACCATGTCGATCGGGTCGTCGCACAGGTCCCAGCATTCCGCCGTCGGGATGCCGGCCTTTTGCAGCTTGGTGCGCACGCCCGCGGTGTGCGTCGTGCCCGTCAGCACCATGGCATCGACGCGGCGGCCGAGGAAGGCATCGACCAGCTTTTCCTCGGCATCGGCGTCGTAACCGGTCTGGCCGAGCAACAGTTGGTAGCCGGCCGCGCCCAGCACCTTCGAAAGCCCGTCCATCGTGTCGGCGAACCAGGCGTTCGACAGCGTGGGCACGATCGCGCCGACGATGCGCGAGCGGCTCGACGCGAGCGTGCCGGCGTTGAGGTTGGGGACATAGCCGAGCCGCGCGACCGCTTCCTGCACGACGGCGCGGGTGGCCGGTGCCACGCTGTCCGGGTCGCTCAGCACGCGGGACACGGTCACGCGTGCCACGCCGGCGGCCTTGGCGACGTCCGACATTAGCACTTTGGAAGGCTTCACGTGCTGGCCCGCGCCACGATCTCGAAGCCGATGTCGATCAGGTCGGCGCCGGTCGCTTGGCCGGAGAGCCGCGCCAGCAGCATCTGGCCTGCGCGCTCGCCCATCTCGGCGCGGCGGATGAGCACCGTGGACAGCCGTGGCGATGCAGCGCGTGCCACCGCCAGGTCGCCGAACCCAAGCACCGCGATGCGCCCCGGCACGGCCCAGCCGCGCTGCACGCATTCGAAGAGCACGCCTGCCGCGAGCAGGTCGTTGTTGCAGAACACCGCCGTGACATCGGGCCGCCGCGCGAGGATCTGCGCAAGCCGAGGACCGGCATCGTCGATGAGGGCCGGCGGACGGATCAGTTCCGACTGCACATCGTCGATGCCATGCGCAGCCGCGACCGTCCTGAAGCCTTCGAGCCGCAGCCGCGAGCGGTCTTCCTCGGCACCGATGAAGGCCAGCGCACGGTGTCCGCGATCGATCAGGTGCTGCGCCGCCGCCTTGCCGGCTTCCAGGTTGGAGAAGCCGACCAGCATGTCGATGGGCGCGTTGGGTGGCGTCGGCAGGTCCCAGGTCTGCACGACCGGCACGCCGGCGCGCTTGAGCTTGGCGCGCAGGGCGGGCGACTGGGCATTGCCCGTCAGCACGAGGCCATCGACGCGTCGGCCGAGGAAAGTGTCGACCAGCGTCGACTCGTCGCCGGGGCGATAGCCGCTCTGGCCCAGGAGCAACTGGTAGCCGCCATCGGCCAGGGTCTGCGCCAGGGCCTCGATGGTTTCGGAGAACACCAGGTTCGAAATGGTGGGCACGATCGCCGCGACGATGCGGGAGCGGTTCGACGCCAGGCTGCCGGCCGTGAGGTTGGGCACGTAGCCCAGCTGCTCAACGGCGGCGCGAACGGCGGCCAGCGTGTCGGGCGCGACCTTGTCGGGCTCGTTGATGGCGCGCGAGACGGTGACGAGCGAAACGCCCGCGACGCGGGCAACGTCGCTCATGCGCGCGCGTTCGGGAGCGGGGGAGGGAGGGGGAGTCTGCGGGCGGGTCAAGAGCAGGGTTATACCGCGACGCTTGCAACCATGGAAGCGCTTCCATACAATTGACGCTTCAGCATGAAGATGCGGCAGTTTTGAAGAGGGCGCGGACGCCCTTTTTCTTCGACATGCAATGGAAGCGCTTCCATAACAACGGAGTCACGATGCAAGAGATCACTTTCGAAGGCTTTGTCCGGCCCGATGGCCGGGTCGGCACCCGCAACCACATCGGCGTGTTCGTGGTCGGCAACTGCGGGGCCACGGCGGCGCGGCGCGTGGCCGACCACTTCAATGCGAAGCGCCTGGCCGCCTTTCCCAACGTGGACGAGGTGCTGCCTTTTGTGCATGAGATCGGCTGCGGCATGGAAGCCACCGGCGAGCCGATGAACCTGCTGCGCCGGACCATCGCGGGCACCATCCGCAACCCCAACATCGCAGGCGCCGTGGTGATCGCGCTGGGCTGCGAGCGCAACAACATCCGTGCGTTCTTCGAGCAGGAGCAACTCGTGCCAGGGCCGATGCTGCACATGCTGGTGATGCAGGAAATCGGCGGCACGGCCAACACGATCGAGGCGGGCATTGCAGCGGTCGAGGCGATGCTGCCCGAGGCGAACCGCTTCCGCCGCGAGTCCGTCTCCGTCGAGCATCTGGTGGTCGGCCTGCAATCGGCCGCCGCCGACGGTGACACGGCCATCTCGGCGAATCCGGCGCTGGGCGCGGCCATCGACCTGCTGGTGCGCCATGGCGGCACGGCGATCCTTTCCGGGACGAGCGAACTCGCGCCTGTCGCGCAACGCGTCACGGCGCGCGCCGCCAGTGCGGCAGTCGGTGCGCAACTGGAACAGCGCATCCAGTGGTGGAAGGGCTACACGGCGGGGCGCGACACTGGCATGACGCGGACGGCCCCCGCCGAGACCGAAGGGCTGCGCCGCGCCGGAACCTCGCCGCTCCAGGCCGTCTACGAATATGCCCACCCGGTCACGCAGCGCGGCCTGGTGTTCATGGACGCGCCGGCCTATGCCGCCGTCTCCGCCACCGGTCAGGTTGCCAGCGGCGCCACGATGGTTTGTCTCACGACCGGCAGCGGTTCCGGCTTCGGGGCCGCACCGGTGCCGACCGTCAAGCTGGCCAGCAGCTCGGCTGTATTCGCGCGCATGGAAGACGACCTGGACATCGATTGCGGCGGCGTGCTGGCTGGCGAGATCGGCGTGGCGCAGATGGGGCAACTGGTGTTCGAGCGGATGCTGGCGCATGCCTCGGGCGAGGCCACCAAGAGCGAAGAACTGGGCGTCGGCCGGGATGAATTCGTGCCGTGGCCCATCGGCGTGCTGGCCTGAACAACGAGGAGACAACCCACATGAGCACATCGACTCTCGGCGCAACCACTGCCGCCATCGTCCCGACCATCGCATCGACCGTGAAGCCTTCGGAGGCCGTCCAGCGCAACCCCTTCATCCGGCTCGATGCCAAGGACAACGTCGTCGTTGCCCGCATCGAGGTGCCCGCTGGCGTCGCCGTGCCGAGCGAAGGCGTGACGACGCTGCAACCCGTGCCCGCCGGCCACAAGCTCGCGGCGCGCTTCATCGCCAAGGGCGAGCCGGTGCTCAAGTACAACACCGTGATCGGCTTCGCGTCGGAAGACCTGCCGCCGGGCACCTGGATGCACAGCCACAACATCGCGTTCGGGGATCTGGTGAAGGACTATCGTCATGGCCTCGACTACGTGCCGACGAAGCTGCTGGTCTCAGACGAACGAGCGCGCTTCCAGGGCATCGTCCGCGCCGATGGCCGGGTCGCGACCCGCAACTACATCGGCGTATTCATCGTGAGCCACGGTGCGGCCACGGTGGCGCGGAAGATCGCCAGCTTCTTCGACGAAGACGAACTCGCCGCTTTCCCAAACATCGATGGCGTGGTGCCCTTTGTGCATGAGCAGGGCGCTGGCATGGAGCGCAGCGGCGAGCCGATGGAACTGCTGCGCCGGACCATCGGCGGATACATCCGTCATCCCAACACCGCAGGCGCATTGGTCATCGCGCTGGGCGAGGAGCACAACGGCCTCGACGACTTCCTCGCACACCAGAAGCTGGCAACGGGCCCGATGCTGCAGACCCTCGTCATCCAGCAGGCCGGCGGGACGAAGAAGGCCATAGCCGCCGGCATCGAGCAGGTGCGCAACATGCTCGCCGCCGCCAACGGCGTCCGGCGCGAGCCGGTATCGGCCGAGCACATCAGCATCGGGCTGCAATGCGGCGGTTCCGATGGCTTCTCCGGCCTGTCGGCCAACCCGGCCCTCGGCCGCGCGATGGAAATCCTCATCGAACATGGCGGTACGGCCATGCTCTCGGAAACGTCGGAGATCTTCGGTGTCGAGCACACGCTGACGGCGCGTGCCGTCACGCCGGAGGTCGGCAAGAAGCTGGTGGCCCGCATCGACTGGTGGCTGCGCTACAACGAGGGTCGCGACACACAGATCAACGGGCGCGTGAGTCCCGGCAACAATGCCGGTGGACTGGCCAACGTGCTGGAGAAATCGCTGGGCGGCGCGAAGAAGGGCGGCAACGCGCCGCTCATGGAGGTCTACGAATACGCAGAGCCGGTGACGCAACACGGCCTCGTCTTTATGGACACGCCGGGCTACGACCCGGTGTCGGCCACCGGCCAGATCGCAGGCAGGGCCAACCTGATCTGCTTCACGACCGGCCGCGGCTCCTGCTTCGGCTCGGTGCCCGCGCCCACGATCAAACTGGCGAGCAACACACCGATGTATGCGCGCATGACCAACGACATGGACATCAACTGCGGCGTGGTGATCGACGGCGAGGCCACCATCGACCAGATGGGCCGCGCCATCTTCGAACAGATCCTGCGCCATGCGTCCGGCGAGCAGACCAAGAGCGAAGCACTGGGCGTGGGACTCAATGAGTTCGTGCCCTGGCCCCTCGGCATCTCCGATTAGCGTGTTCGTCCCACTGGGCGGGACGCCGCAGCCGCCCTAGGGGACACCCTGCATGGCTCGCGCAAGACGATCCCGATTCAATGACCGCACACCCATCCACTCGCATCCAAGGAGACATCCCCTCATGAAAAAGCGCAACTTCCTCGCCGCCGCACTGGCCCTCGCGACCGCACTGCCGATGGCCGCGCAAGCCGACACGGACTACCCCAACAAGCCCGTGAAGATCATCGTGCCGTTCCCGGCCGGTGGGACGAGCGACATCATGGGCCGGCTCATCGCCGAAGGCCTCAGCAAGCAACTCAAGCAGCCCTTCGTGGTCGACAACAAGGGCGGGGCGGGTGGTGCGATCGGCACCGACCAGGCAGCGAAGGCGCCTGCGGATGGCTACACGCTGCTGCTCTCAGGCATCGGCAGCAACGCGATCATCCACGGCTTCACGCCCAAGCCGCCGTATGACTCGAACAAGGACTTCATCCACATCTCCGAGCTGGCTGCTGGCCCCAACGTGCTGGTGGTGAATCCCGAGTTCCCGGCCAAGACCTTCAAGGAATTCATCGCGTGGGTCAAGGCGAACCCCGGCAAGTTCAGCTACGGCCAGGTCAATGCCTCGTCGGGCCACGTCACCACCGAATACCTGAAGCAGGTGGCCGGCCTCGACATGGTCGGCATTCCTTACAAGGGCGGCGCGCCCGCACTCAACGACGTGGTGGCCAACCAGATCCCCGGCATGTTCACCAACCAGGACGTGGTGCAACCCTTCGTCAAGGCCGGCAAGCTGCGCGCGCTGGTCGTGACGAGCGAGAAGCGCAACCCGCTCTACCCCGACGTGCCGACCGTGGCCGAGTCCGGCTACCCGGGCTTCACCGCCGTGTCATGGACCGGCCTGTCCGCGCCCAAGGGCACGCCGAAGCCCATCGTCGACAAGCTCGAAGCGGCCATGGTCGCGGCCTTCAGCGACCCTGCCGTGCGCGCCAAGATGGAGGCCAACGGCTTCGTGGTGCTCGCGTCGAAGTCGCCGGACTTCACCAAGTTCGTCGCGGATGAAATCGCCCGCTGGTCCAAGGTCGTGCAGACCGCCGGCATCAAGCTCGACTGATCCTTTCCACCCTTCCAGAAAGTCCATCGCCATGGGTGCCGTTGAATCCAACATCGTTTCCTACGCCAAGATCGGCGCCGACGCGCGCACCGCCGCCGACACCGGCGACCGCATTGCGCACATCAAGCTGTCCCTGGTGTTCCTGCCGCTGGCCACGCCGGTCAGCGACGCCAAGGTGCTGACCGGTCGCCAAAAGCCGCTGACCGAGATCGCCTTCATCTTCGCGGAGATCGCGACGCGCGATGGCCACAGCGGCATCGGCTTCGGCTACTCGAAGCGCGCGGGCGGTCCGGGCATGTACGCGCATGCGAAGGAGCTTGCGCCGCACCTGATCGGCGAAGACCCCAACGACATCTCGCGCTTGTTCACCAAGCTGTTGTGGGCCGGTGCGAGCATGGGCCGCAGCGGCCTCACGACGCAGGCGATCGCCCCGTTCGACATCGCCTTGTGGGACCTGAAGGCCCGGCGTGCGAACCTGCCGCTGGCCAAGCTGCTCGGCGCAGAGCGCGATTCCGTGCAGTGCTACAACACCTCGGGCGGCTACCTGCACACGCCCCTGGACCAGGTGCTGAAGAACGTCGAGATCTCGCGCCAGAGCGGCATCGGCGGCATCAAGCTCAAGGTCGGCCAGCCGGACCTGGCCATCGACATCGAGCGCGTCGCCGCCGTGCGCAAGCAACTGGGCAACGCGTTCCCGCTGATGGTCGATGCCAACCAGCAATGGGACCGCCAGAAGGCCACGCGAGCCTGCCGCGCCTTCGAGGACTTCGACCTCACCTGGATCGAGGAGCCGCTGGACGCCTACGACTTCGAAGGTCATGCCCAACTCGCGGAGCGCTTCGACACGGCGATCGCCACCGGCGAGATGCTCACGAGCTTCGGCGAGCATGCGCAACTCATCATGGGCGAGGGCAGCGACTTCATCCAGCCCGATGCACCGCGCGTGGGCGGCATCACGCCCTTCCTGCAGATCATGTCGCTCGGCGCCTTCAAGGGCCGCAAGCTCGCGCCGCACTTCGCGATGGAGATCCACCTGCACCTGGCAGCGGCGTACCCGATCGAACCGTGGCTCGAACACTTCGAATGGCTGGGCCCGATGTTCAACGAGCAGATGCACCTGAAGGATGGGCGCATGCATGTGTCGGACCGGCCGGGGCTTGGCTTCAGCCTGAGCGAGCAGGCGCTGTCGTGGACGGCGGAGACGGAGGAGTTTGGCAAGAGGCCTTGAGCGGGCAAGTCGATTCGGTTCCATGTCGGATCACACAGGCCTCGGCGATGAAATGCGTTGCGGCCTGTTCCACTCATCGGGTATCCGCCTCCGCTGCATTGCCAGCCATCGCGCGCGCGACGCGTGACGAAGTTTCGCGGCCCAACGCAACGCAGATGAACGATCCCGCCTCGATCAGCTTCTTCAGGTCGATGCCGGTCTCGCAGTCGAGGCTTTGCAGCAGGTACACCACGTCTTCCGTGGCAACGTTGCCGGACGCGCCGACCGCGTAAGGGCAACCGCCCAGCCCCGACACCGAGCTGTCGAAGGTGCGCACACCCATGTCCAGCGAGGCAACGATGTTCGCCACCGCCAAGCCGTACGTGTCGTGGTAGTGGCCTGCGAGTTGTGCGACGGGAATTCGCTTCATGCACGCTTCAAGCATCAGGCGTGTCGACTTCGGATTGCCGCGCCCGATCGTGTCGCCAAGCGAGATCTCGGAGCAGCCCATGTCGCTCAGCATCATGGCGACGTCGACCACCTTGTCCGGGGCGATCGGGCCTTCGTAGGGGCAGCCGAGCACACACGATACATAGCCGCGCACGCGCAGCTTGTTCTCATGCGCCACCTCGACCACGGACCGGAAGCGCTCCAGGCTCTCGCGAATCGAGCAGTTGATATTGCGTTGAGAGAAGGATTCGGACGCCGCACCGAACACCGCAACCTCTTCGCACCCCGCAGCCATTGCCGCCTCCAGGCCTTTGAGGTTGGGCGCGAGCGCGCTGTAGTGCACACCCGGCGTGCGCGGCACGCGCTGCATCACTTCCGAGCTGCCCGCCATCTGCGGCACCCACCTGGGCGACACGAACGATGCGGCCTCGATGTGCGTGACGCCCGCAGCAACCAGCCGTTCGACCAAGCCGACCTTGGTGTCGACGTCGATCGGTTGCTTTTCGTTCTGAAGGCCATCACGCGGTCCGACTTCGACGATCTTGACGGCTTCGTTCATGTCACTTTCCTTGTGGACGGCCATGGCCTTCAGGCGAACAACTTGACGAGCGCCGGTACCGTCAGCACGGCCGTGTAGTAGCCCATGAACTGCACGCCGGAGTTGAAGCCCAGGACGCGCGAGAGCAGTCCGCCAATCAGGCCCATGGTCATGATGACCAGCAGACCCAGGAACTGGCCTTCCCAGATGCTGATGACGAAGATCAGGCCGATGAAGGTCGCGATGATGGCTTCGTGGCTGACCTTGCGCGACACGAACAGCGCGGCGCGGCGGGCGAAGTTCATCGCAAAGGGGTACGACACGAGCGCCGCAAGCGTCACGGCGAGCAGGCCATAGCCGAGGAACTCCCAATGGCTCAGCATGTCGTGCAGGTTGTGGCTCGTGCCGGCCACCGAGTCGACGGTGAACCGCGGCGGCGCGTTGAACAGCGGCGCAGCGGGGCCGGCGGCCACTGGGCTCAACGGCAGGCCGAACGCGATCAGCGGGATCAGCGCTTCGGCAATGTAGGTCGCCTCCGTCACACCGTTTCTGGCGCTCAGCACAGTGGTCAGGCGGTGGTACGCATGCTTCACCCTGGAGCCCACCAGTTCGCCCAGCACCACCGTCATTGCAACGGGGCTGAACACGAAGGTCGCGCTCGAGACGGCGGCGGTGGCCATCGTCCAGCCCGTCTGCTTGCGGTCCAGCACCTTGAACGGGTTCGGGAAGTAGCCCGATCCGCCCTTCACGTCCGGCGCCAGCTGGAAGGTGCGGGCACTGTCGCGCTTCATCCGGTTGCGGTCGGCCGGCGAGATCACCGAGAAGAGGTCGGCGACCAGCGGACCTATGGCGATGCCCAGGAAGTAGCTGATGCTCAGCTTGACGTTGTATTTCGCGGTCAGCGTCTGCAGCGCGATGATGAGCACCACGAAGGGCACCAGCACCGCCACCGAAGCCCAGCGACCGCCGGAGAAGTAGGCGATGAGCACGGCAGCACCCACGAAGATCCACGGCGCTGCCTTGGTGATGGTCGGGCCGAACGGCGCAAGCATCACTGCGAACAGGACTGCCAACGGCACCGCAAGGAAGGCAGCGATGATGGCGCCGGACACCATCTTTCGAAGCGCGATATGCGGCACGCCCAGGTTGCGCAGCACATTGGCGTCCTGCAGCAAGGGCGTCGCCATCGTGTCGCCCGGAATCCCCAGCAAGGCGGTGGGAACGGCGTGCGTCATGTGCTTGGCGACCGCACCGGCCAGGAAGAAGGTGAACACGCCTTCCGGCGGCACGCCGAGAAGCACCACCAGCAGTGTCAGCGGCGCGAGGGTGGTCGTTTCGTCAGTGCCCGAGACCAGGCCGATCGCCGCGAAGACGACGGCGCCGATCAGGCCCATCAGGGCGGCATTGAGGATCTGGGTGAGGAGTGCGGGATCCATCATGCCCCCTTGGGTTGCGCCGCGAGGACGCCTGGTTGATGAGCGAAAGTCGGCCGACGTGCTTCATCGGTAGAAGGCTGCGCAAGGCGCGCCTTGCTTTCGTGGGCAACGAACAGGTCGTAGATCTGCAGTTCCTTCATCTCCTGCACCACGGAGGCAGGCAGGTCGGCCACGGAGCCGAGGTCACCGGTCTGTTCGGCGAGCTTCGCCAGGACCTCCTCGCGCCAGAACGGATCGGCAGCCTCGCCCTCGACCACCACGCGCTTGGGCTTGAACAGCACCGCGCACAGGACACCCGCGATGACGCACCCACCCAGCCCCGCCAACATGCCGTAGGCCCTTGCAAGCTCAGGCGAACTGACCATGCTCGCCAACGCCTTGGCCGCGAGAAGGTAAGCCGGCAGGCTGATGCCGATGCCCAGGACGATGGACCACGCCAGATGCTTCACATCCGCGGTGTCTCCCCACACTTCGACCAGCTGCGATGGCGGCAGCCTCGTTTCGGTTTTCATCTTTGTCTCCAGTGAAGGTCAGGACTCAGCTGGCGCGCAGCTCTTCCAGCAGCGCGACGGCGCGATCGGTGCGCACGTCGTGTTCGCCCGCCATGCGCTTGGCAATGACGTCGATCTCGTTGCCCGTGGCACCGGCGACGAGGGCGATGTTGCGGGCATGCAGGGCCATGTGCCCGCGCTGGATGCCTTCGGTCGCGAGCGCACGCAGCGCGCCCAGGTTCTGCGACAAGCCCACCGCCACGGCGACCTCGCCAAGCTCCTGGGCGGACTGGACGCCCATGATCTTCAGCGACAGCCGGGCCAGCGGATGCGTCTTCGTGGCGCCACCGACCAGGCCGACCGGCATCGGCATTTCGATCGTGCCGACCAGGGCGCCGCTCGTGTCCTTCTCCCAGGTGGTCAGCGGGGCATAGCGCCCGCTGCGGCATGCGTACGCATGGGCACCTGCCTCGACCGCGCGCCAGTCATTGCCCGTGGCAACGATGACCGGATCGATGCCGTTCATGATCCCCTTGTTGTGCGTCGCCGCCCGGTACGGGTCGATGGCGGCAAAGGTGTACGCGTCAATGACGCCTTCAATGATTTCCTCGCCACTGCGCTCTCGGGTCTTGAGTGCTTCCGGGGTGAGGCGGACGCGGGCACGTGCCAGGCGCAGGTCGGCCAGGTTCGACAGGATGCGCAGGCGCACCGTGCCGCCGGTCAGCTTTTCGACGAGCGGGGAAACCGATTCGGCCATCGTGTTGACCGTATTGGCGCCCATGGCGTCGCGCACGTCGACGATCAGGTGCATGACGATCATCGGGCCGCGCGGCGTGTCCGGGAACACATGGATCTCGATGTCGCGGCAACCGCCGCCCAGGCCGATGAGCACCTTGTCGCGGCTGTTCGCGACGGTCAGGATTTCGTCGCGATGCTTCAGCAGCGCCAGGCGCGCACCGTAGGGGTCGGTGATGCCGATGACCTGCACCTGCGCACGCATCAGCGGACCGGTGCTGGAGGTCTCGAAGCCGCCGCATTGACGCGCCAGCTTGGCCATGAAGGACGCCGCCGCGACCACCGAGGGCTCTTCGACGACCATCGGCACGAGAACGTCGCGGCCATTGATCTGGAAGTTGCCGCCGATACCGAACGGTAGTTCGAAAGTGCCGATGACGTTCTCGACCATGCCATTGGCACGCTCGACGCCCAGGGCGCCCGGCTTGGTGATGAGCGCAATTTCTTCTTCCGAAAGCTGGGTGATGCGAGCGACATGCTCGAAACGCTGCGTCGGGGTGAGCGAACGGAAATCGGGAAGGCGGGAATCAACCATCAATATGTCTCCAAGGGGTAAGGTGTGGAGACAATGTAGTTTTGCTGTACCAACAAAGAAAGGTACAGTTTTGAGGGACAGTGAGCCCAAACCATGACAACACAGCCGAAATCAAAGCCAGCCGGACGGGCGGCGTCCCTGCCGACGACCCTGGCGGACGCCATCGAGCGCCAGATCCGCGACGGTGCCTACAAGGCCGGGGACAAGCTGCCGTCACTGCGCGAGTTGGCGGAGCTTCACAGGTACGCGAAGAACACCGTGGTGACGGCCTTCGAATTGCTGGTGTCCCGCGGGCTCGTGGAGCCGCGCCGGGGCGCCGGCTACTTCGTCGTCGACAAGCCGCAAGCCAGGCCGGCGGACGATGAAGCCGGAAGCCTCGGCCGGGCGATGGACATCGTCTGGTTGATGCGCGAGCAGTTGAAGACCGAACCGGATGCGCTGGCGGTGGGGGACGGGTTCCCGCCGGTCGCATGGCTTGCGGACGTGCGGCTCGACAAGTACCAGCAGAAGGTCGTTCGCACCGGACTGGGATCCCTGTTCCGGTACGGCAGCCGCTACGGCTATGCGCCGCTGGGCGAGCATCTCGTGCGCAAGCTGGCCGACTTCGGCATCGGCGCCGAGCCGCGGCAGATCGTGCTGACCCACGGTGCCAACGAAGCGATGGACATCGTGATCCGGTACTTCGTGCCGCCCGGGGGCAAGGTACTCGTGGACGATCCGGGCTACTACCCGCTGTTCGGCAAGTTGAAGCTGGCCAGCGCGCAGGTCTTCGGTGTCCCGAGGCTGCACGATGGGCCGGACCTCGAAGCGCTGGAACAACTGCTGATCACGCACCGTCCGAGGCTGTTCTTCACCCAGTCCCTCGCGCACAACCCGACCGGCTCGGACCTCTCTGCCGCGAAGGCCTTTCGCGTCCTGCAGTTGGCGCAGAAGTACGACCTGCTGATCGTCGAGAACGACCCTTTGGCCGACTTCAAGCCCATTGCAGCGCCGCGCCTTTCCGCCCTTGACCAGTTGGAACGCACGATCTACATCGGCAGCTTCTCGAAATCGTTCTCCGCGGCACTGCGTGTGGGGTTCATCGCGTGCGGCGTCGACCTCGCGAGCGACCTGGCCGACCTCAAGGCGCTGATCCACGTGAGCAGTTCCGAGTATTGCGAGCGAACAGTCGACGTGATGCTGAGCGAGGGGCACTACCAACGTCACCTGAACCGGCTTCGCAGCCGACTGGGGGAGGCCACGGCCGCGGCCCAGGCCCTCTTTGACTCGGTGGGCGCCGAGATCTTCACACGCAACGCCCATTCGCTCTATCTGTGGGCGTCACTGCCGGGCGTGGAGGACTCGCTCAGTCTTGCCAGGGCACTGCTTCCGAAGAAGATCGTGATGGCGCCTGGACGGATCTTCAGCGTGGACTCGTCTCATGTTTCACCCTGGTCGCGGTTCAACGTGGGTGCAGTGGTGGATCCGAGGTTTGCCAAGGCGTTGAAGAGTTCGCTGCGACAGCTGGCGGCATAGAGCTTCACGTCGAGCTGGTCGGCGATGGCCGTTGAGCACCGTCGGCGATGAGATCGGCACGCGTCTGGGCATACCCTCGAAACAAGCAGCTATCGTCGCAACCCGTGCGCTGATCGATCAGCACGTCTTGTCCGGTGCCGATGCGCCCACTAGATTGCAGGCACCTTCTTCTTACAGGGCTCTTGCAAATGAAAATCGGTGGCAGCACACGCGTATTCCTGATCCTCGGCGATCCGGTGGCCCAGGTCCGGGCGCCGCAGGTCTTCAACCATCTGTTCAAGCAACACGGCGTCGATGCCGTGCTGGTGCCGGCCCGCGTGGCCCCGGCCGACTTCGATTCATTCGCGCGCTCGGTGCTCAAGGCGGGCAACATCGATGGCCTCTGGCTGACGATTCCGCACAAGACGGCGATGGTGCAGATGCTCGACCATTGCGACGCGCTGGGGCGCGCGGCCAACGCCGTGAACGCGGTGCGCCGCAATGCCGACGGGTCCATCGAGGGCGCGCTGTTCGATGGCATCGGCTTTGCCAAGGGCTTGGACCTCTGGGGCGTTCCGGTGGCCGGGCGCAACGTGCTGATCGTGGGCGTCGGCGGCGCAGGTGTCGCGATCGCCGCGACGCTGGCGGCCCGGGGCGCCGGCCGCATCGCCCTGGCGGCACGCGACGTCAAGCGGGCCACCGGCATCGCCGATGGACTGCGCGAAGCCTTTGATTGCGAAGTGGTCGCCGTCCCGACGCCGGACCCCGCGGGCTACGACCTGGTCATCAACGCCACGCCGCTTGGCCTGAATGCGAGCGATCCGCCGGCCTTCGATGTCGCGCGCCTCGACAGCGATGCCTGCGTCGTCGACATCCTCATGAAGAACCAGCCGACGCCGCTCCTGCGGGCCTGCCATGCACGCGGCGTGGCGGCTTATCCCGGCTTCGAGATGCTGATCCAGCAGGTGCCGGAGTACCTGACCTTCTTCGGGCTTGGTGAAGTCGCGGCCGCGGTGCAGGATGACCTCTCCGGCGTGCGCGCGCTGTTTGAAGCGGGCGACTGACGCGTTCGATCGCGCCTACGCATTCATCGCGCCGCCGTAACGCACCTGCCACCGGCGCGAGCGCCCAGGACATACGGCCACAGCGCAGGGATAGGCCATCTTCCTTTTGCGGCCGTCAGACATTTGATGCCTTCCTCGATGACACCGGTATCTTTTGACCGTGTCCTGGCGCTAACATGGCGGCCTTGCCTTCACCGAAAAGCCCTCAAATGCCGCCTTCCGCTTCAAGCATTGCGCGTTCGCCATCAGTTCCCCCTCGCGGTGTGACGCTGATGGATGTTGCGACGGCCGCTGGTGTATCGAAGATCACTGCATCGCGCGCCATCAGCAATCCGAGCATGGTGACCGAAGCGACGCGTCTCAAGGTGCAGGCAGCGGCATCCAAGATCGGTTACGTGCAGAACTTTGTCGCGGGCAGCCTGAAGTCCCGGCGCAGCCGCCTGATCGCGTGCGTTGTGCCGACCATCGCTTCGGGCTCGGTCTTTCTGCCGGCGGTGCGCGCCATGACGCAGACCTTCGAGCGACTGGGCTATCACGTGATGCTGTCCCAGCGCGGCTATGGTGTTGCACAGGAGCAGGAGCAGATCGAGACTGTCTTGGCACGCCGACCCGATGGCATCGTGCTGACCGGCACCTTTGTTTCTGCCGCGGCGCGGCGCAAGCTCAAGGCGTCGGGGCTGCCTGTCATGGAGATGTGGGACATGGCGCGTTCGCCGATCGACATGCTCGTTGGCTTTTCGCACGAGGCGGCCGGTGGCGCAGCGGCTGCCTACTTGCACGGGAAAGGACGTCGACGCATTGCCATGATCAGCGCGACGGAGCCGCGCAGCGCGGCGCGCGAAGCGGGCTTCGTCGCGGAACTGCAGCGGCTGGGCCTGCCCCCACCGAGGATTCACGCCGTTGCGCCACCCACGCGCATGGGGCATGGCCGCCAGGGGCTGGGCGAATTGCTGCTGGCGGATCCGAAAATCGACGCGGTTTTTTGCACCACCGACATGGTGGCGCTAGGCGTGATCCTGGAGTCGCAATCACGCGGCTTGCGAGTGCCGGAGCAGTTGGCAGTCATGGGCTTCGGTGACATGGACTTCGCTGCCGACGTCACCCCTGCATTGACCACGATTCATGTGGATAACGAGCAACTCGGCGAGCGAGCTGCAACCCTGATGGTCGAGGCACTCGATGGTCGCCGCTCGAAGCGCGTGTCGGACATGGGCTTCGAAATCATCGAGCGCGCCAGCGCCTGAATTCCGCCAACTTAGCCCTGCTCATGAATTTTGTTGACTCAAAATGATATCGGTGTCAGAATTCATGACACCGATATCATTTAAAGCGACAAATCAATGCTTGAACATGCCAAAGGGCTCTATGTGGTGGCCCAAACCCCGTTCGCTGCGGACGGTGCCATCGACCTGGCCAGCGTCGATACGCTGTGCGATTTTTACCTTCAGCACGGCGCGAGCGGGCTGACGGTTCTTGGCGTAGCCGGCGAAGCCGGCAAGCTCTCCCAAGAAGAGTCCATCGCCGTCGCGGGGCGATACATCCAACGGGCACAGGGCAAGCCGGTCATCGTCGGCGTCAGCAATCCCGGCATCGCCCAGGTGCGCGATCTCACGGCGCGGGTGATGGATCTCGGCGCCGCCGGCGTGATGATCACGCCCCCGAACGGCCTTCGCACGGAGGAGGAACTGTTTGGCTACTTCGCCGCTGTGTTCCAACAGATCGGCGATGTGCCGACGGTGCTGCAGGATTTTCCTTTTTCCAGCGGAACCTGGATGTCTGTGCCTTCCATCCTGACCTTGGTGGAGAGGCATCCGCAGATCCGGCTGCTGAAGGAAGAAGATCTTCCCAGCATCACCAAGATAACGCGCTTGCGTGAAGGGCAGGGCCGGCGCATCGCCATCCTCACCGGCAACAACGGCATGTTTCTCCCGCTGGAAATGGGCCGCGGCGTCGACGGCCCGATGTCCGGCTTCTCGCATCCGGAGATGCTGTCCGGCGTCTACGACCTTTACATCCAGAGCAAGGTCGAACAGGCCAACGACCTGTTCGATCGCTACCTGCCGCTGTTGAGCTACGAGAACCAATCCCAGTGGGGCGTTGCAGTCCGCAAGGAAATCCTGCGGCAGCGCGGCGCGATCTCGTGTGCGGCTATGCGCACTCCCGGCCCGCGGCTCACGCCCACCGACCACGCAGAGATCGAGTTCCTCTTGAATCGCTTGCGTCGGTCGCTTTCAGAACTTCGCTGACACCCCCCCGTAAAAGGAGACAAACATGCCAAACAAGAATCAAGTCTGGGCTATTGGATTGCTCGCCTTCGCGACATCATTCGGCCTCGGGACAGCCAACGCGGCCGAGCCATATCCCAACCGGGCGATAACTGCCACAGTGCCATTCCCACCCGGTGGATCCTCGGATGCGGTGATGCGAGCGATATCAGCACCAATGTCGAAGCTGCTCGGGCAACCGGTCGTTCTCGACAACAAGCCGGGCGCCAATGGCACCCTTGGGGCGCAGGCCGTGGCGCGAGCGCCGGCGGACGGCTACGCCATCGTCATCGGTTCCGTGGGCACATGGGCCATCACGCCCACCTTGCTCAAGGGCATGAATTTCGATCCACGCAAGGACCTCACGCCGCTGACCCTGGCGGTGCGCACGCCCAACGTCATGGTCGTGTCGCCATCGCTGCCTGTGACCAACGTGGCGGAACTCGTGGCCTACATGAAAAAGAACCCCGGAAAGGTGGCATTCGCATCCGCGGGCGTCGGCTCCACGGATCACCTGACATCGGTGCTGTTCTGGCAACGTACTGGCACCGACGGTGTCCACGTGGCCTATCGCGGAGGCGGCGCGGCAATCACCGACGTCATGGCAGGGCACTCCCAGGTATTGATCTCCAACGTCGGCGTGCTGGCCGGGCACATCAAGGCCGGCAAGCTCAAGGCGCTGGCTGTCACTTCAGCCGAGCGAGTCTCGGAACTCCATGACGTGCCCACCATGAAGGAGGCCGGCGTGCAGGGACTGGAGGTGTACTCATGGCAAGGCATCGGCGCGCCCAAAAACCTGCCGCCGGCGGTACTCGCAAAGCTGCAACCCGCCTTGGTCGCCGCGCTCAAGGATCCGGCGGTCGCCAAGTCGCTGGCCACCAGCGGATTCGAAGTCGTCGCCAGTTCGGCGGCGGAATTCGCCTCCCTGCTCGATAGCGAAACCAAACGCTGGAAGACAGTCATCGACAGCGCCGGCATCAAGGCGGAATAAGCCGACCTTCGACCTTCTCACTTATCTCTCAACCCACCCCATCTGGAGACTCCATGACCGCCATCAATCGCATCGAGTTCATCGACTTCGAGTACGAAGTGACGAACCTTGCCGCCCACACCGAACACACCCACAACCATGTCGCGTACCGCAAGGGCGCCAAGATGAAGATGCGCAAGTTCGCAGTGGTGATCGAAGCCGACGACGGCTCGCGCGGCGAATACGTGACCATGTGGGGCGGCCAGCGTCCCTCGCTGGCCCAGGGCATGATGCTGGCCCCCAACGTCCTGGGCCGTGATCCGGCCATGCGCGAGGACATTTACGACGACTGCAAGCGCCTGCTGCACCACTTCGACCACATGGGCTATGCGCCGATCGACATCGCGCTGTGGGACCTGGAAGGCAAGCGGCTGAACGCCTCCATCCAGCGCCTGCTGGGCGGCTACCGCAAGCGCCTGCCTGCGTACGCCAGCACCTTCCATGGCGACCATGCCGGCGGGCTCGACAGTCCGGAGGCCTTCGGCCAGTTCGCGGTGCAGTGCAGGGAGATGGGCTACAAGGGCTACAAGATCCACGGCTGGTTCGACGGCGACAAGAAGGCCGAGTCCTCGATCATCCTGGAGACGCGCAAGGCGGTTGGCGACGACATGGACCTGATGTACGACGGCGCCTGCGACCTGAAGACCTTCGCGGATGCGCTGTACGTGGGCAAGGCCTGCGACGAAGCCAACTACTTCTGGTACGAGGACCCCTACCGCGACACCGGCATCTCGGCCTTCTCGCACAAGAAGCTGCGTGAGATGCTGAAGACGCCGTTGCTGATCGGCGAACACGTGCGCAGCCTGGAACCCAAGGCCGACTTCATCATGGCCGGCGGAACCGACTTCGTGCGCGTCGATCCCGAGTACGACATGGGTATCACGGGCGCCATCAAGACCGCGCGCATGGCCGAGGCCTTCGGCCTGGACGTGGAGATCCATGCCGTCGGCCCGGCGCATCGACACGTGATGGGCGCCATCCGCAACTCGAACTACTACGAGGTGGCGCTGGTCGGCCCCGACTGCCCGAACGTGATCCCTCCGGTCTACACCTGTGGCTATTCGGACCAGATCGACTGCATCGACGCGGCCGGTACCGTGCCCGTGCCCGAGGGTCCTGGACTGGGCGTGACCTACGACTGGGACTGGATCAACAAGCACGCCGTGCAGCGCCATGTCTATGACCTGAAGCGCTGAATCGCACTCACTGCCTACAGAACCTGACCTGTTGACGCTCAAGACTGGAGACAAGCATGTTGATGAACTGCAGCCGTCGCGCTGTGTTGGTGGCCTTTGCTGCAGCCTTGCCTGGCCTGTCGGCTCTTGCAGCCGATACCTATCCGAGAAGCCCGTGAAGCTTGTGGTGCCCATGGCGGCCGGGGGCAACGGCGACATCATTGCCCGGTTGATTGGCAAGGACCTTGCCCAACTCCTGGGCCAGCCCGTGCTCGTCGACAACCGGCCGGGTGCGGGCGGCAACATCGGCGCGGACGCCGTGGCGAAGTCGCCGGCGGACGGGTACACGCTCGTGCTGGGTGCCGTCGGGACGCATGCGATCAACGCCAGCCTCTACAAGCGCATGCCGTATGACATCCGGCGGGACTTCACGCCGATCTCCATGATGGCGGCGGTGCCCAACGTGCTGGTGGTGCCAGCCTCCTTGCCGGTCAAGAGCGTCCAGGAACTGATCGACTATGGCAAGAAGCGTTCTGGCGGACTGAACTTCGCTTCGTCCGGCGCGGGCAGCTCGATCCACCTGTCCGGCGAGATGTTCAAGTCCATGACCGGGTTGCAGATGACTCATGTGGCCTACAAAGGCAGCGCGCCGGCGTTGACGGATCTGCTGGCCGGTCAGGTCGACCTCATGTTCGACAACCTGCCGACCTCGTTGCCGCACATCCAGTCGGGCAAGCTGCGCGCCCTGGCCGTCACCAGCACGGCGCGCTCGGCAGCGCTTCCGGATGTGCCGACCATGGAGCAAGCTGGCCTGAAGGGATTCGAGGCAGGCTCCTGGTTCGGCATCCTCGCACCCGCGAAGACGCCGCCTGCGGTCGTCGAAGCCCTTGATCGCGACATCCAGGCGTCGATGGCGCGTCCCGAAACGCGGCAAGCGCTTCTCGATCGGGGCTTCCAGCCTGCCATCAAGGGCCCACGTGCGTTCGCCACTTACATCGACCAGGAGATCGCCAAGTGGGGAGCCATCGTGAAGGCCTCCGGCGCCACGGCCGACTGATGTCCATGAAGCCACGCATCCTCCAGCACGGCCGCCTGCTGCCATCGGTCGAGCAGCGCTTGGCGCAGGACTTCGACATCGTGCCGCTGTGGCAGCAAGGCGAACCCTTGGCCTTCTTGCGGTCGCACGGTGAAGCCTTCGTCGCGATGGCAGCATCGGCCCGGCATGGAGTGAGCGGCGAACTGATGGCCGCCGTTCCAGGTCTCAAGGCGATTGCGAGCTTTGGTGCCGACTATGACACGCTCGACATCGCGGCTGCCAGGGGATTGGGCATCCAGGTCAGCAATACGCCGGACGTACTCAACGATTGCGTGGCTGACCTGGCGTGGGGAGCGATTCTCGACATCGCTCGTGGCATCACGGAATCGGACCGCTTCATGCGAGCCGGTGGCTGGATGCAAGCCCCGTTTCGCCTGTCCACGCGCGTCTCGGGCAAGCGGCTTGGCATCGTCGGCTTGGGGCGAATCGGCGCGGCCATCGCGCGCCGTGGCGTTGGCTTTTCGATGGACATCCGCTACCACAACCGCAGCCCTCGTGACGACGCGCCGTATGCCTATGTGGCAGACCTCGCGGAGTTGGCGCAGTGGGCCGACTTCATGGTCGTCGCCGTGGCTGGCGGGGCCGATACGCAGCATCTCATCTCGAGTGACATCCTTCAGGCCTTGGGGCCAGAGGGCTTCCTGATCAACATCGGGCGGGGTTCTGCCGTGGATGAAGCAGCGTTGACGTCGGCGCTGCGATCCCGTGCGATCGCGGGCGCGGCGCTCGATGTCTTCGAGAAGGAGCCTTGCATGCCCATGGATCTCGTTGGCCTGGAGAACGTGGTGTTGCTTCCTCATATCGGCACGGCAACCCATGAGACACGCATTGCGATGGGCGAACTCGTGATCGAGAACCTTCACTCGTTCTTTCGAACGGGCCGTCTCGCAACGCCGATTCCGATCCACTGACTTTTGATTCCGCTCCTATGCAACAACACGACAACCTCATCGGCGGCCAGTGGACGCAGGGCAATGCCTACAGCCCGAACCTGAATCCGTCGAACCTCGGCGACACCATCGCCGAGTACACGCAGGGTGACGCCACCCACGTCGAAGCCGCCGTGGCCGCCGCCACCGCCGCCTTCCCGGCGTGGGCCACGGGCAGCATCCAGGCGCGCTCGGATGCACTCGACAAGATCGGCACCGAGATCCTCGCGCGCCGCGAAGAACTCGGCACGTTGCTGTCGCGCGAAGAAGGCAAGACCAAGGCCGAAGGCATCGGCGAAGCCACGCGCGCCGGCCAGATCTTCAAGTTCTTCGCCGGTGAATGCCTGCGCCTGTCGGGCGAGACGCTGCCCTCGGTGCGCCCGAACATCGGCGTGGAGATCACGCGCGAGCCGGTCGGTGTCGCGGGTCTGATCACGCCGTGGAACTTCCCGATCGCGATCCCCGCCTGGAAGATCGCGCCGGCCCTGGCCTTCGGCAACTGCGTGGTGCTGAAGCCTGCCGACCTGGTGCCGGGCTCCTCGTGGGCGCTGGCCGAGATTATCAGCCGCTCGGGCATTCCGGCCGGCGTGTTCAACCTGGTGATGGGCCGCGGCAGCGTCATCGGCAATGCGCTGGTGAACCATCCCGGCATCCATGCGGTCAGCTTCACCGGCTCGGTGGGCGTGGGCCGCAACATCGCGATCCAATGCGTGACCAACCACAAGAAGGTGCAACTGGAGATGGGCGGCAAGAACCCGCAGATCGTCCTCGATGACGCCGACCTGGCCCAGGCCGTCGAACTCAGCGTGCAGAGCGCCTTCTACTCAACCGGCCAGCGCTGCACCGCATCCAGCCGCCTGATCGTCACCGAAGGCATCTACCCCAAGTTCATCGCAGCGATGCAGGAACGCATGGCGAAGATCAAGGTGGGCGATGCGCTCGCCGCTGGCACCGACATCGGCCCGGTGTCGAGCCAGTCGCAACTGGACCAGGACCTGGAATACATCGCCATCGGCAAGGGCGAAGGCGCCACCTTGGCCGCGGGCGGTGAACGCCTGAAGCTGGGCACCGAGGGCTACTACATGTCGCCGGCGCTGTTCAGCGAATCGATCGCCTCGATGCGTATCAACAAGGAAGAGGTCTTCGGCCCGGTGGCGAGCGTGATCCGCGTGAAGAACTACGAAGAAGCGCTGGCCGCGGCCAACGACACCGAGTTCGGCCTGTCAGCCGGCATCGCCACCACGAGCCTCAAGTACGCCACGCACTTCAAGCGCCACAGCCAGGCCGGCATGGTGATGGTCAACCTGCCGACCGCAGGCGTGGACTATCACGTGCCCTTCGGCGGCCGCAAGGGCTCGAGCTACGGCCCGCGTGAACAGGGCAAGTACGCGCAGGAATTCTTCACCACGGTGAAGACGGCCTACACGCTCGCTTGAGGCCACCCGCCAAGCCAGCAACTGAAGCACATCCACGTTGTGAAGTGAGGACGACATGCAAAGGACGAATCTCTTGAGGCTTGCGAAAGCAACGCTGCTGATCGCATCCATGGGGCTCTCCGCAGCGTGGGCGCAGGGCTACCCTGACAGGCCTGTCAAGCTGGTGGTGGGCTTCCCGCCCGGCGGCACGACAGACGTGCTGGCACGCGTGATGGCGGTCAAGCTCAGTGAGAAGCTTGGGCAGCCCTTCATCGTCGACAACCGGGCAGGCGCCGGTGGAATGATCGGCACGGACGTCGTCGCAAAGGCAACACCCGACGGCTATACCTTGCTCTTCACCAGCAGCACCCTGGCCACTTATCAGTCGCTGTACGCCAAAGTGCCGTTTGATGCCGCGCGAGACCTGGTGCCCATCGGCATGGTCGCGACCACCCCCTATGTATTGGTCGTCCATCCGAAGCTTCCCGTGAAGTCTCTGCCTGAACTGGTCTCGTACGCGAAGGCCCACCCTGGAGAGATCAACTATGCGGCTTCTGCACCGGGCGGAGGACAGCAACTGGCTTGGGAGATGCTGAAGCGGAACACCCAGACCAACATGCTCTACGTGCCCTACAAGGGCACTGGAGCACTCATGCCTGACCTGCTTGGCGGCACGCTCCAGGCAGGCATCGACAACGTTGCCGTGCTGGTCCCGCATATCAAGAGCGGGGCGTTGCGGCCCATTGTGGTCACGGGGGCAGCGCGCACGCCATTGCTGCCGGAAGTGCCCACTGCCATTGAATCCGGACAGCCCGACTTCAAGGTCATCGGCTGGTTCGGTTTGATGGCGCCGGCGAAGACGCCTGCGGCGGTCATGCAGCGGGTGAGCGCAGCCATGTCGGAGATCTTGAGCCAGAAGGACGTCCAGAGCCGCATCGTCGACCTGGGCGGAGAACCTGACACGCGCGATGCCGAGGGCATGCGCAAGCTCATCGCGTCCGAGTCGGAAAAATGGGGCAAGCTCATTCGCGAAGCGGGGATCAAGGCGCAATGAACAATTTTCTGGAAGTCCGTCTCGACGCTGCTGAAGTTCTCGCCAAGGCAGAGGCGTTGCTCTGCGGTGCCGGATTGGAGAAGGAGAGGGCGGCGGCAGTCGCACGGCGCTTGGTCGAGGCGGATCTGCTCGGCCATCGCACGCACGGCCTGCAGCAGCTTGTCGTCTACCTCGAACGACTCGGCGATGGGCGAATCGCGACCTCCGGAGAGATCGAAGTCCTGTCTGACTCAGGCGCGAGCTTCAGTTGGACTTGCGGTCGCTTGCCGGGCGCATGGGCCATGGAGCGCCTGATTTCACGGGCCCTGGAGCGATCGGCGCAGCACCCGGTTGTGACGGCCACGCTGTCCAACTGCTCGCACATTGGTGCGCTCCAAGCCTATCTCGAGGACATCGCCGACCACAAGCTGCTCGCGCTGCTCATGGTGACCGATCCCGGTGTGGCGTCCATGGCACCGCCAGGGGGCATCGATGCTGTCACGACCTCCAATCCGATTGCCGCTTGCATACCCACTCACGGCGATCCCATCCTGATCGACCAGACCACCACCCTGGTCAGCAATGGCGCCATCGCTCAGCACGCAGCCCAAGGCACGCTGCTGCCCGGAAACTGGGTGCGCGACAACCAGGGGCGTGCCTCCAATGACCCGCACGTCATGAGCGCGAATCCTCCCGGCACATTGATGCCATTGGGGGGCGAGGATTTTGGCTACAAGGGATTTGCGTTCAGCCTGTTCGTGGAAGCCTTCGCGCTCGCGTTGTCGGGCTTCGGACGCGACCAGCCGCGGGTTCGTGGTGCTCAGGGCGTTTTCTTGCAGGTCATCGATCCGGCTCACTTCGGTCTTGGCAAGGCAGGATTCCTTGCTGCGACGACCGCTCTGGTCGACCAGTGCAAGAGCGCTCGGCCGGCCACGGAAGGCAACGGCGTTCGATTGCCGGGGGAGCGCGCCCTCAAGGGCAAGAAGGCGCAACTGGCCGACGGGATCGTCTATTCGCAAGACCTGCTCAAGGTGCTGGATGCGTGGGCAGCTCGACTCGGCATCGACGTGCGCCTGGTTCCGTGATGACGCTAGGAAGGTAAGCATCCGGAGCAGCATGCCTTTGACGATGTGTTACTTGACAACTGCTATGACACCGATATCATTTAAGTCAATGACACCGATATCATAAACTGCCCTGAGACGGCGTTTGGAGACACATGAAAGTTACTTCCTTTTCCCTTGCAAGCAAGCAGACCCGATGCGGGACTGCAGTCACACTCTTCATCGCCCTGACCGGAGTCAGTCCGCAAGCCAATGCACAAGGGCCTGACGGTTACCCGGCCAAACCCATTCGTCTCGTGGTCCCAGCCGCGCCCGGCGGCACCTCGGACATCCTCGCGCGAACCATCGGACTGGAGCTGACCAAGCGATGGAACCAGCCGGTGATCGTGGACAACAAGCCCGGTGCCGACAGCAACGTGGGCGCGGAGCTCGTCGCGAAGGCGCCGCCTGACGGCTACACCTTGCTGTTGCTCGACACCAGCACGTTGACGATGGGCCCGAGCCTCTATCCGAAGCTGACCTACGACCCCCGCAAAGATTTCGCGCCGATCACGATGATCGTGTTCTCACCTCACGTGCTGGGTATCCATCCGTCCCTTCCAGTCAACAACGTCAGGGAGTTGATCGCTTACTCGAAATCAAATCCCGGCAAGCTCAACTTCGCATCCGCGAGCAATGCGAGTCGCCTGGGCGCAGCGCAGTTCAATCTGCAGACGGGAACGGACATGCTGATCGTGCCGTACAAAGGCGGCGCGGCGAGCATCAATGCAGTGGCGGGTGGCGAGGCAAACGTCATCCTGAATGGCTTGCTGGCGACGCTGCCGCAGGTCAAGAGCGGCAGGATCAAGGGGCTTGCAACAGCAAGTGCCCGCCGCATGGAAGCTACCCCGGATGTGCCAACGGTCATCGAAAGCGGCGTTCCCGGCTTCGTGACTGGCAGCTGGCAGGGGTTGCTGGCTCCCGCAGGCACGCCGCCCGAGATCGTGCGCAAGCTCAACAGCACGCTCGTTGACATCCTCAAAGCGCCCGATACCCATCAGAAGCTTGTTGCCATGGGCGCCGAAGTCGTTGCCGATTCGCCAGAGGATTTCGGTCGATTTCTTCGGGACGAAACCGTGAAATGGACGAAGGTCGTCAAGGACGCCGGCATCAAGTCTGAGCAGCAGTAGACACAAGGACCGATATGACATTTCCTGGACTCTCATTGGTGTTGGCGCTGGCGCTCAGCTGCCTCGGCGCCCAAGCACAGCCAGCCTATCCAGGCAAGCCAGTGACCGTGATCGTTCCGGTGGCACCGGGTGGGCCGAGCGACCTGGTCGCTCGGGCATGGTCGGAAAAGCTGACGACGCAATTTGGTAAACCATTCGTGGTCGACAACCGTCCCGGGGCGTCGCAGGTGATCGGCACGCAAGCCGTCGCCAAGGCTGAAGCGGATGGCCATGTTTTGCTCCAAGCCGCTTCGAGCATGTCGATCAATGCCGTGACGATGGAGAAATTGCCTTACGACACGATCAAGGACTTCACACCAATCAGCCTGACGCACATGACGCCTCTGGTGGTGGTGGTGCCTGCGCAGGGTCCGATCAAGTCGATCGCGGACCTGGTGCGGCTCGCGAAAGTCGATCCCGGGCAGATCAGCTACGGAACCACCGGTGACGGAAGTTCGCAGCAGTTGGCGATGCTGCTGCTGGCCCAGCGCGCCGGACTCGAGCAACTCACAGAAGTGCGATACAAGGGGAGCAGTCAGGCACACCCCGACCTCATCTCTGGCCGGTTGAGCGTCATGATCGATCCAGTCGCCGCCGTGGCGGTGCACATCAAGGCCGGAACGCTGCGAGCGCTCGCAGTGACGACCTCGTCACGCATATCCGCGTTGCCGGACACCCCAACCGTCGGAGAGAGCGGCTACCCCGGCTACGAGGTCGTGAGTTGGGGTGGCGTATTTGCGCCGGCAAGCACACCGAAGCGTGTCGTTGACCAACTGCAAGCTGGTATCGCAACAGCGCTCAATGCCCCTGAAATGCAGGCGCGTTTCGAACAGTGGGGAGTTGTGGCCAAGCCCAGTTCATCCGAGGCGTTCGGACTCTTCGTCAAGGCGGAGATCGTCAAGTGGCGAGGGGTTCTGAAGCCGCAATTCTCGAAGCAGTAGATCCGCCTTGCAACGTCCCAACAACATCGAATTGCGGTAAAAAATGCCTCAGGTCAATCACTTCAAGCGAGCGCTGCTACAAGGCCGCGTACAAATCGGTCTCTGGTCGACATTGCCTTCGCCTCTGGTATCGGAACTCGTGGGCGGTGCAGGATTTGATTGGGTGTTGCTCGATGCCGAACACACGCCTACCGATGTGCCCACGATGTTGCATCAGCTCCAGGCGATCGATGCGGCAACGCCGCCCGAGGGAGTATCCAAGACGTCGGCCGTGGTCCGGCCGGCCTGGAACGATGCGGTCTTGATCAAGCGCTACCTGGACATTGGTGCGCAAAGTTTGCTGCTGCCATTCGTGCAGAACGCACAAGAAGCTGCAGCGGCAGTGGCGGCGACCCGATACGCGCCCGTTGGCATGCGCGGAATGGGTGGTTCAACGCGTGCATCGAACTTCGGGCGGGACAGGCGCTATGCGCGAGAAGCGGCCGACGAGCTGTGCGTGATGGTTCAGGTCGAGACACCCCAGGCGCTGGAGCAGATCGAGGCCATTGCGTCGGTCGACGGCATCGACGGCATCTTCATCGGTCCCGCCGATCTCGCCGCGAGCATGGGGTATCCCGGCGAACCAGGGCACCCTGCGGTAAGAAGTGCAATAGACGACGCGATCGCACGGATTCGAACTTGCAAGAAGGCGCCAGGAATCTTGATGGTCGATACCGAGTACGCGAAGCGGTGCCTTGCGCTCGGGGCGCAGTTCGTCGCTGTTGCGATGGATCTGCTCTTGCTGCGCGATGCCGTTGACGCTTCGGCGCTTCGGTTCAGGGGCGCGGCAGCAACGAAAGCCGACCCGAACTATTGATTGCCGGCGCTTGCAGACGAATGGAAACCGGGGTTCGCGGTCAAGTCAGCAGGAGACCGCGCCGGGCCATGCACGCCCCCAGCGCATCGACGATGAGCGACGAGAGAGGCACTCCCTTTGCTTCTGCTGGCCATCGCATGTTCCCCTGGTACGCGTACCTGGCTGACGCCCGGTCGCGGTGGATTGGAGCGCATGCCTCGAAAAGCCAGGTGCTTTCCACTTCGAAAGACGCACTCCTGCCGAAGGCGTCGGGGTCGATCGACTGCAGGAACACGTTCATCAGCATGCCGCCGGGAAGCGTGTGGCGGCCAAAACCCGACAGGCTTTGCGTCAACGCCTCGACCAGCAGGGCCACACCGTAGCCCTTGTGTCCGTGGTGCAGCCCGCCAATGGGCAACAGCCTGCCACTGCCCGAGACTGCGACACGCGGATCGTAGGTCGCCTGGCCCTGTGCATCCATGACGCACAGGGGAAGCGCTCGCCAGCAGCTGATACGACTTCGCAATCAACCGCATAACTGCGTTGGATCGCCTTGCCGTGCTACAGCACTGTCTGCGGCGCTCCGCCTTGTTCTGCGATTGATTGCAAAGTCGTATGAGAGTTGCCGGGCCCGGTTGTTGGTGGTGATGGACGCACTGATGTCCAGCAGCACGGGTCGCCTGCCGTTGGAATGCCGGCTGCGATCGGATTGGGTGTGAACAGGCCACGTGTGCCGGCAGTTGCCGGTGTGATGGCTGCCGGCGATGGTGATGGTGACGATGCCATGCATGTCGGCGAGCACCAGCGGATGGGCGACGCTGAAGGACCTGTGTGCTTCAGGTGGTGTAGTCCACCGCCGCCCATTCGAAGTAAGGCTTGAGATCCGCGACCAGCGCCTGGTGCAATGGATGGAACAGGTACGCGTCCAACGCCTTCGCATCGGCCACTTCCGCTTCGAGCACGTAGTCCCAGCAGATCGGGCGGCTGAGTTCGTTGGCGGCGAACTTCCAGCCCTGGATCGCCGGAATCTCCGTGCCCAGCGATGCCATGCGTTCCGTCACCGTCTTCTCCAGGAGCGCGTCCTCGGGTACTTCGGCCTTGCGGCGGAACAGGACGATGTGGCGCATCAGCATGGCAACCCCATTCTGTCGATGAGCCAATCGGGCGCATCCTGCAAGGCCACGGGGCGCAGGAAGCGGTCGAGCGCGGCGTAGCCGACCGATGTCGTGAACGGCTGCGTCGATGCGGGGTAGGGGCCGCCGTGATGCTGTGCGGCGGTCACGGCAACGCCGGTGGGCACGCCCTTGAACAGCACGCGTCCGGCCACCTGCGTTGCCGCGCGCACCAGCTGGCGCGTCTGCTCGGTTTCTGCCTCGGCCCCCCACAGCGTGACGGTCAACGAGCCGCCGATGGCTTTCAGCACGTCGATGGCGTCGTCGATGGACGCCACGCGCATGACCAACGCCGCCGAGCCGAAGACTTCCTCATGCAACGCATGGCTGGCGATGAAGTCGGCCGCCGAAACCTCGGCCAGGAAAGGTCGGGGCGTGGGGGACGCGACGTTGCTTCCCTCGTCGACCAGCGGCTTGAGTTGGGGCGCGCTGCGCCATTGCCCAACGCCACGCTCGAAGGTTGCGCGGATGCCGGCCGACAGCATGGCGTGCGGCTGCATCGGTCGCAGCGCCTCCGCCAGGGCCTTGACGAAGCTGTCGCCAGCGGCATCGTCGGGCACCAGGATCACGCCCGGGCTCGTGCAGAACTGGCCTGCGCCAAGGCAGATCGAGCCGGCCAATGCGGCGGCGAGTCCTGCACCGTTGGCCGCGAGGGCGGCGGGCAGGACGACCAGCGGGTTGACCGAACCGAGCTCGCCGTAGAAGGGAATCGGGCGCGGGCGATCGGCTGCCACCTTCGCCAGTGCAGTGCCGCCCTTGAACGAACCCGTGAACGCCACGGCCGCAATGGCCGGCGCCTGGACGAGTGCCACGCCGACCTCGATGGCGCCGCCCTGTACGAGTTGGAACACGCCCGCAGGCAGGCCTTGCGCGTGGACCACGCGCTGCGCCAGCGCCGCCGTGCGGCGTGACAGTTCGGGATGCGCGGGATGGGCCTTGACCACCACAGGGCAGCCCGCTGCGAGCGCCGAGGCGGTATCGCCGCCGAGCACCGAGAAGGCGAAGGGAAAGTTGCTGGCCGAGAACATGGCAACCGGACCCACGGGCACGCGCACGCGTGTGAGGCGAGGGCGGCCGGCCGGCGGCGCACCATCGACGGCCGGGTCATCCGTCACGGCATGGGCTGCGCCGCGCTCCAGCACGTCGGCAAAGCCGCGAAGCTGGAAACTGGTGCGATCGAGTTCGCCATTCAGGCGCGGCAGCCCCAAGGCGCTCTCATGATCCGCAAACGCGACAAGCCCTTCGCGATCGGCCTCGAGTGCACCGGCCAGCGCGCGCAGCAAGGCGGCGCGTCGGGCCGCGGTCGTGGCCGCGAAAGCATCGCTCGCATCGGCGGCTGCCTGCACTGCCGCATCGATTTCGCGAGCTGTGGACTCTGGCCAGCGTTCGCCGACAGCGACGCCGGTGCGGGCTTCAACGGATTGCAGCATCGATGGCCCTACTTGCTCTTGAGCGGGTAGCCGCGGCCGACGTAGTCGAAGGCGACGAGCTCGTTGATCTTCACTTCCTTGTCCGCCGGTGCGGCGTAGTAGGCGCGGATCTCCTTGATCTTGCCGGTCTCGGTATCGAAGTCGTACCACTCCGCACCGCGCAATGCCGTGCCGCTCTTGTTCTTCCAGTGTGTCCATTCGATCATCGCTTCGGGCGTGTTGTGGCTCACGATGAGCTTGTCGATGGTCCATTGCGAGCCGAGCGTCTCGACGCACCATTGCCACTTCTTCGCGATGGTGTCGGCCGTGCGCCAGGGGATCTCCGGCAGCCCGGCGGGAAAGTAGTGCACGGCATCCGGCGTGAAGCAGTCGACCAGCGCGTCGTAGTCGGCGGCGTTGCAGGCGTCGAAGTAGCGGCGGATCAGGGCGGCGTGGTCTTCAGGAGTGAACTTGGCCATGTCGTTGGTCTCCGTGAATCAGCGGGTGCCGGCGGGCTTGGCCGCGGGAATGGCGGGGCGGCCATCGGCCACCCATTGCTTGTGCTGCGCACGCGTGGCATCGCTCGGGGGGTACAGGCCCCACAGTGCCTCGCCGGCCTGCACGCGCAGGGCCAGGTAGGCCTCGATGTCGTCGCGCTTCTCGCACAGGTCAGCCATCTCCTCGGCCAGGTGCGCGGGGATCACGGTGATGTTGTCGCCGTCGCCGTGGATCACGTCGCCCGGGTACACCGCCACGCCAGCGCAGCCGATCGGCACCTGCAGGTCGGCGACGTGGTGGTAGCTCAGCCGGGTGGTGGCCGTCACGCCGGTGCACCAGATCGGGAAGTCCATCTGGCTCAGCTCCGTGCCGTCGCGGAAGGTGCCGTCGGTAATCACGCCGCGGGCGCCGCGCATCATCATGCGGGTGATGAGCATGTTGCCCATCGAGGCGGCGCGGCCGTCCTTGTTGCTGTCGATCACCAGCACATGGCCCGGCTCGATCTGCTCCACGCCGACCCATTGGAGGTTGTCGGCGCTCGGCGAGGTCGTGAGGTTGCCGTACACATCGACGTCTTCGCGCGCCGGGATGAAGCGCATGGTGTAGGCGCGGCCGGCGAACGGCACCATCTTCTTGTTGAGCGGCGTGAGGCCATGCAGCACGGGTTGGCGGAAGCCCTTGATGTAGAGCTGCGTGGTCAGCGATCCGCTGGTGGCCTTGGCCAGGCGGTCGAGCACGGCATCGGACACGTAGGGCGCTGGCGCGCGCTGGGGAATCGTGGAGAGGGGAGGCGGCGTGGTGGTCATGGTGTTTGTCTCAAATGGTGGGAACACAATGGGTCGCAAGACAGCTTGCAGCGGGTGATCCGATCGTAGGGAGACTGGAGCGCAAAGAAAATCGATTGGCATCGCGCGGTGACATGCAACATGCCCCCGCGTACCACCATTTGAGACAAACCGAACGACATGGCCACTTCTTCCGGTGAGGGCACAGGAGCCCTTGAAAAGGCGCTCGACGTGCTGGACGCCATCGGCGCCGCGCCGCAGGGACTCGGGCAGACCGAGCTTGCGGAGCAGTTGTCCTTGCCACGCACCACCGTCTATCGCCTGCTCGCGACCTTGACGGCGCGCGGCCTGGTGCGGCGCGATCCGCTGCGCAGGGTCTATTGCCTGGGCTTCCGATGCTTCGAGATGGCGCGGCAGGCCTATGCGATGCCCGACCTGGTCGCGGCCGCCGCCTTCGAACTGCGCGCCCTGCGCGACCTGACCGGCGAGACCTGCTACCTCGCCACGCTGGATGGCCGCGAGGTGATCTCGCTCGAACGCTGCGACGGCGCGCACAGCCAGCGTTCGGCCGCCGCGCTCGGCGAGCGCAAGCCGGTGCACTGCACCAGCCAGGGCAAGGCGATCCTCTCGGCCATGCCCGACGAGGCCCGCGATGCGATCGTGCGCGATGCGGTGCTCAAGCCGCTCACGCCGCTGACGATCACGGACCGCCGCAGGCTGCAGGCCGAACTGCGCATCACACGCTCACGCGGCTATGCCATCGACGACGAGGAAATCGTGCTGGGTGTGCGCTGCGTCGGCGCGCCCGTGATCGATGCGGCGGGGCAGGTGAGGGGGGCGATCAGCGTTGCAGGCCCGGCCTATCGGCTCACGCGTGCGCGGCTTGAACTGCTCGGCCCCGAAGTGGCCGAGGCCGCGCGCCGCGTGGGCGCCCAGTTGTCTCCGGTGGGCAGCGATGTGGCCGTGAGCACCGAAGCCTCGGTCACCGCCTTGCCGGGGCAATGGGCCTTCCATGGAGCGCATCCGCTCTGGTCGGCGGACGGCGAGCGACTTTGGTGGGCCGACGCGCTCGCGCCCTCGGTGCGCATGTACGAAAACGGTCAGGATCGCGAGGTCGTGACGTTGGAGTTGCCGTTGGTGGGTTTGCTGCGTGATGGCGAGGGCGTCATTGCCGTGGATGAGCGCTCTGCAGTGCGCATCGCCGCAGATGGCGCGGTCACGCCCATGGCGCCATGGCTCTCCGGACAGGTACTTGCGGTCTGCAATGGCGAGGGGGACGAGGTGTGGGCCGCGGTCGCGCTGCCGGAGTCAGGCGCCGCGATCGGCCTCGTGCGTGGCGACGGCACGCTCGATGTGCGATGGCGCATGGGCGAGGCCGTGCAATGCCTGGGCTGGCACCCGGCCGAGCGGCAACTCTATGCAACGGCGCCAGGCTCCGGCGCCATCCTGTTGTTGCAGCCCGGACAGGCCTCGGTGCGCCGCCTTGCCACGGTGCCCAAGGGCTCGGGCCGGCTCAGCGGCCTGGCCTTCGATGCCCAGGGCGGCATCTGGACGGCGCTGTGCGACGGATGGTCCGTCGTCCGCTTCACCCAGGACGGACAGCTGGACCGCGTCGTTGGCCTGCCGGTGCCTTGCGCCACCGACCTCGCCATCACCGGCGGGGGCGAGGCGGGTGGCGAGCGCATGGCGATCACCACTTCGCGCCACAGCGTGCCAATCGATTCGCTGGCGAGCGCGCCGCTGTCGGGGCGCTTGCTCAGTGTGGGACTTGCCAGGCTGACGGAGCGATAGGGCGAGCCCACCAGGCTTGCTTCCCCAGGGCTTCCGCGATACGCATTCGCGCATCGAACAGAATGGGGCCCCTCCCGCGGCCAATGCCGAAAGACAACCCGCCCGCCCATGCACCCCACCGGATCCCTGCGCGGCATCGCTGCGATGCTGCTGGCCTGCGCGTTCTTTGCGTGCATGGACGCACTGCTCAAGAACCTGGCCGGCCATTACGCCCCTGTGCAGGTCATGGCGCTGCGCGGTCTCACGGCCTTGCCGCTGGTGTGCCTGTACATCGCCTGGCGGCGCGAGGCCGCTGCGGTATTCAACCGCCGTTTGCGTTGGCGGCTGCACCTGCTGCGCGCCGTGCTGACCATGACCATGCTCGTGCTCTTCGTGTACGGCCTGAAGACCCTGGGCCTGGCGGAGGCCTACACGCTCAGTTTCATCGCGCCGCTGCTGATGGTGCTCATTGCCGTGCCGATGCTGGGCGAGTCGGTCCAGCCGCGGCACTGGCTCGCCATCGGGCTGGGATTCGTCGGTGTGGTGATCGCGTTGCGGCCGGAGCAGGGCGCCTTCCTGTCGATGGGCGCATTGGCAATATTGGTGGCCGCGGCCTGCTATGCGCTGTCGAACATGCTGGGTCGGCTCATCAGCCGCACCGAACCCAGCGCCGCGCTGGTGTTCTGGACCACGGCCGGCATGGCTGTCGGCGGGAGCCTGTTGGCGGCGCCGCAATGGGTGCCGATCCAGTCCGGGCACGCGTGGGCGCTGGCGGGCCTGGCGGTCAGCGGCTTCCTGGGCCAGTTGGCCATTGCCGAGGCCTTCCGGCACGGCCAGGCGGCCTCCATCGCCCCTTTCGAATACAGCGCCCTGGCCTGGGCGGTGGTGCTGGACTGGCTGTTCTGGCAGGCGGCACCCGATGCATGGACGCTGGGTGGCGGAGCGCTGATCATCTTGAGTGGGCTGTGGTTGGCGCGAAGCGAAGCGCCAAGCGCTGCAAGCAAGAAACGACAGGCCGTCTGAAATGAAAACCCACCCCCGATGCGCCTGCGGCGCCTCCCCCTCAAGGGGGCGCACCCAACGGCCCGGCAAAGCCGGTTCCGTGGGTGCCCACGAACGGGCAACGCTGTGCTCGCCCCGGCTTCATGCGTCGAGTAAGACGCGCCAGCGTCATGGAAAACTGAAATGAAAACCCACCCCCGAATGCGCCTGCGGCGCTCCCCCTCAAGGGGGCGCACCCAACGGCCCGGCAAAGCCGGTTCCGTGGGTGCCCACGAACTGGCAACGTTGTACTCGCCCCGGTTTCATGCGTCGCGGAAGACGCGCCAGCGTCATGGAAAACTGATATGAGTCGCGGCGAATCCCGCGCGAAGCCACCTGCGGCTGTGGCGCCGCATGAGATCGGCGTCGCGATTGCCAGTCTCGTTACAACCCCGCGGGAATGCTGCGCGCAAGAAAGTCGTAGACCTGCCGGATGCAATGGCTGCTGCGTATCTCGCGATGCACGGCCAACCACACGGGCAGGGGCGGGATCTTGAGCGTGGGCAGGACGCGCACCACGGCGCCGTCGGTTCGCGCAATGTAGTCGGCCACGAAGCCGATGCCCATCCCCGCGCGTACCGCCTGCCAGTAGACGTTGATGTCATCGCTGCGAAAGAAGAAGGCGTCTCGCGTCAACGGCATGCCAAGGGCGGCAAAGCCGCGCACGATGCTGTCGTCGCGATCGAGCCCGATCAGGTCGTGCGTGCGCAGGTCGCCAGCTTCGCGCGGCACGCCGCGCTGGCGCAGGTAGTCGCGGTGCGCATACGCGCCCAGCGTGACCTTGCCGATGCGCTTGATGACCAGCGAGGCTTGCTGCGGCGGGACCATGCGCACGGCGATGTCCGCCTCGCGTCGAAGCAGGTTGCTGACCTCGTTGCTCGACACCAGCTCGACCTGCACCTCGGGCAGCGCCTGTCGCATCTGCGCCAGCAGCGGCGGCAGCAGATGCACGGCCACCGCCTGGCTGGCGCTGACGCGCACGGTGCCCGATGCGACGGACTGCGCGACCGAGAGGCTGCGGGCCAAGGCATGCGCGCCGGCCTCCATGGCGCGTGCTGCATCGGCCAGCCGCAGCGCCATCGCCGTCGGTTGCATCCCGCGGCCAGTGCGTTCGAACAGCAACGTGCCGAGTTGAGTTTCCAGCTCCAGGATGTGACGTCCGACGGTGGGCTGGCTGGAGCCCAGCATGCGCGCCGCGCCCAGCAGGCTGCCGCGATCGAGCGCCGCGAGAAAGGCGGGGATCAGGCGCCAGTCGAAATCGGAGGAGCTATTCATTCCCGCATAGCAGATGTGAGCAATCGACCAATTGTGAATGGCCTCGTGCGTTCTCACAATGCACGCATCAGGGCAATTTGCTGGAGGCTCGTCATGGTGAACCGTCGGAGTTTCGTGCGTCTGGTCGGTGGCGGCGTGGTGCTGGCTGCCGGGGCGGCGCTGGTGGGCGCCTATTCCTTGTCGAGCGACATTCCTGCGGCTGCCATCGAGATCTGGAACGGCCCCGGTGAAGAGACCGATGTTCGCAAGCGCGCAGTCGCCTACGCCGTGACGGCCCCGAATCCGCACAACCGCCAACCCTGGCTCGTGGACCTCCGCGAGCCAGACTCCATCACGCTCCACTGCGATCGCGAACGCTTGTTGCCCGAGACCGATCCGTTCGGCCGCCAGATCCTGATCGGCCATGGCGCGTTCCTCGAACTGCTGGTGATGGCACTCGCAGAACAAGGCGTGCACAGCGAAGTGACGCTCTGGCCCGAGGGGGAGATGGCACCCCGGATCGAGGATTGGGACACGCGACCGGTGGCGCGTCTTCGCTTGCGCCAGGGTGCGCGAGCAGACCCGTTGTTCGCATCGGTGCTCCAGCGCCACACCCCCAAGCTGCCGTTCGACACCGCGCGCCCGGTAACGGCAGCCACGCTCGCGGCGCTGCTGTTGCAACCACCCGGCAACGATGAGGTGCGCGTCGGAGGAACGGTCGACCCTGCGCGCGTAAATCAACTGCGCGCACTCTGCTGGGAAGCGGCGAAAGTCGAGTTGACGACCCCACGCACCGTGATGGAAAGCATTCGCCTGATGCGCGTTGGACCCGATGAGATCCTGGCGCATCGCGATGGCCTCACGATCAACACGCGCATGGCACGCATCGCATCGGGCCTGGGCCAGTTCGATCGCAGCGCGCCCCCCTCACCGGACAGTCCCGCGCACAAGCAGGCGATGCAGACCTTCGACGGCTACTGCAGCACGGCCATGGGATTCATCTGGCTGAGCACGGGCGGCAACAGTCGCAGCGAGCAGATTGCCGCGGGTCGCGCCTACGTGCGCCAGCAGTTGCGGGCGACGCAACTCGGCATCGGCGTGCACCCGATGAGCCAGGCACTGCAGGAGTTTGCCGAAATGGCGCCGCACTACGAGCGTGCGCACCGGCTACTGCTCGGCGCCGCTGCGCCCGCATCGGCGCGAGACGCCACGGTCCAGATGTTGTGCCGCATCGGGTATGCCCCGACCGCGGTGCAGGCGTCACCGCGCCGTCCGCTGCCACAATTTTTCCAGACGTGACGCGCGTTCAGGCGTGCTTCACTTGCCGAACCACTTCAGCACGTGCTGCCACATGCGCCGCAACCAGCCTGAGCGCTCCACGTCGGCCTGCGCGACCAGCGGCGTTTCTCCCACCGGCTTGCCGTTCGACTCCGCAATCACCTTGCCGATCACAGTGCCCTTGGCGACCGGTGCCTCGAGGTCCGGCTTGACCTGCACCGTGGTGCGCACTTGCTGGCCCCGCGGCACCGTCAGGGACCACGGCGATCCCAGGCCCGCCGCCACCGTATCGGCCTTCCCGAAGCTGACCTTGGCAGAAGTGACGACCGCGTCGGGCTGGATCGGGGTGGCCTTCTCGAAGTTAGCGAAGCCCCAGCCGAGCAGCGTGCGCGTCTCGTCGGCGCGCGCCTTCATGCTGGTGGTGTTGAGGATCACCGTGATCAGGCGCATGCCGTTGCGCTTGGACGAAGTCACCAGGCAGTACCCCGCTTCCTGCGTGTGGCCGGTCTTCAGCCCGTCCACCGATGGATCGGTGTAGAGCAGGGCGTTGCGATTGCCTTGCTTGATGCCGTTGTACTTGAACTCGCGCTCCGCGTAGATCGGGTAGTAGTCGGAGCTGTCGCGGACGATCGCACGCGCCAGATTGGCGAGGTCTCGCGCAGACGACTTGTGTTCCGGATCGGGCAGGCCCGTCGCGTTCACAAAATTCGTGTGCGTCATCCCGAGGCGCTTGGCTTCGGCATTCATGAGCTTGGCGAAGCCCTCTTCGGAGCCGGCCATGTGCTCGGCGATCGCCTTCGACGCGTCGTTGCCCGACTGGATGATGATGCCGCGCAGGATGTCGATCACGGTGGCCTGGCCATTGAGCGGCAGGTACATGCACGACTCCGTGCTCGAGCCACGGCACCAGGCGTTCTGACTGACCGAAACGAGGTCGTCCTTCTTGAGCTTGCCCGACCGAAGTGCCTGTTCCACCAGGAAGCTGGTCATCATCTTGGTCAGTGATGCCGGAGGCAGTGCTTCGTCGGGGTTGGCCGAGGCGAGCAGCTCGCCGGAGTCGAAGTCCATCAAAAGCCATGCCTTGGCAGGGAGCGTCGGTGCCCCACCGGCAACGGCGGTCTGTCCAGCTGGCGGCGCCGAGGCCGGCGCTTCGGCCGCGGGCTTCTTCTGGGATGCGGGTTTGGTGGCGGGGGTGACCGCGAAAGACACCGAATCTGGAACCAGGACGCCAGCGGCGATGGCGAAAACGACGGGGAGGAAGGAGAGTGTGTTGCGTTGCATGGGCAATCTGGGGGTCAAAACGGAAATTCGGGCGGATTCAAACGCTGATTTTGATCGTGCATCACAAGGATTCGAGGTTGCAGTGCAAGTTCAGCAACGAAGTGAGCGCCCTTGGGGCGGTCTGATCGCGCGTGACTTGGGGAGGCATCCTCGTTGCGCAGCAAACGAATCATCGCATCGGCGAGCCTGGAATCGCGCTCGAGGTACCCGTCTCGACGCAATGTCGTGAGATCTGGCTTCTGAACTTCCTGCAAGGCATGTCGCAAAGCTCAGAATCAGCTGACTTCGCGCCTGACGACCGGATGCGGTCCATCCTGGAAGCTGCCGCGCCGCAGGCCAACGCACAGATGCGGGTCATGTCCTTCGCCGACGGGCGTCCCGACCGTGTCGTCTCACCCGACCGCCAATGGCAATGGGCCGCCTTCGCTTCGAGGACGGCGACTTCAACACCGCCGAACGTTTGGATGTGGATGCGCGAGCGAAATGGCTCTACCAGGCCATCGGTGCGTCCGTCGTGGGTCACCGGCAAGCAACCGTACCTCCAGCTTTGAAAAGTCCGGAATTCAGGGGAGACGTCATTTGCAGAGTTCGCGTGTCCTGCCACGCACTTCACTCGGGCTTGAAATCCATCGACTTGAGCACCGCACCGTCGCGCTGGTAGTCGGCGCTCAGCGAATTCGACAGTTCCTCCGGGGTGCGCGAGGCAACGGGCTCCAGACCCAGGTCCAGCAAGCGCGTGCGCACTGCCGGCTGTGCCGTCACCTTGACGACGGCATCACGATACGCTCCTGCATCGCGGCGGGGACGTCGGGCTTGACCCACAGGCCCATCCACGCAACTGTTTCCAGCTGCGGGTAGCCGAGCTCGGCGAAAGTGCAGCCGCCCCTGGCGGCCGCACGGGCGCCTCAGGCGCATCGGGGGTGGGCCTTCATTTCAAGCAGTGACCAGCAGGTGGTCCTGGAAAGCGTCGCGCAGGATGTTCTTCTGCACCTTGCCCGTGGCGCCCAGCGGAATGCTGTCGACGAACACCACGTCGTCCGGCGTCCACCACTTGGCGATCTTGCCGTCGTAGAAGGCCAGCAGTTCGTCGCGGGTGAGTTCCGTGCCCGGCTTCTTCGTCACCACCAGCAGCGGGCGCTCGTCCCACTTGGCGTGGCGCGCGGCGATGCAGGCCGCCATCGCCACGGCCGGGTGGGCCATGGCGATGTTCTCCAGGTCGATCGAGCCGATCCATTCGCCGCCGGACTTGATCACGTCCTTGCTGCGGTCGGTGATCTGCATGAAGCCTTCGGCATCGATGGTCGAGACGTCGCCGGTCGGGAACCAGCCGTTCACCAGCGGGCTGCCACCCTTGAAGTATTGCGAGATGATCCACGGGCCGCGCACCATCAGCTCGCCGGCCGCCTTGCCGTCGTGCGGCAGTTCGGCGCCGTTCTCGTCCACGATCTTCATGTCCACGCCGAACACGGCGCGGCCTTGCTTGGACTGGATGGCGATGCGTTGTTCGGCGTCCAGCTTCAGGTGCGAGGGCTTGAGCTTGCAGGCCGTGCCCAGCGGGCTCATCTCGGTCATGCCCCAGGCGTGCAGCACGTTGACCTGGTAGCGGTCCTGGAAGGCGCGCATCATGGCGGGAGGGCAGGCCGAGCCGCCGATGATGGTGCGTCGCATGGTGCTGAATTCGAGGTCGTTGCTCTCCACGTGGGTGAGCAGGCCCTGCCACACGGTGGGCACGCCGGCCGACAGCGTGACGCCTTCGGCCTCGAACAAATCGTGCAGCGACTTGCCGTCCAGCCACGGGCCCGGGAACACCAGCTTGGCGCCGACCATGCACGCGATGTACGGCAGGCCCCACGCGTTGACGTGGAACATCGGCACCACGGGCAGGATGGCGTCGCTGGCCGAGCAGTTGAGCGCATCGGGCAAGGCGGCGGCATAGGTGTGCAGCATCGTCGAACGGTGGCTGTAGAGCGCGCCCTTGGGGTTGCCCGTCGTGCCCGAGGTGTAGCAAAGCGACGAAGCCGCCTTCTCGTCGAACACCGGCCAGTGGAAGTCCGGCGAGTGGTCGGCCATCAATTCCTCGTAGCACAGCAGGTTCGGCACCTTCGAATGGGCCGGCATGTGCGCACGGTCGGTCATCGCGACAAAGGCCCTGATGGTCTTGACGCGCGAGGCGATGGCTTCGATCAGCGGCAGGAAGGTCAGGTCGAAGAACAGGATCTGGTCTTCGGCGTGGTCGGCAATCCAGACCACCTGGTCCGGATGCAGGCGCGGGTTGAGCGTGTGCAGCACCGCGCCGGAACCGGAGGCCGCGTAGTACAGCTCCATGTGGCGGTAGCCGTTCCAGGCCAGGGTGGCAACGCGGTCGCCCATTTCGATGCCGCGTGCCGCCAGCGCGTTGGCCATGCGGCGCGAGCGTTGGGCGAGTTCGCGATATGTCGTACGGTGCACGTCGCCTTCGACGCGGCGCGAGACGATCTCCTGGTCGCCGTGGTGGCGTTCAGCGTGGGTCAGCAGGCTCGAGATCAGCAGGGGCTGATCCATCATCAATCCGTTCATTTCAATTCTTCCAGTTCAGTTCAATCAAGGTTTTGGGGGTAGCACGTTCACGCGAGGGCGTTGTGTGCATTGGGGGAGAGGGCGGCCTGTTCTTCCTTCAGGGCCTGGCCGACACGCTGCAGGTCCGGCTCATAGCTGCGCGATGCGCGCATGAAAGCCCAACCGGCCAGCACGGCGAAGAGCGGCATGGCCGTCAGCGCCTGTTCCAGCGTCCATGCGTCCGACAGGATGCCGGCGATGAATGGCCCGGCCGCCAGGCCGAACAGGTTCTGGAACAGTGCCAGCACCGAGGCGCCGGTGGCACGGATGCCGGGATGGATCACGTCGATCACCACGGCCGAGACCGGGCCGACCGTGCAGGTCATCAGGAAGCCGCCGAGCAGGACGAGCATGAACTGGGCTTGCGCCGTCATTGCGATGCCGAAGCGCGGCGCACCGAAGGCGGTCACCAGCACGACCAGCGAGGCGATGCACAGCAGCGCCATGGCCTGCAGCTTGGCGCCCGGACGGCGGCGGCCGGCACGGTCGATCAATGCGCCCCATACCACGCTGCCGACGGCCCCGCTGAGCACCACCATGGCGGCGCTGATGGCCGCGCGATCCGGCGCCAGGCCATGCACGCGGTTGAGGTAGCTGGGCAGCCAGGCCCAGATGGCCGAGACCACGATCAGTTGCGCCGAGCCGCCGATGCACACCCACAGCATGGTGCGCGAGCGGGTCAGTGCCTGGACGACGGCGCGCACGGCGCTGCCGGTGGAACGGGTGGCGCGGTCGAGCCGCGGCGTGAGGTCCACGGTGCGGTAGTCGCGCACCTTCGAGTAGACGAGTGCCAGCACCAGGCCGGGAATACCTACCACGCCGAACGCGGCTTGCCAGCCCCAGCGTGCGGCGATGAGCCCGCCGAGCATCACGCCCATCACCGAGCCCACCGAGGCCGCAGCAAAGAAGCCCGCCAGCAGCGCGCCACGCATGCGCGCCGGGAAGTGACTGGCGATCAGCGCCGAGCCGACGGCCCCATAGCCCGCCTCGCCCAGCCCGACCACGGCACGCGCTGCCAACAGTTGGCTGTAGTTGCGCGTGAACATGCAGGAGATGGTGGCCAGGCTCCAGGTCGTCGCCATCACGACGATGCTCTTGACGCGGCTGCCGCGATCGGCAAAGAGCGCGATCGGGAGCGCAGCCAGCGCCACCGTCACCGACACCACCGACACCAGGGCGCCGAGTTGCTTGTCGGACAGACCCCAGGCCTCTTTCAAGTGCGGGAAGAGCGAGACGATGACTTGTCGGTCGATGTAGTCGACCATCATGAGGCCGATGGTCATCGCGAAGGCGAACCAGGCCTGGCGCGGGCCGAACAGGTAGCTGTCGGCGTCCGCCTTTTTCGTGTCGAGTGCGTGCATGTCCATGGTGGCTCCGCTTCTTCAGGGAACCAGCACGGTCGCGCCGGTGGTCTTGCGCGATTCGAGGGCGCGGTGCGCGTCGGCCGCATCGGCCAGCGCAAAACTCTGGCGCGGCTCGCTCACGATCTTGCCGGTCAGCACGTGGCCGAACAGCTCATCGGCCATCGACAGCATGTGCGCGCGCGGCTGGATGTAATGCATCATCGCCGGCCGCGTGAGCCACAGCGAGCCCTTGGCGGCCAGCAGCATCGAATCGATGACCACGGGGCCGGAACTCGTGCCGTTGCTCACCAGCGTGCCGCGGGGCGACAGGCTGTCCAGCGAGGCCATCAGCGTGTCCTTGCCGACCGAGTCGTACACGACAGGAACTCCCTTGCCATTGGTGATCTCGCGCACGCGCTCGGCGATGTTCTCGCGCGTGGTGACGATGGTGTGCGTGCAGCCGTTGGCCTTGGCGATCTCCGCCTTCTCGTCGGAGCTGACCGTGCCGATCATCGTCACGCCCAGGGCGCGCGCCCACTGGCAGGCGATGAGGCCGACGCCGCCGGCGGCCGCGTGGTACAGGATGGTCTCGCCGCCCTGGAGCGGGTAGACCTGGCGGAACAAGTATTGCGCCGTCATGCCCTTCATCATGAGGGTCGAGGCGGTGCGGTCCGACACGCCATCGGGCAGCGGGATCAGCACGTCGGCCGGCATCACGCGGACCTGCGAATAGGAACCCTGCGGGCCGATGAGGTAGCCCACGCGGTCGCCCACGCGGATGTCGGTCACGCCGGGGCCGACGGCCTCGACGACGCCCACGGCATCGGAGCCCAGCCCATTGGGGCGCGGCAGCGGATAGAGGCCGGTGCGGAAGTAGATGTCGATGAAATTGACGGCGATGGAGGTGTGGCGAACGCGGGCCTGGCCGGGGCCCGGTTCACCGACGTCGACGTCTTCCAGCTTCAGGACTTCCGGACCGCCGGTTTCGTAAATGCGAATGGCTTTTGCCATGGTATGTCTCCTTGTGTGTTTCAAATGTCGGCGGGCTGGGTGCAAGCCATCAGCGCCTGGTCGGCGCTCGTGCTGCCGTTGCACGCACCGATTGCCATCACGGCGATGAAGGCCTCTGCCAGCGGCCACGCGCCGTAGCCGGAGGCCGGGTTTAGATGGCCGACGGTGCCGAGGTCGTACAGGTGGCTGCCCCAGTCCTTGGCCAAATCGGCCACGCGCTCGAACTTCGCGAGCGGATCGTTCTGGCTGGCGGTGACGATGCTCGGGAAGGGCAGGCGCTCGCGCGGCACCGGCAGCCAGCCGCCATCGCGCAAGGCCTGCAGCGAGGGATAGCCTTCGGGCATTTCTTCCTCGAAATCCGGCGGTGTGGCCATGAGCGCACCGTGCACGGCACGCGTGGTCTGGCGTGCCCAATGGGCGACCATCACGCAACCGCCGCTGTGCGCCACGAGGATCAGCGGACCGTCGATGGCCTGCGCCTCGCGCTCGATGGCCTCGACCTTCGACGCGCAGTCGAGGTCGGTGCGGCCCATCGGTGGCACCGTGCGGACCTTGCGGCCACGCGCTTGCAAGTCGGCGGCCAGCAAGGTCTGCCAGTGCGCGTCCACGTGGTCGCGGAGGCCTGGGACGATGAGCACCGTCGGCAGGGTTGCTGCGTCGGTCATCTTCAAGCCGCCTTGCGCAGGAAGCCCTGGTGGGCGCCGTTGCGGTTGGGTGCGAAGCCGTTGGCCAGCAGCGATTCCTCGACGGTGTCGTAGAACACGCCGATCTTGCTGATCTCGCGGGCCTGCTGCGCGGTAGCAATCGGGCGGCCGAACTCGCGCGAGATACGCACCAGTTGCTCGACCTGCTCGACCGTGCTCATCTTCTGCGTGCGGGACTGGTTCCAGAGGTTGTCCTCGATACCGCAGCGAACGTGCAGGCCCATGGCGATGCCCATCATGTTGACCGGCAGCACGTTGCGCATCGAGCTTTCCACCGTCAGCACCGCGCCGTCCGGCGTGGCACGCACGAAGTTCGCGAGGTTGTAGATGTTGGGCTGGTCCATGCCGCCGCTGATGGCGACCCAGTTCATGACCAGCGGGCCCTTGTAGACGCCACGGCGCATCAGGCGCTCGACCGACTCGAAGCTGTTGATGTTGTAGCACTGGAATGCACTCTGGATGCCGGCGTCGTTGAGGCGGCGGATGTGCTCCTCGGCCCAGCCCGGCTGGGCCGGCACGGTCATTTCCTTGTAGGCGTTGAAGACGGCCGGGTCTTCCATCGAAGTGCCCTTGTAGTCCTCGTATTCCCAGTGCTCCACCACGTTCATCTGCGAGGTGTTGATGGTCACGGTGACCTGGTCGGGCTTGGGGTCGAGCTCGGCCAGCATGTGGCGCGTGTCGTCGGAGAGCCACTTGGCGGCTGCGCCTTCGTTCTCCGGCGCGAAGCTGATGGAGCCGCCGACCTGGATGATCATCTCGGGCACGGCGTTGCGCACGCCGGCGATCAGTTCATTGAACTTGGACAGGCGCTTGCTGCCCTTGCCGTCGAGTTCACGCACGTGCAGGTGCAGCACGGTGGCGCCGGCGTTGTAGCAGTCGACCGCCTTCTGGATCTGCTGCTCGATCGTGACGGGGATGTCCTCGGGGAAGTCGGAGGGCACCCACGACGGCGCGTAGGGCGCGGCGGTGATGATCAGGGGTTGCTGGTTTTCGGGGTAGAGGGAGCCGTCGAGAAAGTTCATTTGATGACCTCGTGGAAATAGTTGGAAGGTGGAAGGGGCCGCGTGCTCAGAAGGTCGCTTCGCCGACGATGCCGGCGCGTTCCATCTTTCGGTGGCACGGGGCGTAGTCCATGACCGCGTAGTGCTGGGTGCTGCGGTTGTCCCACATGGCCATGCTGTTCTTCTTCCAGCGGAAGCGCACCTGGTACTCGGGAACGGCCGCCTGTTCGATCAGGTAGCCCAGTAGGTCGCGGCCGGCCGAGGTGTAGTCCTGGCCGAAGCGCACGTTCTCCGGCGTGTGGAAGTTGGTGAAGTGCGTAGTGAACGCGTTGACGAAAAGCACCTTCTCGTTGGTTTCCGGATGAATGCGCACGACCGGGTGTTCTGCGTCGGGGAACTGGGCGTGCAGCGCCAGGCGCTTCTCGATCGGCATGGCGGCGCCGAAGCTGGCCTCGATGCTGTGGCGAGCGCGCAGGTTGGCGATCTTCTGCTGGATGTCCTGCGGCAGGCGGTTGTACGCCTCGACCATGTTGACCCAGATGGTGTCGCCACCGACCGGCGGGCATTCGACGCAGCGCAGCACGCAGCCGAAGGGCGGCTTCTCGCGCCAGGTGGCGTCGGTGTGGAAGGAGTTCTCGTACCGGTCGTTGGGCGTGTCGGGCGACTTGTAGATGCGCACCAGGCCCGGGTGGTCCGGGTCGCTGCCGGCCACGGGATGGTCTTCCAGGTCGCCGAAGTGGCGGGCCAGCGTCACGTGCTCGGCGCGCGTGATGTCCTGGTCGCGGAAGAAGAGCACGCGGTGCTTGAGCAGCAGGCTGCGGAGCTCGGCCACCGTCTCGGCGTCGCGCGAGGCGGCCCCGAGGTCGACGTTCGACAGTTCGGCACCGATGGTGCAAGTGAGCTGCTCGACCTTGATCGAGGTCTTCAGCGCGGCGGCCGAGATGACGGCGGGAGCGGCGGGCGCGTCCTGAACTGCGTCTGCCTGGATGGTTGTGTTCATGTCTTGTCTCCTTTGGCGGAGGCCGGCTTTCTTTCACCAGCCCCCTTGTTGATAGAGGTGGCCGCCGTGGCGACCTTGCAGGCTGAAGATTAAGTTTGCAGTGACCTTCGGCCCCCCTCCTTGGCGGAGGGGGAGGGTCACTTTCGGGGCTCCGTGGGGCCCTCGGTGGTCAGGGAGACTCTGATCAAGCCCTCCGCGGACCGCGCATCCCCGGCTCGGGCGGTCCGCGGCGTTGCAGATCCTCGCCAAGGCTTCGGCCATGGCTGCGGTTTGCGCCTTGCATCCCATCCCGATCCGAGGCGCGCGCCCTCGGGGCGGACTTGATCAGAGTCTCCTCAGGCGCTGGACTGCAGAAGCCCGAGGATGCGGGCGCGCACGACGACCTCCTTCCGGGTGCCGGCATCCAGCTTTGCCAGCAGGTTCTTCACATGCCACTTGATGGTGGTCTCGCCCACCTGCATGGCGCGCCCGATCTCCTTGTTGGAGAGGTTGCGCGCGAGCATGTCCAGCACCTCGCGCTCCTTGGGCGTGAGCACCGTGCCGCGGGTCGGGTCCGGGCGCGGCGCAACGGGCTCGGGCGGTGCCGGCAATGGCGCGCGCCGGGGAGGGGAATCGCCTGGCGCGGCGATGGCGCGTGCCCATTGGCCCACGTCGGGATGCGCGTCGTCGAACACGCGCACCAGGCCGTAGCTGGCGGCGAGGTCCATGGTTTCGCGCATCAGGGCCTCGCCTTCCATTTCGCTGCAGCGGTCCAGGGCGAAGGCACGCAATGCGAGGAGTTCGATGTGAAGCCGTTCCAGCCGGATTTGCTGCGCCAGCGTCCCGGCGCGCGCCAGGGGTTCCAGCGCGCCGCGCCAGTCCCGTGCGGCGATCGCCGCGTAGCCTTGTGCCAGTCCCTGCAGGGCAACGACGCTGCCCCGCCACAAGCGGCCCGGCGGCAACTCGTCGCCTTTCATCATCGCCTCGATGCGTTCGCAGAGCGTGCGACAGGTTTGCGCGCGGTAACGGCGCGCATGCATGCGCACCTGCTCGACCAGGCTCGCGACGCGCAAGCGGGGCAGCGCACGCGCCGTGCCCACGGCGTCCAGCCCTGCCAGCAATTCCATGGCGCGGTGCTCGGCGCCGTCGGCCATCGCCATGCGGGCCATCGTGCGATAGGCGAGCAACAGGGCTTCGGGCAGGCCGCCGTGTTCGAGCACGTCGAGCCGGTCGGCGAGCAGGGCGGCGGCTTCGCCCGGGCGCCCGCGCTCCCAGACGGCCGAGGCCAGCAAGGCCGCCAGCATGCAGCTGAGCCGGCTGCGCCGACCGAGCTCGACCTCGGCGCTGGCCAGCGCTGGCTGCAGCAGGCTGTCGGCCAGTTGCACCTGTCCTTCCCAGAGGTAGCTGAGGCCGATGATGAGTTCGCCCCAGCGCCCCACATAGCCGAGCCCGCTGCCGAAGTCGCCGCGTGGCGACTGCTGCTGCCGCAGGCGCGCCATCGCCGGGTCGCCCTCCAGCAGGCTGCGATAGGCGGTGCGGTTGGCATGCACCTGCAGCAGCAGCGGATCGCGCAGCGGCGGCGATTCGGCCCATGGGTCGTGCAGCAGCGCGAAGCGGTCCGGATCGTCGGCGAATACCGCGGCGCCGCTGAGGATCAACGCGCATTCGCAGCGCAGCGCGTCGTTGACATCCGGCTGCGCCAGGATGCGTTCGACGTAGCGGCCCGCGTCGTCGTGGCGCTCGCTCGTCGACAGCGTCCAGGCCACGGCCAGCAGCACGCGCGGCCGGCGGTCGAGTTCGGCGGCCGGCAACTGGTTGAGCCACTCGAGCACCACGCCCTGGCGTCCGTGCGCCATGATGGATTCGTAGAGGCTGCGCTCGGTCAACTCATAGGCCTTTTCGGTCTGGCCTGCGACCAGCGCGTGGCGCGCCGCCTGTTCTAGCTGACCGCGCTCGGCCAGCCAGCCGGCGGCGCGGGCATGCGCCTCGGCCCGTTGCGAGGCTGGCAGTCCCGCGAAAGCCTGGCGCAGCACGTCGCGCACCAGCATGTGCATGCGCAGCCACTCACCCTGCTCGGAGGCCACGAAGACCGGCGTGTCGCGGCCCAGTCGCACCAGGCGCTCCGCCGCATCGTCGACCTGTGCGACCGCACGGCACAGCTCGGGATGCAGGTGGTCCAGGATCGAGATGCGGGTGGCGAATTCGCGGTCCTCGGGCTCCAGGTTCGACAGCAGCAAGGCCGGGATGTGATCGCGCAGCGCGCCGCCGAGCGCGGCCATGCCGGCCACGTCGGCCCGCGCATCGGCACCGCGGGCGATGACCGTCAGCGCGAGTTGCACGCCCAGCGGCCAGCCTTCCGTCAGCTCGTGCAGGCGCGCGGCGGTGTCGTTGTCCACCCGTGCGCCGAAGCGTCCTTGCACCAGTTCCAGCGTCTCGTTGAGGCGAAAGCGCAGCATGGCCGGATCCACCACCGCGCACTGACCGTAGGCAATGAGGTCGTCGATGTCCAGATGGCAATCCGGGCGGGCGGCGATGACCGTGCGCAGGTTGGGCGGCGCGTTGCGCAGCAGGTAGGCCAGTGCCTCCCGCGAGGCCGGCGGCAGGCTGTTGGCCTCGTCGACGAACAGCACCACGTCGAGCGCGGTCTGCGCCAGTTCGGCCAGCCAGATGGTGATGCCCTCCAGCCCACTTGGCACGACGGCGTCGAGCAGCACGTGGCCAAACCCCGGCCGCCCCGCGCCTTGTCGAACGGCGAGCGCCAAGGCTTGGGCCAGCCGCTCGGGGTTGTCGCGCGGCTGCGCGGTAAGCCACGCGACGACCACGCCATGCGACAGGTGCTCCAGTCGCCATTGCGCGAGCAGGGAGGTCTTGCCGAAGCCTGCGGGAGCCTGGATCAGGATCGCGGGAAAACCGTGGAAGGCGGCGTCACTGGCCAGCAGGCGCGGACGCGAGATCAGGTGGCGCTGAACGCGCGGCGGCGAGACCTTGAGCAGCAGGTCGTCGTTGGCACTGCCGGCTTCGCGTGTCACGGGGGTATGCGCGGTTGGCGTCAAGGAGGCGGGACCGGCAGTCTACTGCGGCGCAATGCGATCGCTCATCGGCTCCGCCTCCCAGTCCCGCCATGCGACGCTGTGGCTGCGAAGGTAGGCCTTGACGGCCTCGCCCACGGTAGGGAAGAAAGTTTCGGCACCGAGGCGAGCAAACAGCCCGAAGCGCTTGAGCTTGTCCTTGACCGGGTCCTTCATCTCGGCAAAGCACAGCTCGATGCCGCGGGCCTGCAGGCTGTCGTCCAGTTCGGCCACGATGTCGGCAGCGGTCACGTCCACGCTGGTCACGGGCTCGGCCGCGACCACCACCCATTGCGCGGGCAGGGGCGAATCCGCCACCGCTGCCAGCACGCGGTCGCGGAACAGTTCCGCATTGGCAAAGAACAGCGGCGCATCCCATCGGAACAGCACCAGGCCGGGCACACGGTGCGCCTGCGGGTAGCGGCCGATGTCGTGGTACCCCTTGAGGCCGTCCACGCGCCCCAGCACCGCCGAATGCGGGCGCCAGCCGTCCCACAGGAACTCGATCACCGCGATGCCCACCGCGATGCCAATGCCGGGAATGGCGCCGAACACCGCGACGCCCGCGAAGCACACGATCGACAGCCAGGCCTCCCAGGGCTGGATGCGATGGATGCGGCGCAGGTCGGTGATCACGATGAGCCCCAACGCCGACGCGATGACCACCGCCGCCAGCGCCGCGCTCGGCAAGTGCCGCAGCAGGTTCGGCGCGGCCACCAGCAGCACCGCGATGGCGACCGCGCCCACCACGCCGGTGAGTTGCGTGCGCGAACCGGCTGCCTCGGCCACCGGCGTGCGCGAGGAACTGCTGCTGATCGGAAAGCCCTGGAAGAAGCCGGCCGCGAAGTTCGCGGCACCCAGCCCCACCATCTCCTGGTTGGGGTCCACGCGGGTGTTCAAGCGCGCCGCATAGACGCGCGAGAGCACGCTGGTGTCCGCGAAGGCCACCAGCGCCACGGCCAGGCCGCCGAGCAGGACGGGCTGGAGGTCGTTCATGCCGATGAGGGGCAGCGATGGCGCCGGCAGGCCTTGTGGCAGCGGGCCGAGCACCGCGATACCAACGCGCTCCAGGCCGAACACACCGACCGCCAGCGTCGCCGCCACCACGCCGACCAGCACGGCCGGCACGCGCGGCACCTTCTGCAGCAGCAGGATGAGCACCAGCGTCGCGCCGCCGATCGCCAGGCTCGGGCCGTGGATCTTGCCGGCCAGCACGCCTTCCACCAGGGCCCAGGCCTGCCGCAGCGGTCCTTCGCCCTCCACCTTGAAGCCGAAGAGCTTGGGCAACTGGCTCAGCAGCACCGTGAGCGCGATGCCGTTCATGTAGCCGTACCGTATCGGCTTGGACAGCAGCTCGGTCACGAAGCCCAGCCGCAGGAAGCCCGCCGCGATGCAGACGACGCCGGAGACGACCGCCATCGCACTCGCCAGGGCGATGGCACGCGCCGGATCTCCGGCGGCATGCGCCAGCACCACCGACAGGATCACGGCCGCCAGCGCGGAATCCGGGCCGAGCACGAGGATGCGGCTCGGGCCGAACACCGCATAGACCAGCAACGGCACGATGGTCGCGTAGAGGCCGAAGATGCCCCCGACCCCCGACGCCTCGGCATAGGCAATACCCACCGGCACCAGCATCGTGGTGAGCACCAGGCCGGCAACGATGTCATGGCGCAACCAGGCGGGGTCGTAGCTGCGCAGCGTGCGCAGGCCTGGAAGCCACCGAAGCCAGGCGGAATCACCAGCGCTCGGAAGGCCGGAAGCGCTGCGCATGAATCAGGTCGGGCCGATGAAGGCCAGGGCTATCTCGCCCATTCGCTGAGGCCGTTGGCGCGCAGCCGCTTCACGCTCGCCTGCAGCGTCTGCGCGGCAGGATTGCTGACCTGGGGATCGAAGAGGATGGTCAGTGGCGAGGCGGGCTTGCCGTAGTAGGCGTCGTTGAGCGATTGGCGCGCGCTGAGCACGGAGCCATCGATGGCGAGGCCGAAGAAGGCGCCCTTGTCCGTCGAGTAGGCGAGGTAGTCCGTGGTCCCGCTCGCGCCGGCGTTCATGCCCTTGTCCCAGAAGGCGAAGGACGCCTCACCGCCAAACTTGAGCGCCGCCGGGTTGTTGTAGAGCGCGTTGAGCGCGTTCTGCGTGTTCACCAGCACGATCAGGTCGCCCCACGACGCGCCGAGCTGGAGGCCAAGGCTTGCGGTGGATAGGTTGTAGAACGCCGGGCCGCGCCACTCGTTGTTGGTTCTCTGGTCACGCACCAGCAGCACGCCGGTGCCGCCGGCGCCGGCCAACACGAAGCCCGCCTTGACGATCCGCGGAAAGACCAGCACCCCCCGGGTCTGGGCCACGGCGGCGACGAAGCCCTCGATGTCCTGTCGGCGGGTGAATGCATCGACCGTGGCTTCGGCGGCGAGGACCAGGGCCTGCGCGTCCTCCGGAACAGCCGCCAGGGCTGGCCGGTTCGCCGCGGCAAGCCCGAAGGCACCGGTGGCCAGCATGAAGTTCCTGCGCGACTTGTCCATGGTCAATCCTTCACGCCGTGGGCGTTGAGACAGGTGCCAGCATTTTGCGCGGGGCGGCGCGCTTTGTGCATTGATGTGCGTCAAGGCAATGCCGCGCCGGAAAATTGTGGGGGCCGGAGGGGGAAAAGGTGTTTTTTTTGTGTTCCGGGGGGGGGGTTGGGTCCCCCGTGGGCT